>NZ_BAAAHH010000039.1:0-36130 GCF_039525175.1 Actinocorallia libanotica
CGCGTGGACGACTATCCGCATCAGTTCTCCGGCGGTATGCGGCAGCGGGCGATGATCGCGATGGCGTTGTCGTGCGACCCGGAGCTGCTGATCGCCGATGAGCCGACGACGGCGCTGGACGTGACGGTGCAGGCGCAGATTCTGGACTTGTTGCGGGATCTTCAGGAGGAGTTCGACTCCGCCATCATCATGATCACGCATGACCTGGGCGTCGTCGCCGAACTCGCCGACGACGTCCTGGTCATGTACGGCGGCCGGTGCGTGGAGCAGGCCACCGTCGAAGCCGCCTTCCACGCCCCCGCCCACCCCTACACCTGGGGTCTGCTGGGGTCGATGCCGCGGCTGGACCGGATGCGCTCGGAGCGGCTGATGCCGGTGAAGGGCACGCCCCCGTCGTTGATCAACCTGCCGCCGGGATGCGCGTTCCACCCCCGGTGCGCCTATGCCGACCGCACCGGCGGCCGCAGCACCACCGAAGTACCCGAACTGACGGAGATATCCCCGGGACAGCTCGCGGCGTGCCACCTGCCGGCGGCCGACCGCCGGCGGATCTGGGAAGAAGAGATCAGGCCGAACCTGTGAAGGCGGAGAAAGTGGAGAGCGGCACACCGCTGCTGGAGGTCACCGACCTGCGCAAGCACTTCCCGGTGCACGCGGGCCTGCTGCGCCGCCAGGTGGCGGCGGTCAAGGCGGTCGACGGCGTGACGTTCTCGGTGAACAAGGGCGAGACGCTGGGTCTGGTGGGGGAGTCGGGCTGCGGCAAGACCACGACCGGCCGGATGATCATGCGCCTGCTGGACCCCTCCTCGGGGAGCATCCGCTTCGAAGGCCGGGAGCTGGCGGACCTGTCGCAGCGGGGGATGCGGCCGCTGCGCCGCGACATCCAGATGATCTTCCAGGACCCGTACTCCTCCCTCAACCCCCGCAAGACCGTCGGCTCGATCGTCGGCGCCCCCTTCCACCTCCAGAAGATCGCCACCCCCCACGGCGTGAAGAAGGCGGTCCAGGAACTCCTGGAACTGGTGGGCCTGAACCCCGAGCACTACAACCGCTATCCGCACGAGTTCTCCGGCGGCCAGCGCCAGCGCATCGGCATCGCCCGCACCCTGGCGCTGAAACCCAGGCTCATCGTCGCCGACGAACCCGTCTCCGCCCTGGACGTCTCCATCCAGGCCCAGGTCGTGAACCTCCTGGAGGACCTGCAGGACGAACTCGGCCTCACCTACGTCGTGATCGCCCACGACCTGTCGGTGGTGCGCCACATCTCCGACCGGGTCGCGGTGATGTACCTGGGCCGGATCGTGGAGATCGCCGACCGCGAGGACCTGTACGCCGACCCCAAGCACCCCTACACCAAGGCGCTGCTGTCGGCGGTGCCGATTCCCGACCCGAACGTGCGGCAGGACCGCGAGCGCATCCGCCTGAAGGGCGACGTGCCCAGCCCGCTGGACCCGCCGCCGGGCTGCCCCTTCCACCCCCGCTGCTGGAAGGCCCAGGACGTGTGCAGGACGACGGTCCCGCCGCTGGAGGAGAAGGCCGCCGGCCGGCTGGCCGCCTGCCACTTCCCGGAGAGCACCGACGGCGCCCCGCCCCCTCCTCCTCGAGGAGGGGACGCAGATCCCCATCCCGGATGGGGCCTGACCGTGCGGAAGACCCTACCTTGAGGGGGTGAGTTCCCGTATCCGTGACCTGAGGGCCTGGCTGGGCGGACATCCGACGGCCACCGACGGCCTCGTCGCCGCCCTGCTGATGGTCTTCACGTTCGTCGACCTCGCGCAGGACGTCTCCTTCCCGGGTCACACCTACGCCCCGCACGACGCGTTCGCCTACACCGCCACCGTGGTGACGATCGGCGTCCTGGCGGTGCGCCAGCGGTTCCCGATGGCGGTCCTGGCGGTCGTGCTGTGCGGGGAGGTCCTCCTGGCCACCCAGAACCACCAGCTGTCCGGCGACATGTTCGCCTTCCTCATCGCCGTCTACACCGTGGCCGCGCACCTGCCGCTGGCCCGCAGCGCGCTGGGCGGCCTGGCGGCCCTGACCGTCATCATCGCCCTCGTCGGGATCGGCGGCGACATCTACGACGGCGTCTACTCGCTGACCGCCAACGTGGGGCTGCTCGCCGGCGTGTGGTGGCTGGGCCGCAGCCTGCGGCTGCGCCGCTCCTACCTGGCCGAGCTGGAGGACAGGGCCGCCCGCCTGGAGAAGGCCCGCTTCTCCGACGCCCGCACCGCCCGCGTCGAGGAGCGCTCGCGCATCGCCCGCGAACTGCACGACGTCGTCGCCCACCACGTGAGCGTCATGACGGTCCAGGCCAGCGCCGCCCGCCGCATCATGGAACGCAACCCCGACGCCGCCCGCGAGTCCATCGAGACCATCGAGCAGGTCGGCCGCACCGCCCTGGCCGAGATGAGGCGGATCGTCGGAGTGCTGCGCACCGAACGCGACCCGGTCGTCTCCGCCGCCGAACTCACCCCCCAGCCCGGCACCCAGGACCTCACCGGCCTGGTCGAGCAGCTGCGCGAGACCGGCCTCGCCGTGCAGCTCGAGGTCGACGGGGAGCCCCGCGACCTGTCCACCGGCGTCGACCTCGCCGTCTACCGGCTCGTCCAGGAAGCCCTCACCAACAGCCTCAAGCACGCCGGTCCGCACGCCCGCGCCTGGGTCCGTCTGAAATACTCCGAGCGCGCCCTCGTCCTGGAGGTCGCCGACGACGGGCGCGGCTCCAGCGAGGCGGCCTGCAACGATCCGGGCCCCGGCCACGGCCTCGTCGGCATGCGCGAACGCGTCGCCCTCTATGGTGGCGAGTTGCGGATAGGCCCCCGCGCCGGCGGCGGGTTCGAGGTCCGCGCCCGATTCCCCCTGGAGGTCACGTGAGCACGGCGGCGGTACGGATCCTGCTGGTCGACGACCAGCCGCTGCTGAGAACCGGTTTCCGGCTGATCCTGGAGAGCGAGCCCGACCTGACCATCGTCGGCGAGGCCGGCGACGGCGCCGCCGCCGTCGAGGCCACCCGCGGCCTGCTGCCCGACGTGGTGCTCATGGACATCCGCATGCCCGGCGTCGACGGCATCGAGGCCACCCGCCGCATCGTGCGGGACCGGGCCGCCGCCCACGACCCGCGCGTCCTCATCCTCACCACCTTCGACCTCGACGAGTACGTCATCGAGGCGGTCCGCGCCGGCGCCAGCGGCTTCCTGCTCAAGGACGCCCCGCCCGAGGACCTCATCAGCGCCATCCGCATCGTCGCCGACGGCGACGCCATCGTCGCCCCCAGCGTCACCCGCCGCCTCCTCGACCGGTTCGCGTCCCGCCTGCCGGCGCTGCGCGAGGAGGGCCCCCCGCCCGGCCTGGACCACCTGACCGACCGGGAGCGCGAGGTCCTCGGCCACGTCGCGCGCGGCCTGTCCAACGCCGAGATCGCCCGCGAGCTCGTGGTGTCGGAGACCACCATCAAGACGCACGTCGGCAACGTCCTGGCCAAGCTGGGCCTGCGCGACCGCGTCCAGGCCGTCGTCTACGCCTACGAGACCGGCGTCATCCGGCCCGGGGCCCATTAGGGGGAGAACCCCGGGGCACCCCCTACTCCCGGGGGAGGAGACCCCGCCCGCGGCTCCTGCGGCGGGGGGAGCACCAAGTCCCTTCCCCAGGCCGATCCGCGGCGGGCCCTCGCTCCCTACGCTGGTGATCAGTTCTTCGCACCACCGATCACCGACCCCCCGAGGGAGTACCTTCCGTGTCGCATACCGCCCCCGCCTCCGCCCCGCCCCGCGGCGAACTCGCCGCCCGCGTCGAGCGGGTCACCAAGTCCTACGGGTCGGGTGACGCCGAGGTGCGGGCGCTCGACGACGTGACCGTGGGCATCCCCAAGGGCCGGTTCACCGCCATCATGGGCCCCTCCGGCTCGGGGAAGTCCACCCTCATGCACTGCATGGCCGGCCTGGACGCCGTCACCTCCGGTGAGGTGTTCATCGGCGACATCGAGCTGACCCGCCTGGACGACAAGCGGCTGACCCGGCTGCGCCGCGACCGCGTCGGCTTCATCTTCCAGGCCTTCAACCTGGTGCCGACGCTGAGCGCGCTGGAGAACATCACCCTCCCGCTGGACATCGCCGGCCGCAAGGCCGACCAGGCGTGGCTGGACACCGTCATCGACACCGTCGGGCTGCGGCCCCGCCTCAAGCACCGCCCGTCGGAGCTGTCGGGCGGCCAGCAGCAGCGCGTGGCGTGCGCCCGCGCCCTCGCCTCCCGGCCCGAGATCATCTTCGCGGACGAGCCGACCGGCAACCTCGACTCCCGGTCCGGCGCCGAGGTCCTGGCGTTCCTGCGCTCCTCGGTGCGCGAGATGGGCCAGACCATCGTCATGGTCACCCACGACCCGGCCGCCGCCGCCTACTCCGACGAGGTGCTGTTCCTGCAGGACGGCAGGATCGTCGACACCATGGCCGACCCCACCGCCGAGAAGGTCCTCGAGCGCATGAAGGGCTTCGACCTGCCGAAGGTCGTGGCCCCGTGATGCTCAAGGTCACCCTGCGCAACCTCGCGGCGCACAAGCTCCGCCTGGTCCTGACCGCCCTGTCGGTCATCCTGGGCGTGGCGTTCGTCGCCGGCACCCTCATCTTCACCGACACCATCAACAGGACGTTCGACGAGATCTTCGACGGCGACGGCAGGCAAGTGGTCGTCGTGCGCGGCGAGAAGCCCACGGGCGACGGCGGCGACGAGACGGCCACCACCCAGATCACCGTCCCGCAGAGCCTGCTGCCCCGGCTGCAGAAGATCGACGGGGTCGCCGAGGTCAGCGGCGGCGTCCAGGGCCACACCGCGGTCGTCGACGCCGAAGGCGACCTCATCGGCGGGGGAGGCCCGCCGCAGCTCGGCCTGAACTGGACCGGCGGCGAGGACCTGGTCGCCGGGCAGGCGCCCGCAGGGCCCGCCCAGGTCGTCCTGGACCGGACCACCGCCGAGAAGGCCGGAGCGGGGGTCGGCGACCGCGTCAAGGTCGTCGTCGCCGGCGGCGTCCAGGACGTGACGGTCTCCGGCCTGACCGAAGGCGAGAACGGCGGCGCGACCCTGGTGTTCTGGGAGACCGCCACCGCGCAGAAGCTGCTCCTCAAGCCCGGTGAGTTCTCCACCGTCAACCTGGAGGCCGCCCCCGGCGGCACCGAGAAGGAACTGCTCCCGCGGGTCGAGGCGGCCCTGCCCGGCGGGCTGGAGGCCCTCACCGGCGAGCAGCTGCGCGCCGAGGAGCGCAGCGACATCGACGCGATGCTGGGCTTCCTGCGCAACTTCCTGCTGGCCGCGGCGCTCGTGTCGATCATCGTCGGCTCGTTCAACATCTTCAACACCTTCTCGATGCTGGTCGGCCAGCGCACCAGGGAACTGGCGCTGCTGCGCGCCGTCGGCGCCTCCCGCCGCCAGATCACCCGCGCGGTCCTGGGCGAGGCGGTGGCCGTCGGCCTCGTCGGCGCCACCCTCGGCCTGGCCCTGGGCGCGGGCCTGGCGGCCCTGCTCAAGACGGTGTTCGAGGCCCAGGGCATGGAGATGTCGGGCTCCCTGGTCTTCACCGCCACCCCGGTGATCGCCGCCTACGCGGTGGGCGTCGTCGTCACCTGCCTGGCCGCCTACTTCCCGGCCCGCCGCGCCGCCAAGACCCCGCCGGTCGCGGCCATGCGCGACGACGTCGCCCTGCCGCAGCGCAGCCTGCGCGTCCGTGCCGCCGTCGGCACCCTCATCGCGCTGGCCGGCGCGGTGTTCACGGCCCTGGGCCTGACCGGCGACGGCAGCGCCGAGGAGGCCCTGTCCCTGCTGGGCGTGGGCGTGCTGCTGATCTGGCTCGCCGCCGCGACGCTCGCCGCGGTGATCGGCAGCCCCGTGGTCAAGCTCCTGGCCGGCTGGTACCCGAAGGTCTTCGGCGTCGCGGGGCGGATGGCGCGCGAGAACCCGCGCCGCAACCCGCGCCGGACCGGCGTCACCGCGGTCGCGCTGATGATCGGCCTGTCGCTGGTGACCACCGTCAACGTGCTCACCTCCTCCATCAAGGCGACCATGGACGAGATGGTCGACGAGCAGTTCGGCATCGACTACGCCGTCTCGGCCACCACCTTCCAGGGGCTGGGCCCCGACCTGGTGCAGTCCCTCCGCCAGGTCCCGGGCGTCGTCGACGTCGTCGAGACCGGCAACGGGGAGTTCCAGCTGGACGGCGAGAACTCCTGGTACGTCTCCGGGAACTTCCCGGCGCTGCTGGACGCGGCCAACGCCCGGCTGCTGAGCGGCGACACCGCGACGGGACCCGGCAGGATCCTCCTCGGGGAGGAGGAGGCCGAGAAGCAGGGCCTCAAGGCCGGCGACACCGTCAAGGCGGTCTTCCCCGACGGGAAGAAGGAGACGCTGCGCGTCGGCGGCGTCTACAGCGACAACGACATGATCGGCTCGCGGATGCTCTCGCCGGAGACGTGGAAGGCCCACACCGCCAAGGCGCTGCCGACCCTGCTGATCGTGGACGCCGAGCGGACCGACGCCCAGGTGCGCCGGGCCCTGGACGCCGCGATCGACCCCTACCCGGGCGTGGTCGTGCAGGACAAGAACGACCTGAAGGAGCAGGTGCAGTCCCAGCTCGACATGATCATGATCTTCTTCACCCTCATGCTCGCCCTCTCGGTGATCATCGCGGTGTTCGGCGTGGTCAACACGATCGTCCTGTCGGTCATCGAGCGCACCAGGGAACTGGGCCTGCTGCGCGCCGTCGGCCTCAGCCGCCGCCAGCTGCGCCGCATGGTGCGGCTGGAGTCCGTGGCCATCGCCCTGTTCGGCGGGCTGCTGGGCATCGGCCTGGGCGTCGGGTTCGGCGCCGCGATCCAGCACAGCGCCAGCGAGGAGATCAGCGTGCTGTCCATCCCGGTCGGCTTCCTGGCCGGCTGCGTGCTCTTCTCCATCCTGGTCGGCATCCTGGCCTCCCTGTGGCCGGCCTGGCGGGCCGGGCGCATGGACGTCCTGAAGGCCATCGCCACCCAGTAGCGGCGCCCCGCGCAACGAGGGACCCCCGGCCACCGGCCGGGGGTCCCTCCCTTTTTGGGAGGTAATTGGCTGTTGTGGTGGATTGGTTTGACGGCCCGCGCGGCAGGCTCCGAACACGGGAACACACCGGAGGCGGGAGACGGCGATGCTCGAAGAAATGGCCCGTAACTGGTGGATGCTGGCGCTGCGCGGCGCCCTGGCCATCCTCTTCGGCCTCCTCGCCTGGATCTGGCCCGGCATCACCGCCCTGGCCCTGGCCCTGCTGTTCGGCGCCTACGCCCTCGTCGACGGCGCCGTCTCCCTCTACCACGCCTTCAAAGGCGGCGTCCGCGGCCAGTCCCGCGGCTGGCTCGCCCTGACCGGCGCCTGCGGCATCATCGTGGGCCTCCTCGCCCTGTTCTGGCCCGGCGCCACCGCCTTCGCGCTCATCATCCTCATCGGCGTCTGGGCCATCGCCACCGGCGTCACCGAGATCGTCGCCGCCATCTGGATGCGCCGCCAGATCCAGGGAGAGGGATGGCACATCCTCAGCGGCGCGCTCTCGGTGCTCTTCGGCCTGGCCCTCCTGGTCTGGCCCGGCGCCGGAGGACTGGCCCTCGTCTGGCTCATCGGCGTCTTCTCCATCGCCTTCGGCGTCGCGCTCATCGCCGCGGCCCTGCGCCTGCGCTCCCTGCGCCGGCGCACCGGCACCCCCGCGCCCGGCGCCCAGGTCTACTGAAGAAGCCCCCATCCCCGAGCCCTCCGCCCCGCGCGGAGGGCTCGCGGGCTCCTCTAAGGCCGCCCGTCCCACATCATCAGGTTCTGCAGCAGCTCCGCCTGCTCCACCGCGTCGTCCAGCGCGTGATGGGTGTGCGGGCGCGCCGGCAGCAGCCGCCGCGGCATCTTCGCCTTCACCGAGTCCCGCACCCGAGCCCCCGCCCGCGCCGCGTACAGCGTCTTCATGTCCAGCGCACGCGAATGCCCGAACGGCGACCCGCCCTCGGCGAACCGCACGAAAT
Organism: Actinocorallia libanotica; assembly: GCF_039525175.1. Classification (NCBI taxonomy): domain Bacteria; kingdom Bacillati; phylum Actinomycetota; class Actinomycetes; order Streptosporangiales; family Thermomonosporaceae; genus Actinocorallia; species Actinocorallia libanotica. The sequence goes on from NZ_BAAAHH010000039.1 coordinate 8,013, forward strand.
ACCAGTACATCCACATCCAGTCGAAACCCAGCGGGTAAGCGGCGAACACCGGGAAAGCCCGCTCCCGCGCCGCCCGCTCCCGCACCCACCGCGCCGCCTCCGACATCGCCCGGCCCGGCTCCGCGCCCTCCGCCACCAGCGCGTCCCGGTCCAGGCCGCTCACCGCCAGCGCCTCCGGCACGAACCCGTCGGTGACCGGCTTCAGCTCCGCATAGAACGTGTGCTCCCGCGGATCACGCGGCGTGAACACCGAACCGTCGAAACTCCCCGCCACCGACAACCCGAAACTCAGCATCGAATACGGGCCCGGCACCGGGCCGTCGGCCTCGACGTCACACGAGAAATAAAGATCACTCGACCCCATGCGGGCACCGTAACCGCGCCGCAGCCCCGCCCGCACCGCAATTACCGCTACAGATCCGCCGACACGTCCCGCGTCGCCGGCACCACCTCCGGACCACCGGACGCCGCACCGGCCACCGGCAGCGGCGGCGGCGTCCCCCCGAACTCCGGACAGCGCTCCTGGTGATCGCACCAGTCGCACAACCGGCCCGGCCGCGGCCGCCAGTCCCCGGTCTCCGTCGCCCGCCGGATCGCCTGCCACAACGCCTCGACCTTGCGCTCCGTCGCCCGCAGATCCGCCTCATCCGGGACATAGCGCAGCACCTCGCCATTACCCAGATACATCAACTGCAGCAGATGCGGCACCCGCCCCCGCAACCGCCACAGCACCAGCGCGTAGAACTTCATCTGGAACAACGCCCTGGCCTCGAAATCCGCCCGCGGCGCCGAACCCGTCTTGTAGTCCACGATCCGCAGCTCACCCGTGGGCGCCACATCCACCCGGTCCACATAACCGCGCAGCTTCAACCCCGACGGCAGCACCGTCTCCACGAACAGCTCACGCTCCGCCGGCTCCAGCCGCCGCGGATCCTCCAACGTGAAATACCGCTCCACCATCACCCGGGCCCGCGCCAGCCACTCCTCCAGCGACTCCTCGGCCCCCTCCTCGAACAGGACCGACAGCTCCGGCTCCCCGGCCAGCAGCCGCTCCCACTGCGGCTCCAGCAGCCCCCACGCCGCCTCGGGCGTGCGCTCCGCGGCCGGAAGGTCGAACAACCGCTCCAGCACCGCGTGCACCAGCGTCCCCCGCACCGCCGCCGCGCTCGGCCGCTCCGGAATACGGTCGATCACCCGGAAGCGATACAGCAAAGGACAGGTCATGAAATCCCCCGCCCGCGAGGGGGACAACGAACCGATCACGCCGGGCCCGGCACCAGTGGAGGTCATGGACCCGAGACTAGGGGACCGGTCGGACGGAAACGCCGCCCGCGCGACTAGCATCGACGACGTGCACGAAGACCGATCCACCCCGCAGAAACCGCCCGGCATCACCCTGGGCACCGTGGCTGGAGTACCGGTCTACCTCTCCCGCAGCTGGTTCCTCATCGCCCTCCTCATCACCTTCGCCTTCCTCCCCGCCGCCCGCTCCGTCGCATCCCAGCCTGCCGCGACCCTCATCGCCTTCTCCTTCGCGGTCTTCCTCTACGCGTCCGTCCTCGTCCACGAACTCGGACACGCCATCACCGCCAAGGTCTTCGGCCTCCCCGTCCACTCCATCGTCCTGCACCTCCTCGGCGGTGTCACCCAGCTCGAACGCGAGGCCACCCGCCCCGGCGCCTCCTTCCTCATCGCCGCCGCGGGACCCCTGCTCTCCCTCGTCCTGGCCGCCGCCGGACTGGGCGCCCTCACCCTCACCGACCTGCCGCCCGTCCCCGAACTCCTGCTGCGCGCCCTCACCCTGACCAACCTCACCGTCGGCGTGTTCAACCTCCTGCCCGGCCTCCCCCTCGACGGCGGCTTCCTCGTCCGCGCCGCCGTCTGGAAGATCACCGGCCGGGACCGCACCGGAACCCTCGCCGCCGCCCACGCCGGCCGCGCCCTGGCCCTCCTCGTCCTGGCCGGCGGCTGCTACCTCGCCACCCGGGGCACCGGCGTCGACTGGATGGCCGTCATCTGGACCGCCGTCCTGTCCTCCTTCATGTGGATCACCGCCACCCAGTCCATCCGCGCCGAACGCGTCCGCGACCGCATCCCCCTCCTGCAGGCCCGACGCCTCGGCCGCAGAGCCGTCGCCGTCACCGCCGCCACCCCCCTCGCCCAGGCCCTGGCCGACGCCTCCCGCGCCGGCGCCGGCGCCCTCGTCGTCGTCGACCACGACGGACGCCCCACCGCCCTGGTCAGCGAGCGCGCCGTCCACGCCGTCCCCGAGAACCGCCGCCCCTGGATCAGCGCCGGAGAGGTCTCCCGCGCCCTCACCACCGCCACCACCCTGCCCGCCGACCTGTCGGGCACCGCCCTCATCGACGCCGTCCGCGACTCCGGCGCCGCCGAACACCTGCTCGTCGAACCCGGCGGCGAGATCTACGGCGTCCTGTCCACCCGCGACCTCGAACGCCTCCTCGCCCAGACCTGACCGGCCCGCCGCGCCACTAGGCTGGAGCGATGACCGCCAGCACCCCACCTGCTCCGCCCGCCCCCCGGACTCCGCACGGCATCCTCCGGGACGGCGACCAGGTGCAACTGACCGACCCCAAGGGCAGGATCAACACCCTGACCCTGCAGACCGGCAAGCAGTGGCACGGACACAAGGGCTGGATCGCCCACGACGAGATCATCGGCCGGCCCGAGGGCATCGTCGTACGCTCCACCGGCAACATCGAATACCTCGTCTTCCGGCCCCTGCTCCAGGACTTCGCCGTGCGCATGCCCCGCGGCGCCGCCGTCGTCTACCCCAAGGACGCCGGCCAGATCGTCGCCATGGCCGACATCTTCCCCGGCGCCCGCGTCGTGGAGGCCGGCGCCGGCTCCGGCGCCCTGTCCTGCTTCCTCCTGCGCGCCGTCGGCGAGCACGGCAGCCTCTCCTCCTACGAGCGCCGCGAGGACTTCGCCGAGGTGGCCCGCAAGAACGTCGAGAAGTTCTTCGGCGGCCCCCACCCCTCCTGGAAGCTCACCGTCGGCTCCCTCGAGGACGCCATCACCGAGACCGACGTCGACCGCGTCGTCCTGGACATGCTCGCGCCCTGGGAGTGCCTGGACGCCGTCGCCAAGGCCCTGGTGCCCGGCGGCCTGGTGTGCGCCTACATCGCCACCACCACCCAGATGTCGCGCGTCGTGGAGGGCCTGCGCGAACACGGCTGCTTCGCCGAGCCGTACGCCTTCGAGACCCTGGTGCGCTCCTGGCACGTGGAGGGCCTGGCGGTGCGCCCCGACCACCGCATGGTCGGCCACACCGGCTTCCTGGTGACCGCCCGCCGCCTCGCCGACGGCGTCACCCCGCCGCTGCGCCGCCGCCGCCCCGCCAAGGGCGCCTACCCGGAAAGCGGTTCACCGGAGGCCGCCCGGGGTAATGACAATGGTTCCGCCGACACTTCGGGGCAGGAATCCGGATTTGGTTCGCCTCAGGCGTAACGATCCCCCCGTTGGGCCGACACGCCGTGATTTTTCTGTTTCGGTGGCGTTTCTTTTGACGTGTGAACCTGCTCTGACCTGCGGATACGACGTTCGGTAACGGACCGACAGCGGTACGGAAACGCAATAGTCAGGTTACGGAACCCCGCCAGATAGGTAGGGTCAGAGTAGGTCGTCGGCTCTTCGTGAGGAGGTGACGGGGCGTGGCCGCTCGTGATGACGCCGCGGGGCGAAAGGCGCATGACAAGGAGGTTCGTGACCTCCAGACTCAGCTCTCTTTCCTGGAGGAAGAGATCTCCGTCCTGCGTCGGAAGCTCGCGGAATCCCCCCGCCAGACGCGGGTGCTCGAGGAGCGCCTGCATGAGGCACAGGCGAACCTGGCCGCGGTGACCGGCCAGAACGAGCGACTGGTGTCCACACTCAGGGAGGCGCGAGAGCAGATCATCGCGCTCAAGGAAGAGGTCGACCGGCTGGCGCAGCCGCCGTCCGGCTACGGCATCTTCCTCAACGCCCGCGAGGATGGCACGGTCGACATCTTCACCGGGGGCCGCAAGCTCCGGGTGAACGTCAGCCCGGCGGTGGAGGTCGACGACCTCCGCGTCGGACAGGAGGTCATGCTCAACGAGGCCCTCAACGTGGTCGAGGCCCTCGAGTTCGAGCAGCAGGGCGAGGTCGTGGCGCTCAAGGAGGTGTTCGCCGACGGCGAACGCGCCCTGGTCGTCGCGCACGCCGACGAAGAACGCGTGGTCCGGCTGGCCGAACCGCTGCGCGGCCTCACGCTGCGCGCCGGTGACTCGCTCATGCTCGACACCCGCTCCGGATACGTCTACGAGAAGATCCAGAAGGCCGAGGTCGAGGAACTCGTCCTCGAGGAAGTCCCCGACATCGCCTACGAGGAGATCGGCGGACTCGGCCCGCAGATCGAACAGATCCGCGACGCCGTCGAACTGCCCTACCTGCACGCCGAGCTCTTCCGCGAGCACAAGCTCCGCCCGCCCAAGGGCGTGCTGCTCTACGGGCCGCCCGGCTGCGGCAAGACCCTCATCGCCAAGGCCGTCGCCAACAGCCTGGCCAAGAAGGTCGCCGAGAAGACCGGCCAGGAGGGCAGGTCCTTCTTCCTCAACATCAAGGGTCCCGAGCTCCTCAACAAGTACGTCGGCGAGACCGAACGGCACATCCGCCTGGTCTTCCAACGCGCCCGCGAGAAGGCCTCGGCCGGCACCCCGGTCATCGTCTTCTTCGACGAAATGGACTCCATCTTCCGCACCCGCGGCTCCGGAGTCTCCTCCGACGTCGAGAACACCATCGTGCCCCAGCTGCTGTCGGAGATCGACGGCGTCGAAGGCCTGGAGAACGTCATCGTCATCGGCGCCTCCAACCGCGAGGACATGATCGACCCGGCGATCCTGCGGCCCGGCCGCCTCGACGTCAAGATCAAGATCGAGCGGCCCGACGCCGAAGCCGCCAAGGACATCTTCTCCAAGTACCTCGTCACCGACCTGCCGCTGCACCCCGACGACATGAAGGAACACGGCAACGACACCGTCCAGACGGTCGACGCCATGATCCAGCGCACCGTCGAACGCATGTACACCGAGACCGAGGAGAACCGCTTCCTCGAGGTCACCTACGCCAACGGCGACAAGGAAGTCCTCTACTTCAAGGACTTCAACTCCGGCGCCATGATCCAGAACATCGTCGACCGCGCCAAGAAGATGGCCATCAAGCAGTTCCTCGACACCGGCCAGAAGGGCCTGCGCGTCCAGCACCTCCTCGACGCCTGCGTCGACGAGTTCTCCGAGAACGAGGACCTGCCCAACACCACCAACCCGGATGACTGGGCCCGCATCTCCGGCAAGAAGGGCGAGCGGATCGTCTACATCCGCACCCTCGTCTCCGGAACCAAGGGCACCGAGGCCGGCCGGTCCATCGACACCGTCGCCAACACCGGCCAGTACCTGTAATTCGGCAAGGAAACACCAACAACTCCACGCACACGGTGAACGGCGGGCACCCCACGGTGCCCGCCGTTCACCGTGTCCACACACCCGCAACCTGAACCGGCCAAGAACCCGCTGCCGATCACCGCCCCGCCCCCCGCGCCCACTAGGCTCAGAAGCATGAGCGTTCGGCGGGTCATGGGAACAGAGACCGAATACGGCATCTCCGTGCCGGGGCAGCCCGGTGCCAACGCGATGGTGACCTCCAGCCAGGTCGTCAACGCGTACCTCGCGGCATCGGCGGCGCGGGCCAGGAAGGCCCGCTGGGACTTCGAAGAGGAGAACCCCCTGCGCGACGCGCGCGGGTTCGACCTCGCCAGAGAGGTGGCCGACCCCACCCAGCTCACCGACGAGGACCTCGGCTTGGCCAACGTCATCCTCACCAACGGCGCGCGCCTGTACGTCGACCACGCCCACCCCGAGTACTCCACACCCGAGGTCACCAACCCCCGGGACTGCGTGCTGTGGGACAAGGCAGGCGAACGCGTCATGGCCGACGCCGCCCGCCGCGCCGCCCACGTCCCCGGCACCCACCCCATCCAGCTCTACAAGAACAACACCGACGGAAAGGGCGCCTCCTACGGCTGCCATGAGAACTACCTCATGCAGCGCCGCACCCCCTTCTCCGACATCGTCAAACACCTCACCCCCTTCTTCGTCACCCGCCAGGTCGTCTGCGGCGCCGGCCGCGTCGGCATCGGTGCCGACGGCCGCGGCCACGGCTTCCAGATCAGCCAGCGCGCCGACTTCTTCGAAGTCGAAGTCGGCCTGGAGACCACCCTCAAACGACCCATCATCAACACACGCGACGAACCCCACGCCGATCCCGAGAAATACCGGCGCCTCCACGTCATCATCGGCGACGCCAACATGAGCGAGATCTCCACCTACCTCAAGACCGGCACCACCGCCCTCGTCCTGGCCATGATCGAAGACGGCTTCCTCACCGCCGACCGCACCGTCGACGCACCCGTCGCCACCCTGCGCGCCATCTCCCACGACCCCACCTGCCGGCACCAGCTCACCCTGCGCGACGGCCGCAAGATGACCGCCGTCCAGCTGCAGATGGAATACCTCGAGCAGGCCCGCAAATACGTCGAGGACAAGTACGGCGCCGACACCGACGACATGACCAAGGACGTCCTCGACCGCTGGGAGTCCGTCCTCACCCGCCTCGGCGACGACCCCATGCAGCTCTCCCGCGAACTCGACTGGGTCGCCAAACTCGAACTCCTCGAGGGCTACCGCAGCCGCGACGGCCTCGACTGGTCGCACGCCCGCCTCCACCTCGTCGACCTCCAGTACTCCGACATCCGCCCCGACCGGGGCCTGTACAACCGCCTCGTCGCCCGCGACCGCATGGAGCGCATCCTCACCGAGGACGAGATCACCGCGGCCATCGAGAACCCCCCCGAGGACACCCGCGCCTACTTCCGCGGCCGCTGCCTCGCCCAGTACGCCGACAACGTCGCCGCCGCCAGCTGGGACTCCGTCATCTTCGACGTCCCCGGCCGCGACTCCCTCCAGCGCGTCCCCACCCTGGAACCGCTGCGCGGCACCAGGAGCCACGTGGGAGGCCTCCTCGACCGCTGCCGCACCGCGGCCGACCTGGTGGCCGTCCTCACCGGAGAAGGCGGCTGAGCCCGCCCGCACCCGGCACACCCCTCAGGGCCCCGTACCACCCGTACGGGGCCCTGAGCCGTCCCCAGAGTCCCGCATCCCGCCTCGAACACCCTTTCCCCTCGCCGCGCCGCCCGGCCCCTCACGAGGCGACAGGGCCCCCGCGGAACTCCTGGTCACTTTGCCCGTTTCGGAATCCCAACGGAAGGCGATAACCGTAAGGACCCTCCGGGCCACTCCGCTAAGGGCGGAAACACGTGCCTACTACCGCGTGACGGCCGCGGGTAGGGTCGGCGTAACGCGACGGCGTAACGCGGCACGTACGGGAGGAGCCCCAATGGCCACCAAGGACACCGGCGGACAGAAGCAGACCACCCGCCAGACCGAAGAGGTCGAAGAGACCACCACCGACGCCTCTTCCGAAGTCCAGGAGCGCCACGAAAAGCTCTCGGACGACGTCGACGCCATTCTCGATGAGATTGACGAGGTCCTCGAGGAGAATGCAGAGGACTTCATACGATCCTACGTGCAAAAGGGTGGGGAATGATGACATGTCCGACTTGATTCGGATGTGAATATAGCCTCTCTTTTCAGGGGCCCGCAGGGAAATCCTTTGGATTTCCCTGCGGGCCTTTTTCTCTTGCTTTAATCTGCCTGCCATGAGCGAGAGAGAAGTGGACACCAAATGGTGTACAGGATGTGGACAGGACAAATCGGTCTCGGAGTTCGGCACTGACCGGCGTAGAGCTGACGGGCTCGCGCGTCAGTGCAAGCCGTGCGTCAACGCGGCGGCTCTCCTCAACCGCCGTAAGCGACTGGCGGGGCAGGGGCGGGTGGTTCAGGAGGCCGTCCCGGCGGAAGGACCCATCGAGAACGGCAAGAAATGCCCTGACTGCGCCGAGTTCAAGCCCATAGAGGCGTTCGGCCTGAACAAGCAAAACCGGGATGGGCGGGCGTTCTACTGCAAGATCTGCGCACGGAGGCGCTCGCAGCAGGGATACCGGGACAGACTCGCCCGGCAGGGCATCGTTGTCCGGGAGAAGTACGACGTTCCACCAGGGCACAAGAGGTGCCCCACATGCGAGGAGATCAAGCCGCATACCGAATGGCACAGGGCCAAGGTGAACGCCGATGGTTTCGCCTCGGAGTGCAAGGCGTGCCGGAAGGTGCGGAGCGCACGGGAGCACCTGAAGCGGTCCTACGGGCTGACGCCCGAGGACGTGCGGAAGATGTTCGAGTTCCAGGACGGGCTGTGCGCGATCTGCGTGGAGGGGCCAGCCGAGCACGTCGACCATGACCACGAGACGGGTGACGTGCGGGAGTTGCTCTGCTTCAACTGCAACACGTTGCTCGGGAAGGCGGGCGACGACTGGAGGCGGCTCCAGCGGGCGGAGCACTACCTCCTGTGGCACAAGTTGGGTCACATTCCGGTTGCGGAAGGGCTCCGGCGGTTACAGGTGGTTCGCCGTGGGCTGACGGGGGGAAGATCTCGCGGCATGCGCAGCGAGGTCAAATGTCAGTAGGGTCGAGGCAGGTTCTACCGGCGTGCTGGGGAAGGAGTCGCATGGCGTCCGTGCCGATGAGCGGTGGTCTTCCGGGGGTCTTCATGAACTCGGGGTCGTCGTCTTTCGCTGACTTTCTGGGGGCCTACCGGCCCGAGATGCTTCCGGGGAACCGGGTGGCGCAGGGGAGCGCGGAGGGGTTGAACATTCCGCACGCGACGACGATCGTGGCGGTGACGTTCCCGGGCGGCGTGGTGATGGCGGGCGACCGCCGGGCGACGGCGGGCAACGTGATCGCGCAGCGGGACATCGAGAAGGTGTACCCGGCGGACGAGTACTCGGCGGTGGCGATCGCGGGCACCGCGGGCATCGGCCTGGAGATGACGCGGTTGTTCCAGGTGGAGCTGGAGCACTACGAGAAGATGGAGGGCCGGCTGCTGTCCCTGGAGGGGAAGGCGAACCGGCTGGCGACGCTGATCCGGGGGAACCTGGGGATGGCGATGCAGGGCCTGGTGGTGGTGCCGCTGTTCGCGGGCTACGACCTGGAGCAGGGCAGGGGGCGGATCTTCTCCTACGACGCGGCGGGCGGCCGGTACGAGGAGCACGACTTCCACTCGATCGGGTCGGGTTCGGTGTTCGCCCGCGGCGCGTTGAAGAAGCTGTGGCGGCCGGACCTGTCGCGCGAGGACGCGGCGCTGGTGTGCGTGCAGGCGCTGTACGACGCGGCGGACGACGACTCGGCGACCGGCGGCCCGGACCTGACGCGGAAGATCTTCCCGGTGCTGGCGGAGATCACCGACGCGGGGTACCGGCGGGTGCCGGACGGCGATGTGGGCGAGTTGGCGCGGGCGGTGGTGGATGCCCGGTACGACGCGCCGGGCGGCCCCAACGCGCCGTTGCGGTAGCGGTTCCGGTATTCCCCCAAGGAGGTCGAGAAGATGACGATGCCGTTCTACGTCGCGCCAGAGCAGCAGATGAAGGACCGCGCGGACTACGCGCGGAAGGGGATCGCGCGGGGCCGTTCGGTGGTGGTCCTGCAGTACGACGACGGGATCCTGTTCGTGGCGGACAACCCGTCGCGGGCGCTGCACAAGATCTCGGAGATCTACGACCGCATCGCGTTCGCGGCGGTGGGCAAGTACAACGAGTTCGAGCAGCTGCGGTTGGCGGGCGTGCGGTACGCGGACGTGAACGGTTACATGTACGACCGTTCGGATGTGACGGCGCGGGGTCTGGCGAACGCGTACGCGCAGAGCCTGGGTGCGATCTTCACGGAGCAGACGAAGCCGTACGAGGTGGAGCTGGTCGTGGCGGAGGTGGGCGAGGACGCCGACAGCGACCAGATCTACCGGTTGACGTTCGACGGTTCGGTGGCGGACGAGCACGGGTTCGTGGCGATGGGCGGTGCGGCGGACGCGGTGGCGACGGCGTTGAAGGAGCGTTACCGGGACGGGGAGAGCCTGGCGGAGGCGATGCAGATCGCGGTGCACGCGCTGCAGCAGCAGGACGCGGATCGGGTGCTGGAGGCGGAGAAGCTGGAGGTGGCGGTGCTGGATCGCAACCGGGACCGCCGTCTGTTCCGGCGGTTGCCGGCGTCGCGGATCGACGAGTTGCTGGCTTCTTCGCGGGGTGAGGCCTCCGCGGAGGGCTGAGGGTTTCTCGGGCGAGGCCGTCCGGGCGGGGTTTTCCGTCCGGGCGGCCTCGCCGTGTTTTTTCTGGTGGTTTTCGGGGGGTTTTTTGGGGGAAGCGGGGTGCGGTCATGAGAATGGTGGGTGCGGGAGGCTGCCATTTAGGGCTTGGGGCGCATAGGGTCGAGGTGTGGACAGGCGCATTTTCGGGCTCGAGAACGAGTACGGGGTCACCTGCACCTTCCGCGGGCAGCGGCGGTTGTCACCCGATGAGGTGGCGCGTTATCTGTTCCGTCGGGTGGTGTCATGGGGCCGGAGCAGCAACGTGTTCCTGCGGAACGGGGCGCGGCTCTATCTGGACGTCGGCAGTCATCCTGAGTATGCGACGCCTGAGTGCGACAGCGTGATCGATCTGGTCACGCACGACAAGGCGGGTGAGCGGATCCTGGAGGGTCTTCTGGTGGACGCCGAGCGGCGTCTGCGGGAGGAGGGGATCGCCGGGGACATCTATCTGTTCAAGAACAACACGGATTCGGCGGGCAACTCCTATGGCTGCCATGAGAACTATCTCGTGGGGCGGCACGGGGAATTCGGCCGGCTGGCCGATGTGCTGATTCCGTATCTGGTGACGCGGCAGATCATCTGCGGGGCGGGCAAGGTCCTGCAGACGCCGCGGGGCGCGGTGTACTGCGTGTCGCAGCGGGCGGAGCACATCTGGGAGGGCGTGTCGAGCGCGACGACGCGGTCGCGGCCGATCATCAACACGCGGGACGAGCCGCACGCGGACGCGGAGCGGTTCCGGCGGCTGCACGTGATCGTGGGCGACAGCAACATGTCGGAGACGACGATGCTGCTGAAGGTCGGGGCGACCGACCTGGTGCTGCGCATGATCGAGGCCGGGGTGGTGATGCGGGATCTGACGCTGGAGAACCCGATCCGGGCGATCCGCGAGGTGTCGCATGACATGACGGGCCGGCGGAAGGTGCGGCTGGCCAACGGCAGGGAGGCGTCGTCGCTGGAGATCCAGCGCGAGTACTTCTCCAAGGCGAAGGACTTCATGGACCGGCGGGGTCCGGATCCGACGGTGCAGCGGGTGCTGGAGCTGTGGGACCGGACGTTGACGGCGGTGGAGACGGGCGATCTGGACCTGGTGTCGCGGGAGATCGACTGGGTGACGAAGTACCAGTTGATCGAGCGGTACCGGCGCAAGTACGACCTGCCGTTGTCGAGTCCGCGGGTGGCGCAGCTGGATCTGGCGTACCACGATGTGCATCGCGGCCGCGGGCTGTACTACCTGCTGGAGAAGCGGGGCGCGGTGGAGCGGATCACGAAGGATCTGGCGATCTTCGAGGCGAAGTCGGTGCCGCCGCAGACGACGCGGGCGCGGCTGCGCGGGGAGTTCATCAAGAAGGCCCAGGAGAAGCGCCGTGACTTCACGGTGGACTGGGTGCATCTGAAGTTGAACGACCAGGCGCAGCGGACGGTGCTGTGCAAGGACCCGTTCCGGTCGGTGGACGAGCGCGTCGACAAGTTGATCGCGGGGATGTAGGGGCAGGACGGGCTGTTCTCGCCGGATGTGACCCTCGTTCAAAGGGTTACGGACCGGTAGGGTTGCAGCCCGTCCTGACCTTTGTGCCCCCCGAGGTGTGCGTTGCTGCGTCGTTGCGCCAGGTTGCTGGCCGTGCCCGTGCTGTTGGCCGTGTCGTTGACCGCTTGCGGGGGCGATGACGGGCCCGATGTGGTGGTGGAGGGGAAGTTCCGGCAGCGTCCGGCCGTGGAGTTCCCCAAGGGGGAGGCGCCGCCTGAGGCGTTCCAGGTGGAGACGCCGATCGAGGGGGAGGGCCGGAAGGTCGCCGAGGGCGATCTGGTGGTCGCGGATTACGCGGGTTATGTGTGGAAGAAGGGCGGCACGTCGGCCCTGATCGGCAGCAGCTATCAGGGTGGTGTGCCGTCGTCGTTCCCGACGTGGAATCTGGTGCCGGGGCTGAAGAAGGCTCTGGTGGGGGCGAAGGTCGGTTCGCGGGTGGTGGCGGTGATCCCGCCGGTGGACGGCTACGGTCCCAAGGGCGCTCCGCGGTTGCAGATCGGCGGTGAGGACGCGCTGGTCTATGTGCTGGACGTGGTCGCGGCGCATGCGAAGGACGCCTCGGTGGCGGCCGAGGAGGGCTTGGAGAAGGCGGGTCTGCCGAAGGTGGCGGGGGGCGCGGTGCCGGGGGTGGCGGTGCCGGGGGGTCCGGCGCCGAAGGACCTGGTGGTGGAGACCGTCAAGAAGGGGCCGGGTGAGGTGATCGAGCCGGGCCGTCTGGTGGCGATCCAGTATGTGGGCGCGCTGTGGCGGGACGGCAAGGTGTTCTCCTCGTCGTGGTCGGACGGGAAGGTGTACGCCACGGCGATCGGCCAGGGTCTGGTGATCAAGGGCTGGGACGAGGCGCTGGTGGGCCGGACGGCGGGCAGCCGCCTGCTGGTGGTGACGCCGCCGGGCAAGGCGTACGGGGACGAGGACCTGAAGGTGAAGGGCCTGCCGAAGTACGGGATCAAGGCCGACGACACCCTGGTGTACGTGATCGACGTCCTGGGCGTGTACTGAGCGGGTCCCGGGCGCTCGGCGCCCGGGACCGGCGCTACAGCAGTGAGGCGGTGTGGCGGCCGGCGGCGGCGCAGGTGAGGAAGTACTCCAGGTCGCCGTCGAGCCGTCTGCCCATGGTGGACATGCGCACGCCCCACGCCTTCTCGTCGGCGCGCAGGGCGTCCTCGAGGCCGTCGACGGCGACGGGGACGAGGGTGTGGCGGTCGCCGAGGGCGGCGGCCTGCGCGGTGACCTTGGCGCCGAAGCCGCCGGGGAGGCGGGGCACGGGGACGTCGGCGGGAGCGAGGGCGACGCGTCCGTAGGCGGTGAGGCTGTGGTGGGAGACGCCCTGGTGGCGTTCGCGGGCGTCGCCTGAGCTGACGCGCAGGGAGGCGACGGGCCGTCCGGAGAGCGCGGCGGCGGCGTTGACGGCCTCGCCGGCGGTGACGCCGGAGAAGCCCCAGCGGGTGCCGGTGCCGAGGTTGCCGGGGCCCTGGGCGAGGATGGCGACGTCGGCGTCCAGGACGAGCCGGGCGGCGAGCAGGCCGGTGTGGACGGTGACGGTCTCGAGGTCGCCGCCGAAGGCCTGGCCGACGGTGACGCAGGCGGCCAGGACGCCCGCCTCCTTGAGCTGGGCGATGGACATGGAGAACCAGGACGGCAGCGCGCCGCCGTCGGGCATGACGTAGACGACGCGGGTGCCGGGGCGTTCCAGGAGGAGCCCGGAGAGCAGGGCGGGCAGCGCGGAGTGCAGGTCGGCCACCAGGACGGGCATGCCGTCGAGGGAGTCGGCCTCGGCGAGCAGGTCGTGGTGGGGGGAGTCCTGCTCGTCGGCGCCCAGGACGGTGGCCTGCAGGGGCGTGTAGCGCGCCTTGACCAGGTGGCCGGGCCCGGCGGGGTCGGGCGGGAGCCGGTCGGGGACGGCCACGACCATGGCGTAGCCGCCGGTGCCCAGGCCCATGGCCAGGGCGGTGGTGTTGAGCAGGACGGTGTCGCCGGGTTCGGGGCGGCCGACGAGGGCGGGGTAGGCCAGGGCCCTGGCGTCCTCCCCGTCGATCTCCACCCGGAGTTCCACGGCTCCGGGCCATTCGCGCCGGATCTCTTCCACTCTGCCTTTGCGCCATCGGATCACCCTGTAGACGGTAGCGTTTCACCACGAGGGAGGTGGTGCGGAATGTCACGGCGCAAGACCGATCGTCTGCTGCATCTGGTGGTGTGCCTGCTGGCGACCAGGCGGTTCCTGACGGCGGCGCAGATCAGGCGCGCGGTCCCGGGGTATCCGGAGTCCGACGAGGCGTTCAAGCGGATGTTCGAACGCGACAAGGAGGAGCTCCGCGAGCTGGGCATTCCGCTGGAGGTCGGGGCCGAGGAGGACGAGACGGGGTACCGGATCCCGCCGCAGGCCTACGAGCTGCCGGAGCTGCGTCTGACGCCGGACGAGGCGGCGGTGCTGGGGCTGGCGGCGCGGGTGTGGAAGCAGACGAACCTGGCCGAGGCGGCCTCGGGCGCGCTGTTCAAGCTGCGGGCGGCGGGGATCGAGACGGACCCGGAGGGCTCCTCGGTGCTGGAGCCGCGGGTGGGCACGGACGAGCCGGCGTTCCCGGCGCTGTACGAGGCGGTGCGGGACGGGCGCGTGGTGTCGTTCGACTACCGGGCGATGGGCCGCAGCGAGCCGCAGCGCCGCGTGGTGGAGCCGTGGGGGCTGACGTCGGGCCGGGGCCGCTGGTACCTGGTGGGGCACGACCGGGTGCGTCAGGCGCCGCGGGTGTTCCGGCTGAGCCGGGTGCTGGGCGAGGTCGCGGCGCAGGGCCCGGAGGGCGCGGTGCGCGTTCCCGAGGACGTCGACATCCGGAAGATCGCGTTCGAGCGGGAGGAGCGGCCGGCGGAGCGCCGGACGGGCCGGGTGCGGCTGCGCCGGGGCCGGGCGCTGGGCGTGCGGCGCTGGGCGGTGTCGGTGGCCCCGGTGGACCAGGAGTGGGACGAGGCGGAGCTGCACGTGTGGGACGTGGAGTTCCTGGCGGCGAGCCTGGCGCGGTTCGCCGACGACGTGCTGGTGGTGGAGCCGCCGGATCTGCGGGAGGCCGTGATCCGGCATCTGAAGGGGGTCTTGTCGTGAAGGCGTCGTCGACGTCGGCGGACCGGTTGACGCGGCTGCTGGCGCTGGTGCCGTACGTGGTGTCGCGGGAGACGGTGAGCATGTCCGAGGCGGCCCGGGCGTTCGGGGTGACCGAGCGCCAGCTGCAGGACGACCTGAACCTGCTGTGGTGCCTGGAGCTGCGTTCGCCGGACCCGTACTGCCCGATCGACCTGTCGTACGAGGGCGGGGAGATCACGGTCAGCGAGGCCGAGTCGATCAGCAGGCCGCTGCGGCTGGGCGCGGACGAGGCGGCGGCGCTGTTGGTGGCGCTGCGGATGCTGGCGGAGCTGCCGGGGTCGGCCGAGCGCGACGCGCTGACGCGGCTGGTGGCCAAGCTGGAGGCGGCGGCGGGGGAGGCCGCGGCGGCGGCGCGGCAGCTGTCGGTGGACGTGGACCGGCGGACGGGGTCGCTGGGCGTGGTGCAGCGGGCGCTGCGCGAGGACCGGCGGCTGCGGCTGGTGTACTACGTGGCGGGCCGGGACGAGAACACCGAGCGGGACGTCGATCCGATGCGGGTGCTGGTGGTGGACGGCCGCACGTATCTGGAGGGCTGGTGCCGGCGGGCCGAGGGGGTGCGCCTGTTCCGGATGGACCAGATCCTGGAGGCCGAGGTGCTGGAGGCGCAGGCGGAGGTTCCGGCGGGCGCCGAGCGCAGGGATCTGGACGGCGGCCTGTTCCAGGGGTCGGCCAGTGATGTGCGGGCGACGCTGGAGCTGGCGCCGTCGGGCCGCTGGGTGGCCGACTACTACCCGTGCGAGCGGGTGGAGGAGCTGGGCGAGGGCCGGTTGCGGGTGGTGCTGCTGACGTCGGACGCGCGGTGGGTGCGCTCGCTGGCGCTGCGGCTGGGCGATCAGGGCCGGGTGGTGGCTCCGGCGGAGCTGGCCGAGGGGATCCGCGGGGACGCCGAGCGGGCGCTGGCCCTGTACTCCTGAGGCCGGGTCCGGGCCCGCGGCGGGGCGGGGTGCGCTACCGTTCGGGGGTGGCTTGGGCGATGGTGTCGGTGGTGCTGGGGTTCGCGGGGCTGTGCGTGCTGTCCTACGCGGCGTTCCGGGTGTTCCTGGCGGCGCGGGGGCTGGGCCGGGAGCTGGAGCGCACGCGCCGGAGGCTGGAGCCGCGGCGGGACGGGCTTCGGCGCCGGGTCGCGGGGTTCGGGGCGGGGAAACGGTGATGTTCCCTGCCGGAAGATGTCGTTTCGTTAGTGACCTGGGCGGATCGGCGAAGAAAACGTAGGATTTACCGGCCGGTCACGCTGTATTACCTTTGGTTGGGCGTAGCATCGGTGCGAGTAGACCTGCTGAAATGAGGATTCCATGGGTTCGTTGGGTTGGCCTGAGCTCCTGCTCATCGCTGTCGTGATCCTGGTGCTGTTCGGTTCCAAGAAGATGCCGGACGCCGCCCGCTCGCTGGGCCGTTCGCTGCGCATCTTCAAGTCCGAGACCAAGGGCCTGGTGAACGACGACAAGGCCGAGGCTCCGGCGCAGCCCGCCGCGCCCGCGCAGCCCGCTCCGGCGCCGGCCCCGCAGCAGCTGCCCGCCGGCCAGCAGGGCGAGGGCACCACTTTGAACGGCGTGCCGGTCAGCCAGGACCAGAAGAACAGCGCTTCCTGATCTTTGGGGGCCCGCTGGGGCCTCCGTCCAACTGAACCGACGCGAGGATGAGGATGAGCAGGCGTTCGGAGAACCCCGAGGGCCGCATGCCCCTTCTCGACCACCTGCGCGAGCTGCGCAACAGGCTGGTCAAGGCGCTGCTGGGCCTGGTGGCGGGCATGGTGCTGGGCTGGCTGGTCAAGGAGGAGGTCTGGACGGTCCTCAAGGAGCCGTTCTGCGACGTCCCCCAGTCCAACGCGCTCAAGGGCGATGCCTGCTCGCTGGTGGTCAACGGGATCTTCTCGTCCTTCTTCCTGAACCTGAAGATCGCGTTCATGGTGGGGGCGGTCGTCTCCTCGCCGGTGTGGCTGTACCAGCTGTGGGCGTTCATCGCGCCCGGCATGCTGCGCAAGGAGAAGCGCTGGACGGTCCTGTTCCTGACGCTGGCGCTGCCGCTGTTCCTGCTGGGCGCTTTCCTGGCGTACTTCACGATCGAGCGGGGCCTGGCGCTGTTCCTGGGCTTCACGCCCGAGAACGTCGCTCCGCTGATCACGGTCGACGAGTACCTCAGGTTCCTGGTCACCATGCTGCTGGTGTTCGGACTGGCGTTCGAGCTGCCGTTGATGGTGTCGATCCTGAACCTGGCCGGCGCCCTGTCGCACGCCACGATCAAGAAGTGGCGCCGAATGATCATCTTCGGCATCTTCGTGTTCGCCGCGGCCGCCACGCCCAGCGCCGACCCGATCACGATGATCTCGCTGGCGGTGCCGGTGGTGGCGCTGTTCGGGGTGTCCGACGGCATCGCCTACCTGGTGGACAAGCGGCGTGCCAAGCGCCCGGCCCTGTACGAGGACCTTTCTGACGACGAGGCCTCGGTGATCGAGGACGAGCCGTTCGACATCGGGGAGCCC
Organism: Actinocorallia libanotica; assembly: GCF_039525175.1. NCBI lineage: Bacteria > Bacillati > Actinomycetota > Actinomycetes > Streptosporangiales > Thermomonosporaceae > Actinocorallia > Actinocorallia libanotica. The sequence continues at coordinate 25,434 of NZ_BAAAHH010000039.1, forward strand.
GCGCCCCTCGAGGAACGCCGTTAAGATCAGAAAACCCGGTGGGAATCGGGCCTGCTGAAACCATAGGCTGGTGGGTATGAGCAGTCCCGCCGAGCGTTACGCGGCCCACAAGAGACAGGTTTCGGAGAACGGGCCCGCCTTGCGGGAGTTCCAGGGCCTGTACGACTTCGACCTCGACGAATTCCAGCTGCAGGGCTGCCGTGCCCTGGAGCGGGGGCACGGGGTCCTGGTCGCGGCGCCCACCGGTTCGGGCAAGACCGTGGTGGGGGAGTTCGCCGTCCACCTGGCGCTGCGCGAGGGCCGTAAATGCTTCTACACCACGCCGATCAAGGCACTGTCGAACCAGAAGTTCAGCGACCTGCAGAAGCGCTACGGCGCCTCGCGGGTCGGCCTGCTGACCGGTGACAACTCCGTCAACGGCGAGGCGCCGATCGTCGTGATGACGACGGAGGTGCTGCGGAACATGCTGTACGCCGGGTCCCAGACCCTGGCGCAGCTGGGCTACGTGGTGATGGACGAGGTCCACTACCTGGCCGACCGGTTCCGCGGCGCGGTCTGGGAAGAGGTGATCATCCACCTGGCGGACTCGGTGCGGGTGGCGGCGCTGTCGGCGACGGTGTCCAACGCCGAGGAGTTCGGCGAGTGGCTGCAGGCGGTGCGCGGCGACACCGCGGTGATCGTGGACGAGCACCGGCCGGTGCCGCTGTGGCAGCACATGATGGTGGGCACCCGGCTGCACGACCTGTTCGTGGACGACGGCCGGGAGGGCCGCCCGAAGGTCAATCCGGAGCTGCGCCGCATCTCGCTGGACGACGTGCGCAAGGCCAGGATCAACAACAGCCGCCGTTCGGGGCGGCGCCGCGACCACCGCCCGATGCGGTTCCGGCCGCCGGCGCGCCCGGACGTGATCCAGCGGCTGGACCGGGCCGGGCTGCTGCCGGTGATCACGTTCATCTTCAGCCGCGCCGGGTGCGAGGCCGCGGTGGAGCAGTGCCTGCTGTCGGGGCTGCGGCTGACCTCGCGGGAGGACGCGCAGCTGATCCGGCGGCGCGCCGAGGAGCGCACCGCCGACATCCCCGAGGCCGACAAGCTGGTCCTGGGCTACCACAACTGGCTCGCCGGGCTGGAGCGCGGCATCGCCGCCCACCACGCGGGCATGCTGCCGGTGTTCAAGGAGGTCGTCGAGGACCTGTTCGCCGACAACCTCATCAAGGCGGTGTTCGCCACCGAGACCCTGGCGCTGGGCGTGAACATGCCGGCCCGGACCGTGATGATCGAGAAGCTCGACAAGTGGAACGGCGAGCAGCACGTCGACCTGACGCCGGGGGAGTACACGCAGCTGACGGGCCGGGCGGGCCGGCGCGGCATCGACGTCGAGGGCCACGCGGTGGTGCTGTACCAGCCGGGCATGGACCCGGGCGCGGTCGCGGGGCTGGCCTCCACCCGCACCTACCCGCTGAACTCCAGTTTCCGCCCGTCCTACAACATGGCGGTGAACCTGGTCGGCGCGGTCGGCAGGGAGCGGGCGGCGACGCTGCTGGAGGAGTCGTTCGCCCAGTTCCAGGCCGACCGGGCCGTGGTGGGGCTGGCGCGGCAGCTGCGCAAGGCCGAGGAGGCGATGGCCGGGTACCGCGAGGCCGCCGAGTGCCACATGGGCGACTTCATGGAGTACGCGGGCCTGCGCCGCGCCCTGTCGGACGCCGAGTCGGCGCTGTCGCGGGAGCGGGCGGGGGCGCGGCGGCTGGAGGTGGCGCGCTCGCTGGAGCGGCTGCGTCCGGGCGATGTGGTGGTGGTCTCGGCGGGCCGCAGCGCGGGCGCGGCGCTGATCCTGGACTCCGGGGTGGCCAAGCGCTCCGACGGGCCGGCGCCGCTGGTGCTGCTGGACAGCCGGCAGGTCAAGCGGCTGACGCTGGCGGACTTCGCCGTCCCGGCCGAGCCCGTCGAGCGGATCAAGATCCCCAAGTGGTTCAGCCCGCGTAACCCCCAGCACCGCAAGGACATGGCGGCGACGCTGCGCGAGAAGGTGCCGCACGGCGAGGTGAAGCGGCACCGGCCGCGCGGCGGCGGCGGAGAGGGCGACGACGCCGAGATCCAGCGGCTGCGCACGCGGCTCAAGCAGCACCCGTGCCACGGCTGCGACCAGCGCGAGGACCACGCCCGGTGGGCCGAGCGCTACTTCCGCACCGAGCGGGAGACCACGGGGCTGCGGCGCCGGGTGGAGTCGCGCTCGCAGGTCATCGCCCGCACCTTCGACCGGGTCTGCTCGGTGCTGGAGCAGCTGGGCTACCTCAAGGACGGGCGGGTCACCGACGAGGGCAGGCGGCTGGGCCGCATCTACTCGGAGCTGGACCTGCTGACCGCCGAGTCGCTGCGGGAGGGCCTGTGGGACGGGCTGGGCCCGGCGGAGCTGGCGGCGTGCGTGTCGGCGCTGGTGTACGAGTCGCGTCAGCCCGACGACGCCGCGCCGCCGAAGATCCCGCCGGGCACCCGCGAGGTGCTGACCCGCATGGTGCGCCTGTGGGGCGAGCTGGAGGGCGTGGAGAAGGACAACCAGGTCTCCTTCCAGCGGGAGCCGGACCTGGGCTTCGCGTGGGCGGCCTACCGCTGGACCGGCGGCGAGGACCTGGACGAGGTGCTCACCGAGGCGGGCATGACCGCCGGCGACTTCGTGCGGGCGATCAAGCAGCTGATGGACCTGCTCGGCCAGATCGCCGACGCCGCGGGCCCCGGCCCGGTCCGCGACACCGCCCGCAAGGCCGCGGACGAGATGCGCCGCGGCGTCGTCGCCTACTCCAGCGTCACGTGAACTCCCGGGGATCGTAGGTCTCGGCGTGGGCGCGGAGGCCTTCGGGGTCGAGGAGGGTGGTGCGGCGCCAGCCGGTCTCCACCAGGCCCAGGGAGCGCCATTCGCGCAGGGCGCGGGCGACGGTCTCGCGGGAGGCGTCCACGCAGCCGCCCAGTTCGGCCTGGGAGAGCGGGGGGATGCTGATGCCGCCGCCGGGGCGGGGCCGGCCGCTGTCGGCGGCCAGGCGCAGCAGGAACAGCGCGAGGCGGGCGGCGCCGCCCCGGCCGCCCAGCGCCATGATGCGCGTGTCGGACTGGTGCAGGCGGCGGTTCAGCGAGCCGAAGACCTTCGGCCAGGCGTCGGGGTGCTCGCCGAGGAAGGCGTTGAACCGGGCGAGGGGGACCGACAGGGCGGTCACCGCGTGCAGCGCGGTGGCGGTCGCGGTGCGGGCGGTGCCGGTGAGCGGCCCCGCCTCGCCGAGGAGCTCGTCGGGGCCGCGCACCGCGATCACGCACTCGTGGCCGTCGGGGTCGGTCATCCAGACCTTGACCCAGCCCTCGCGCAGGACGAGCACGTGGTCGGCGGGCTCGCCCTGGTAGCACAGGTGCTCGCCGGAGCGGTACCGGCGCAGCCGCCCTCCGCGCAGCAGGGACTGGCGGGCCTGCTGCTCCAGGCCGTCCCAGAAGGTCGTGGGGGAGGTGTCGCGCATGGTTCTCCTTCAGTGCACCGCCACCTGGACGGCCACGGTCCACAGGGCGAACGCCGCGCACGTCCCCAGGGTCCACAGGCGGGCGCGGAAGGTCCAGAAGCGGCGGGTCTCGATCCCGGCGAGGAGCTGGACGCGGTCGGGGACCGGGCCCATCGACGCCGAGGCGTGGTCGAGCAGCAGCACGATGCGGGTGCCGGCGGCCAGCAGCGGCACGCCCAGGGCGGCGAGCACGGTCCGGGCGGGGGTCGGCGGGGTCTGGGCGAGCGCCACCAGCTGGACGACCAGGCCCAGGGCCATCGTGGTGACGGCCCACCCGGCCAGCGCGGTGTCGTGGTTGGCGCGCTGGACGGCGCGGACGAGCTCGTGATCGGGGGCGTCGGGGCGGGTCAGGGGCTGGGGGCTGTGCAGGACGGTCATCGCTGCCCTCCGGGAGCGTCAGGGTTCATCCCTTGCCAGGGAACACCTTCGCGCGGAGAAAGGTTGCGCCTGCCTGCCCAGGGGGTCTGTGCCCGGTGACACAGGGACCGTTACAAAGCCGCGAGGATCCGCTTCACGGGGGAGGCCAGGTTCCAGCGCTCGGCGAGCGCGTCGAGGGCGGCCGGGTCCCTGGGGGCGGCCGGCAGGGTGTCGTCGACCTCGATCGGCAGCTCTGTGGCGACCCGGCACACCAGCTCGGCCGGCCCCAGGTAGTCGCGTCCGGCTTCCAGGCGCCTGCGGGGACCGGCGGGCAGGCCCTCGGTGACCCCGGCGTCCAGGGCCTCCAGCAGGGCGGCCAGGGACCCGAAGCGGGTGATGAGCGTGGAGGCGGTCTTCTCCCCGATGCCGGGGACGCCCGGCAGGCCGTCGCTGGGGTCGCCGCGCAGGATCGCGAAGTCGGCGTAGGCGCGGCCGGGGATGCCGTACTTGGCGGCGACCTCCGCCTCGCCGAAGACCTCCAGGTTGCGGATGCCCTTGGCGGTGTAGAGGATCCGCACGTCGCGGTCGGCGTCGACGAGCTGGAAGAGGTCGCGGTCGCCGGTCACCACGTCGACGGGGCCGGGGTCGCGGGCGGCGAGCGTGCCGATGACGTCGTCGGCCTCGTAGCCGGGCACGGCCGCGCGCGCCAGCCCCAGCGCGTCCAGGACCGCGTCGATGACGGGCAGCTGCGGGGTGAGGGTGTCGGGCGTCTCCTCCACCGACCCCGCGGGCGTCACCTCGGCGACCCGGTGCGCCTTGTAGGAGGGGATCGCCGCGACCCGGAACTCCGGCCGCCAGTCGGCGTCGAAGCAGCACACCAGCCGGGAGGGCCGCCGCTCGGCGACGAGCCTGGCGATCATGTCGAGCAGCCCCCGCACCGCGTTCACCGGCGTGCCGTCGGGCGCCTTCATCGATTCGGGCACGCCGAAGAACGCGCGGTAGTACAGCGAGGGGGTGTCCAGCAGCATGAGGCGTCCGGCGGGCATGGTCACACCCTAGCGGTTAGCTTGGGGGAATGATCGACGATGACCTGATGAGACGCCTGTACCCGGTGGAGCGGCTCGCCGCGGTGCGGGACGCCGTGGGGGAGGCGGGGCTGGGCGCGGTGCTGCTCACGCCCGGCGCCGACCTGAGATATGTCAGCGGGTACGACGCGCACGCGCTGGAGCGGCTGACGTGCCTGGCGGTCCCGGCCGAGGGCGAGCCGTTCCTGGTGGTGCCGCGGCTGGAGCTGCCCGCGGCGCAGGCCTCCCCGGCGGGGCGGCTGGGCCTGGAGTTCGTGCCGTGGGAGGAGACGGAGGACCCGTACGCGCTGGTCGCCGCGCGGCTGCCCGCCGCCGGGACGGTCGCGGTCGCCGACGAGATGTGGGCGATGATGGTGCTGCGGCTGCGGGACGCCATGCCGGGGGTGCGGCAGGTCGCGGCGGGCGAGGTGATGCGGCGGCTGCGGATGCGCAAGAGCGCCGCGGAGGTCGAGGCGCTGCGCGAGGCGGGCGCGGCCATCGACCGGGTGCACGCCCTGGTGCCGGGGCTGCTGCGGGCCGGGCGCACCGAGCGGGAGGTCGGCCGGGACATCGCCGAGGCGATCCTGGCCGAGGGGCATGTGCGCGTCGACTTCGTCATCGTGGGCTCCGGGCCCAACGGCGCCAGCCCCCACCACGAGCTGTCCGACCGGGTCATCGAGCCCGGCGACCCGGTCGTGGTCGACATCGGCGGCACCATGCCCAGCGGCTACTGCTCCGACTCCACCCGCAACTACGGCGTGGGGGAGCCGCCGAAGGACTTCCAGGAGTACTACGGGGTGCTGCTGGAGGCGCAGGAGGCGGCGGTGCGCGCGGTGCGGCCGGGCGTGGCGCCCGAGGCGGTGGACGCCGCGGCCCGCGACCTCATCGCGGCCGCCGGGTACGGGGAGTACTTCGTGCACCGCACCGGCCACGGCATCGGCCTGCAGACCCACGAGCACCCCTACATCGTCAGCGGGAACACCGAGCCGCTGGAGCCCGGCATGGCGTTCTCGGTGGAGCCGGGCATCTACCCGGGCGCGCACGGCGCCCGCATCGAGGACATCGTGGTGTGCACCGGGGACGGGTTCGAGCGGATGAACACCCTGACGCGCGAACTCGTCGTCGTGGACGGGTGAGGCGGGTTTTTTCGTCGCGGCGGGCCTTGCGCGCGCGGGGCCCGCCGCTCCCCATGATCCCTTCAGTAACGATCTCCTCACGAACACGGTTCTGATACAGAGGGATCGTGTGACTCACCGGTAGGGAGGGTAATGAGCCGGAACCCACCCGAACCCAGAGGAGCAAGACGCATGCGCACCCCCCGTTTCGTCGGCGTGACCCTCATCGCCGGCCTCGTTCTCTCGGCCACCGCGGCCTGCGGCGGTGACGACGGCGTCGAGGACACCGCCTCGGCCGATCTCAAGGGCGTGACGCTCGAGGTGGCGGGCCCATGGTCGGCCGGCGGCGGCGAGCAGGCCAACTTCCAGAAGGTGCTCGACGGGTTCGCCGCCAAGACCGGCGCGAAGGTCAACTTCACCTCCAACGGCGACACCCTCATCACCGTCCTGTCCTCCAAGATCCCCGGCGGCGGCCAGCCGGACGTGGCGATGATGCCCAACCAGGGCGCCATCAACGACTTCGCCAAGAAGGGCTGGCTGAAGCCGCTGTCGGCCGACGCCCAGAAGGCCACGGGCGACAACTTCGCCGCGATCTGGAAGACGCTGGGCACCGTCGACGGCACCCAGTACGCGGTGTACTTCAAGGCCGCCAACAAGTCCACCGTCTGGTACCGGCCCAAGGCGTTCGAGGACGCCGGGGTCCAGCCGCCCGCCACCTGGGCCGACTGGGTCAAGGGCGCCCAGACGATCGCCGACTCCGGCGTGGCGCCGCTGTCGATCGCCGGCGCCGACGGCTGGACGCTGACCGACTGGTTCGAGAACGTCTACCTCTCCCAGGCCGGGCCGGAGAACTACGACAAGCTGGCCAAGCACGAGATCCCGTGGACCGACGACACCGTCAAGGCCGCGCTGAAGACCCTCGCCGAGCTGTGGGGCAAGAAGGAGTTCATCAACGGCGGCCAGCAGGGCGCGCTGGCGACGGACTTCCCGACCTCGGTCGTCAACGCCTTCAAGGACCCGGCGAAGGCGGCGATGGTCTACGAGGGCGACTTCGTCTCCGGCGTCATCGGTGAGAACACCGACGCGAAGGTCGGCACCGACGCGCTGTTCTTCCCGTTCCCGGCGGTGGGCTCGGCGTCCCCGGTGGTCAGCGGCGGCGACGCGGCGGTCATCCTCAAGGACAGCGAGGGCGCCCAGGAGCTCGTGGAGTACCTGGCCTCGCCCGAGGCGGCCGAGCTGTGGGCGGCCAACGGCGGCATGGTCTCGCCGAACAAGAACCTCGACCTGGGCGTCTACCCCGACGACATCCAGCGCTCCATCGCCAAGTCCGTCATCGACGCCGGCGACAACGTGCGCTTCGACATGTCCGACCTGGCTCCGGCCTCCTTCGGCGGCACCAAGGGCGCCGGCGAGTGGAAGATCCTGCAGGACTTCCTGAAGAACCCGGCCGACGTGGACGGCGCCGCCGAGGCCCTGGAGAAGGCCGCGGCCAAGGCCTACGAGTAATGGGGACCCCCGTGATCCCGGGGGCGCCCGCCCGCCCGGCCGCGCACCGCGGCCGGGCGGCCCTCACCCGCGCGGGCTTCCTGATCCCGGCCCTGGTGCTGCTGGGGCTGCTGGTGGTCTACCCGATCGGGTACACCGCCTGGCGCAGCCTCTTCGACGCCGACGGCACGTCCTTCGTCGGGCTCGACAACTACGCCGAGATGTTCACCGACGGCGCGACCTACACGGCGCTGCGCAACAACGTCGTGTGGGTGGTGGTGGCGCCCTCGGTCATCACCGTCCTCGGCCTGGTCTTCGCGGTCCTCACCGAGCGCGTGCGGTGGGGGACGGCGTTCAAGACCATCATGTTCATGCCGATGGCCATCTCGTTCCTGGCCGCCGGCGTCATCTTCACCCTGGTCTACGACCACGCGCCCGAGAAGGGCGTGCTCAACGCCGTGGCCACCGGCGTCCACGACACCTGGGAGGCGCCCTCGCCCTACCCGGGCGCGCGGCCGCGGGAGAACGGGCCGCTGAAGGCGTCCGGCGGGGGAGCGGTGGCGCCCGGGAAGGCGGGCGAGGCCGCGCTGCTGCCGCTGGTGGCCGTCAGCCCAGAGACCCAGAAGGAGCTGCGGGACGCCGCGCCCGCCGCGCCCGAGCCCGGCGCGCTGACCGGCACCGTCTGGGTGGACTTCGCGCCCGGCGGGGCGGGCGAGACCGGCCGGATCGACCCCGGCGAGAAGGGCATGAAGGACGTCAGGGTCGAGGCCGTCGTCGGCGGGAAGGTCATCGCGTCGGCCACGACCGGCCCCGACGGCACGTTCCGGCTGGCGGGCGTCTCGGGCGACGCCGAGATCCGGCTGCCCGCCGAGAACTTCGCGCCCCGCTACGGCGGCGTCGACTGGCTCGGCCCCGGCCTGGTCACCCCCTCGATCATCGGCGCGTACGTGTGGATGTGGGCGGGCTTCGCGATGGTGCTCATCGGCGCGGGCCTGGCCGCCATCGACCGCGACGTGCTGGAGGCCGCGCGCACCGACGGGGCGAGCGAGTTCCAGGTCTTCCGCAAGATCACGGTGCCGATGCTGGCGCCGGTGCTCATCGTCGTGGTGGTCACCCTCGTCATCAACGTCATGAAGATCTTCGACCTGGTGTACGTGCTGGCGCCGGGGCCCGTGCAGCAGGACGCCAGCGTGCTGGCGCTGCAGATGTACGTGCGCTCCTTCGGCGGCAGCGACTCCGACCAGGGCCTGGGCAGCGCGATCGCGATCGTGCTGTTCCTGCTGGTGCTGCCCGCGATGGTCTTCAACATCCGCCGCTTCCGGAGGGAGAACACATGAGCGCCAGGCTGGTGCGGCTGGTCGGCCGCGGCTTCCTGCACGCCCTCCTCGTGGTGGTCGCGCTGGTGTGGCTGGTGCCGACGTTCGGGCTGTTCCTCACCTCGCTGCGGTCGGCGCCCGACAACAACGCCGGCGGCTGGTGGACGGTCTTCACCAGGCCCGCTCAGCTCACCCTGGACAACTACAGCGGCCTGCTGAAGAACGAGTCGATCCTCGACGGGTTCGTCAACACCGTGCTCATCGCGGTGCCCTCCACGCTGCTGGTGGTGGGGATCGCCGCGCTGGCCGCCTACGCCTTCGCGTGGCTGGAGTTCCCCGGCCGCGACTGGCTGTTCCTGGGCGTGGTGGCGCTGCTGGTCGTCCCGGTGCAGATCGGGCTGATCCCGCTGTCGGAGCTGTTCGGCGCCGTGGGCCTCATGGGCACGGTCACCGGGGTGGTCCTCTTCCACGTGGCGTTCGGCCTGCCGTTCGCCATCTTCCTGCTGCGCAACTTCTTCGCCGCGATCCCCGCCTCCCTGCTGGAGGCGGCCCGCATCGACGGAGGCCGCGACTGGACGATCTTCTTCCGGGTGATCCTCCCCTTGGGCCTCCCGGCGATCGCCTCCCTGGGCATCTTCCAGTTCCTGTGGGTGTGGAACGACCTGCTCATCGCGCTGATCTTCGCCGACCGCGACTCCCAGCCCCTGACGGTGGCCCTGCAGCAGCAGACCCGCTCGTTCGCCTCGAGCGTCGACGTGATCTCCGCCGGCTCCTTCCTCTCCCTGATCGTCCCCCTGGCCGTCTTCTTCGCCTTCCAGCGCTACTTCGTCCAGGGCGTCCTCGCCGGTTCCGTGAAGTGAGACGGGAGGCCGCCCGCGCCCGCTCCCGCCTCAGGGCGGGGCGGGCGCTCTAGTCTGTCCGTCGGGAGGGGACGGATGAAGAGTGTGGAGCCCGAGGTGTTCCTCGTGTCCAAGCCGCAGCTGGACTACGACGAGGTGGCGCGCTACCTGCGGGAGGTCGGCGGCGGGTCGTGGCTGGAACGCCTGGACCGCGGCGACCTGGACGGCGAGCTGAACGACCCGCAGAACCTCGCCGAGTTCGCGGGCCGCCTGTGCTACCGCTCCTGGGAGCCGGGGCTCAACCCCAATGTCACCCGGGTGCGCACCGACCAGACGGCCTACCTGGCGAACATCCTCGCCAGCCTGCACGGCTCCGTCCTGGAGCACGTGACCTTCGGGTTCGTGCTGCACAACGTGAGCCGTGTACTGACCCATGAGCTGGTCCGACACAGGCCGGGCACGGCGGTCTCGCAGGAGTCGCTGCGGTTCGTGCGGCTGGAGGACCTGCCGTTCTGGTTCCCCGAGTGGGCTCGGGAGGATCCGGAGCTGATGGGCAGGGCCACGGAGCTGCTGGAGCGGATGGAGGAGTTCCAGCGGTGGATGGCCGGGCACTTCGGGCTGGACGACGAAGGGGTGCCGTTCGCGGAGAAGAAGCACCGCACGTCGTTCATGCGCAGGTTCGCGCCCGAGGGCGTGGCGACGGGGCTGGTGTGGACGGCGAACGTGCGGACGCTGCGGCACACGCTGGAGACGCGGACGGCCGAAGGCGCCGAGGAGGAGATCCGGCTGCTGTTCGGGCGGATCGGAGAGGTCCTGCGAGCCGAGGCCCCGGCGCTGTTCGGCGACTACGAGGTGGTCGACGGGGCCTGGATCCCGCGCTGGCACAAGGTGTGACCCCGTAGGAGCCGTGACGGCCCCCGCCGTCAGCCCAGAGACCCAGAAGGAGCTGCGGGACGCCGCGCCCGCCGCGCCCGAGCCCGGCGCGCTG
>NZ_BAAAHH010000039.1:36140-69265 GCF_039525175.1 Actinocorallia libanotica
GGCCCCCGCCCGCGGGCGGGGGCCGTCACGGCCGCGGGTCAGGCCTTGGCGACGGGCTCGGCCACGCCGAGGCGGCGGGCGGTCTCGGCGGCGTCGGGGTGGCCGACGGCCAGGCCGGTGCCGGCGTCGAAGAAGTGCAGGCGGTGGGTGTCGATGCCCAGCTCCAGCTCCTGGCCGGGGCGGACGCGGGAGCGGGCGTTGACCCGGGCGGTCCACAGCTCCTTGTCCTCCAGCAGCGGCAGGGCGGTGTCGTCGCCCTCGCCGTCGGTGGCGTCGCTGGCCAGGTCCGCGGTGTCCTTGTGCACCACGGGCGGCGCGTCGATCGGGAAGATCACGTTGATCTCGGAGCCGAGCTCCTCGGTCACGCCGGCCTTGACGGTGATGCGGGTCCACTCGGGCTTGGCGTGCTCGGTGTCCTCGAAGTCCGAGGGGCGGATGCCGACGATGAGGTCGCGGCCCAGGTAGCCGGCGAGGTCCGGCTTGGCCTCGAACACGTCGGCCGGGACGGGCAGGCTCAGGCCCGCGAACTCCACGAACGCCGCGGACGCCTCGCCGGTCAGCCGGGCGTTGGCGAAGTTCATCGACGGGGAGCCGATGAACCCGGCGACGAACAGGTTCACCGGGCTGTCGAACAGCCGCTGCGGGGTGTCGACCTGCTGGAGCTTGCCGTCGCGCAGCACCGCGACCCGGTCGCCCAGCGTCATCGCCTCGATCTGGTCGTGGGTGACGTAGATGGTGGTGACGCCCAGGCGGTCGTGCAGCTGGCTGAGGGAGGCGCGCATCGACACGCGCAGCTTGGCGTCGAGGTTGGACAGCGGCTCGTCCATGAGGAACGCCTGCGGCTCGCGCACGATCGCGCGGCCCATCGCCACGCGCTGGCGCTGGCCGCCCGACAGCGCGGCGGGCTTGCGCTTGAGGTAGGGCTCCAGGCCGAGCATCCTGGCGGCCTCGCCGACCCGCTTCTTGATCTCGTCCTTGGAGGTGCCGCGCAGCTTCAGGCCGAAGGCGAGGTTCTGCTCGACGGTCATGTGCGGGTACAGCGCGTAGTTCTGGAAGACCATCGCGATGTCGCGGTCCTTGGGCGCCAGGTCGTTGACGACCCGGTCGCCGATGTGCAGCTTGCCGTCGGAGATGTCCTCCAGGCCGGCGATCATGCGCAGCGCGGTGGACTTGCCGCAGCCGGACGGTCCGACCAGCACCATGAACTCGCCGTCGGCGATGCGCAGGTTCAGGCCGTCGACGGCCTTGACGCCGCCCGCGTAGACCTTGTCGATGCCTTCCAGGACGATCTCGGCCATCGTCTTCCTCTCAGCGGGGAGTGGAAACGTTTCCACTCCGGGGGGTGCGGGGACGGGAGGGGCATGGGGGTGCCGTCACCGTCCGTTCTGCCCCTACTGTGCAGGCTGGTGGGGCGGCTTGTCCAGTCCCGGAAGGCGGTTTCCCGAGGCGGGGGGCGGGCCGACTGGAAGTGGAAACGTTTCCATTGCGGCCCGGCCATGACAGGATGTCCCGAGACCGGGAGGAGGGCCGATGGGCGGGGCGACGATCAAGGACGTGGCGGCGGCCGCGGGCGTGGGGATCGCGACGGTCTCCCGGGTGATGTCGGGCTCCGGGCCGGTCAGCGAGGCCACCCGGCGGCGCGTCCTGGCCGCGGCCGAGACGCTGGAGTACCGCCCCAGCGCGCTGGGGCGCGGCCTGAAGACCCGGCGCACCGGCGCCATAGGCCTGCTCGTCCCCGACATCACCGACCCGTTCAGCGCGGAGCTCGCCGCCGGGGTCCTGGCCTGCGCCCGCGCCCAGGGCTGCCACGTCGTGCTCGACGCCACCGGCGAGGACCCCGACGTGGAGGCCGAACTGCTCGAGCGGCTGGCCGAGCAGCGGGTCGAGGGCGTCATCGCGGTACCGGTGCGGCGCGACCCGCGGCCCTGGGAGGCGCTCACCCGGCTCGGCCCGGCCGTGGTCTTCGCCGGGCGGACGGTGCCCGGCCTGCCCTCGGCGCCCTGCGTGCTGGCCGACGAGGCGGGGGGAGTGCGCTCGGTCGTGGAGTACCTGGCGGGCCTGGGCCACCGGCGCGTCGCCTTCCTGGGCGGGCGGGGCGCGGACGGGCCCGCCGTGCGCGAGGAGGCCTTCCGCGCCACCCTGGCCGCCCTCGGGCTGGCCGTGGAGGAGGACCTCTTCGCCCGCGCCAGGCCGACCGCGGACAGCGCCTTCGCCGCCGCCGCGAGCCTCTTCCAGCGCCGCCCCGACCTCACCGCCGTCGTCGCCGGCGGGCACCGGCTCGGCGAGGCCGCCGTGCTGGCCGCCCGCGAGCTCACCCTGCGCGTCCCCGCCGACGTCTCCATCGCCATCGTCGAGGACGTGCCCTGGTCGGAGCTGTGCGACCCGCCGCTGACCGCCGTGGCCCATCCGGCGCGCGACCTGGGCTACCGCGCCTGCGAACTGCTGCTGCGCGCCTCGGCCGGCGGCGCGGCCCGCGCGCCGGGCCGTCCCGTGGTGCTGGCGACCGAGCTGATGGTGCGGGCGAGTTGCGGTCCGGTCACCGGTTCGATGCGAACCGGGCGACCACGGTAGGTTTCTCCCGTGGAGGACACAGACCGCCAGATCCTGCTCCTGCTCGCCCGCGACGGCCGCATGAGCTTCACCGACCTGGCGAAGGAGACCGGCCTTTCGGTGTCCGCCGTGCACCAGCGCGTACGGCGGCTGGAGAAGCGCGGCGCGATCAAGGGGTTCAGCGCGCAGCTGGACGCCGAGCAGATCGGGCTGCCCCTGACCGCGTTCATCTCGATCAAACCCATCGACCCCGCCGCCCCCGACGACGCCCCCGAGCGCCTCGCCCACATCGAGGCCATCGAGGCCTGCCACTCGGTGGCCGGCGACGAGAACTACATCCTCAAGGTACGGGTCGCCTCCCCGGGCGCCCTGGAGGAGCTGCTCCAGCAGATCCGCTCGGCCGCCAACGTCAACACCCGCACCACGATCGTGCTCAGCACCCCCTACGAGGGCCGCCCGCCCCAGCTCTAGGGGAGGGGCGGCGATGTCCGGGGAGCGGTTTTCGAGGTGGCCTACAGCGGTCGCAGGGGGCCGTGGACGCCGAATACAAAAGATCTTAAAATTAAAGGGCCCATATCTTCGGCGAAAACGGCCCCCGCAGCAGGGAATCCGCCTGTGAAAGGCGGGATCGCAGCGGCACGGCTTTTATCCGGGCCGCCGCCCCCACCGCGAATGCCGGGTCTTCAAAAGCGTCGCCGGATCTGGAAATGGCGAAACAATCCGCTGTCCGGTCGGATGGGGAAGGCTTTTCTCGGCGGATGCGAGCGGGTGCCGGAATTTCGGCTTCGGCCGCCCGTGATCCGATTGTCGAGATCGTTTTGTATTTGTGATCGTTGATTTCTGGTCTGGGGAATGCGCATGGCCTCTCATGGATCTCGACGTCCGTCCTCCGGGACGTCTTCGAACAGGAGGACCACCCCATGCTCCACGTACGTAGATCGGTCGTCGCGCTGCTCGCCTGCGCCGCGCTGGCCGCCACCGCCGGCACCTCGGCGGCGCAGGCCGCTCCGCGGTCCGAAGACGCCCTCACAGCGTCCGTCACCCGGAACACGAACGCCGCCGACCGTCAGCGGATCCTCGACTACTGGACCCCGGAACGCCGGCGGAACGCCCGCGTTCCGGTCTTGACCAGGAACGCTTCGGGCACTGTCACCAGGACCCTGCGGAGTCAGGAAGACGCCGCCGATCCGCCGGGCGGGAACATCCAGCTCCCCGATTCCCCGATCGCGGGCAAGCTCTTCTACTTCAACCCGGAGAGCGGCGAAGACGAGACCTGTTCGGGCACCGTGGTCGACGCCCCCTCCGAGAGCCTGGTCATGACCGCGGCCCACTGCCTCAAGGCCGGAGGGGAGAACGGAACCGCCAACGGCGCCTGGTACGAGGACATCGTCTTCGTTCCCGGCTACGGGAGTGGCGGCCTCGAGAACGCGTTCGTGTGGTACTACATGAAGGTCGCGCAGAGATGGAGCACGTGGAGCGACACGGCCAGGGACGTGGGCAGCGTGGTGGTGGAGAAGCTGAACGGGTCCACCCTCGAAGCCCACACGGGCAACGGCGCCACCTTCGTGTGGAACCAGGGCGTGAACACGCCGAGAACGATCGTCACTCAGGCGTATCCCCAGAACGTCTCCAACGGCCAGTTCCAGGTGTCCTGCCAGGCCACGACCGAGAACGCCCAGCCGCAGTGGGACCATGTCGGCATCGCGGTGCCCGGCTGCTGGCTCAACCAGGGAGCCAGCGGCAGCGGCTGGATCCTCGACTGGGGCACCGGCTCCAAGAAGATCCTCGGTCTGACCAGCTCGCTCGACATCAGCGACGGCAGCAACTACTCGCCGTACTTCGACAGCAACACCAACGTCCAGTACACGACCGCGAGCACGGTGATGCCGCCCGCCTGACACCGCACACGGACGACCGCAGCCCGGCCGGGTGAACCGGCACGCCGGGCGGAGACGCCGGAGCCCCCGCGGGGGCTCCGGTCGCGGACGAACAGGCCCTCTTCTCAGGCCCGTCCGTCCGCGACGAGGAGGGGGAAGCTCTCTGGAGAAGGCGGGTCCTGCGGTTCGGGAGCACTCCGGGGGAACCGCTCCAACGGATCCGAACCGTGGTGAGGAGCGCTCAGGGGGCCGCCGCCACGAACGTGCAGTCGCCGAAGGCGACCTGGTCGCCCGGCCGCAGGACGGCCGGGCCGGTCAGCCGCCAGCCGTTGACCTTGGTGCCGTTCATCGAGCCCAGATCGCTGATCGTCCACCCGTGCTCCTCCGCCCGGATCTCGGCGTGGAACCGCGAGACCGTCAGGTCGGTGAGCACGAACTGGCAGCCGGGCGCCCGCCCCACCAGCACCCGCCTCTGCTGGCTCGGCGGCAGCAGGAACCGCGGCAGCCGCGGCGTGCGCCACGCCGACTCGATGCGCGCCGTCGCCGACGACAACGACGCGACGGCCCCCGCCACCCGCTGGATCAGCCGTCCCCGCGGCGGCAGGTCCCGCAGCAGGTCCTGCAGCTCGGCCTCGCTGCGCGCGCGCAGCGCCTGCTCCACGCGCTGCTCGTAGGTGACCGGCGACATCCGGCCCTCCACGACCCGGTCGCGGAGCTCCTCGATGACCCGATCGCGCTGCGCGTCGGAAGCCCGTACGGGAAATGCGGGCAGTCCGTCCATAGACGTGAGTATTCAGATCAACTTGATCCGTGTCCAGCGAAACCGGCCCGCCCGCCGCTCTCCGCGGCACGGGGCGGTCAGGACGCGGTCAGACCGCAGCCGGTCTCGAATGCGGGTCCTGGTCCGGTCAGGTGGCGGCGTAGACGGTCCAGTGCGTGCGTTCGGACTCCTCGTTGACGTAGGTGAGAAGTGAGAAGGGGCCGGAAAGGGAGAGGGGCGCCAGGACGTCCTGGGTGTCTCCGAGAGAGAATTGGTAGCGGTCGAGGGGGAATCGCCATAGCGGCCTCAGCAGCTGCCTCTCTTCGCGGTGGCCGCCACAGATTTCGTAGGCGGCGAGGTCGCCGGAGGCGTTGCGGGTCAGGCACATGCCGTTCTTCTCGTTGACGAGCCACCAGAGGAAATAACATTTCTTCGTCCGAGTCATGGAACTGGTACAGCACATGGTCGTGGAACTGAACGCTCGCCGGACCCGCAGACGCCGTTCGCGCAGGCCCGGCGACACCCGCCACGAGGGCGAGAACTCCGACGATCAGCACTCTCCCCGATGCGCTCGGCGCTGGCCGGATGCGTCCGCCCGCCTGCCTGATGCAGACACCGTCCGCCCCGCCATCGTCACCACGCACATCGTCGCCACTGAGGACTGACGGGAGCAACGCGTCTCCGAAGGCCCCCATGTCCTTGTCGTCGCCGACGAGGACTTCGAGTCACAGGCCGGGGCCCGTGAAGAGGTAGGTGGCGGTGATGGGGAGAGAGGTCGGGCAGAGGAAGCTGCCCCCGGTCTTGCCGAGAGTGCCGGAAACGGGCACCGGTATCGGGGGGGTGCTGCCGCCGGCGGTGCCGCTGAGGTTGCTGGTGTAGGAGCAGGGGAGGGGGCCGCTGGTGGTGGGGAAGGTGATGGAGAGCTTGACGCCGGCAAGAGCGGCGGTGCTGTTGAGGGATCCGCTCCAGGGAAGGCCTTGTGCGGTGATCGGGACAGGGGCGCCGTTGGAGAGGGTGCAGCCGCTGAAGGTCGCTGTGGTGATGCTCAGCGCACCGGAGGCGGTGATGGTGCCGCTGAGGCTGGAAGAAGGGCAAGTGACGGGAGGCTGGATCCCCATCTGAATATTTACGGGAGAGGTCACGCTCGCGGAGAACGCTCCTCCCGTCCAGGCTGAGGCGGGGGACGGGGCGAAGGCGACCGCGGCGAAAGCCGCGGCCGTGGTGACCGCGGTGCGGGAGATGCGGGACATGGCTCCTCGTTGTTCCGTTCAGGGCACGCCGAAGCGCATCCGGGGAGACGGCCGTGCCCGTCTCGGGGAGGCGGCTCTGCCCGCCCCTGTCGGGTGGGCGGGGAGAGCCTGGGCAAGGGAGCGGGTCGTCTGGGAATCTCAGATTGAGGAGCGCCGCGCCGCGGGTCAAGGCATGAAGGGCATGCGGGAGATGGCCGGATGGCGACAGCGCTGGACCGTCGTCGGCATCGGGGCTTTCCAGGGAAGTCCGTGGCGGGGAGGGGTCTCGCAGGAGGACGCGGAGGCGGGCAGCCCCGAAGGACGGGGCCGCCCGCTGGTCGTGCGTCAGCGGTTGAGCAGGTCCCGGGCGATGTGGGTGATCTGGAGCTCGTCCGTTCCCGCGTAGATCTGGAAGACCTTCGCGTCGCGGGCGAGCTGCTCGACGCGGAACTCCGACATGTAGCCGTTGCCGCCGAAGAGCTGGACGGCCTCCATGGAGACCTCGGCGGCGGCCTGGGCGGAGTACAGCTTCATGGCGCTGGCCTCGGCCAGGGTCATGGAGCGGCCGGTCTTCTGCATCTCGACGTAGCGGAACACCAGGTTCTGCACGTTGAGGCGGGCGACCTCCATCTTGGCGAGCTTGAGCTGGATGAGCTGGTAGTCGGCGATCGGCTTGCCCCAGGCCATGCGGGACTTGGCGTAGTCGACCGACAGGCGCAGGCACTCCTCGATGACGCCGAGGGCCATCGCCGCCACGCCCGAGCGCTCGGCGGTGAAGTTCTGCTTGGCCGACTCCTTGCCGCTGCCGCCGCCCGACAGCAGGCGGTCGGGGCCGACGCGCACGTCCTGCAGGAACAGCTCGCCGGTGGGGGAGGAGTGGCAGCCCATCTTGCGCAGCGGCTTGCTCTGCCCCAGGCCCGGCATGCCGCTGTCGAGCACGAAGCACAGGATCTCGCGCTCGCGCACCGGGCGGCCGTCGTCGAGCTTGGCGTAGAAGACGATCGTGTCGGCCTGGGGGCCGTTGGTGATGAAGGTCTTGTTGCCGTTGAGGATCCAGCCGTCGCCGTCGGGCTTGGCGGTGGCCTTCATGCCGCCGAAGGCGTCGGAGCCGGAGTCGGGCTCGGTGATGGCCCAGGCGCCGACCTTGTCGAAGGTCAGCAGGTCGCGGCCCCAGCGCTCCTTCTGCTCGGTCGTGCCGCGCTTCATGATGGTGCCGGCGGCCAGGCCGAGCGACACGCCCATCGCGGTCACCAGTCCGGGCGCCACCTTGCACAGCTCGATGATCGGCAGCATCGACATCGCCGCGCTGGAGTCGCCCTTGCCCTCCTTCTTCGGCGGGGGAGCCTCACCGGCCTTCTCCCGGGCGATGTTCTTGTCGAACTGCGCGGCGGCCATGTCGGCCATGCCGAACGTCTTGTACAGATTCCGGATGATCCCGTACGGAGAAAGCTCCCCGGAGTCCAGCTCGTCCAGGTGCGGGCGCACCTCCTTGGTGATCCAGTCGCGCACCGCGTCGCGAATCATGATCTCTTCTTCGGACCACTCGATCATCTGCTCGCCCTCCGGGGCAATATGGGGGGTGATACTGGGGTCTCATAGATAGCAGACTCTGAAAGCGCCTGCTTACGCGCGTCCCGGTGACCGCGTCCGGCGCTAGGGTGCTGCCCCATGACGGACTTCGATCCCTGGCCCAGCGTCCGGCGGTTCTCGGCCCATCTCGACGAGGTCAACGGCACCTCCGACCACGAGCGGGCGCTGCGCCTGATGAAGCTCTCCGAGGAGGTCGGCGAGGTCACCCAGGCGTACATCGGGATGGTCGGGCAGAACCCCCGCAAGGGCGTCACCCACACCCGGGAGGACGTGGCCGCGGAGCTGTGCGACGTGCTGATCACCGCGATGGTCGCGCTGTGCTCCTTCAGCCGCGATCCGCAGGGCGCGCTGCGGGCCAAGATCGAGGCGGTGGACGCCCGCTATCTCGACGCCTCCTGAGCGGCGGTTCTTCGCCCGGTGGCCAGCTCGAAGCGGGATGATCAGGAGCAAACCTGAAAGGAACCCCACTTCATGACCGATCTCGTCGCCTCCCTCCAGGCCAAGGACCCCCGGGAGCGCCAGGCCCAGCTGGTGGACGTGCTGGTGGAGGCGTTCGCCCCGCTGATGGAGCGCAGCCCCGCCGAGTTCCGGCGCCGCTTCCGCAAGATGGCCTCCGACCCCTTCGCCTTCTACCGGGGCAGCGCGCCGATCTTCTACGCCGACGTCGTCCACGACGCCGACCCCTGGGCCGACGGGCGCACCGGCCGGGTCTGGATCCAGGGCGACCTGCACGCGCAGAACTTCGGCACCTACATGAGCGACGACGGGGTGTTCGTCTTCGACGTCAACGACTTCGACGAGGCCTACGTCGGGCACTTCACCTGGGACGTCAAGCGGCTGGTGGCCAGCGTGGCGCTGATGGCCTGGACCAAGGCGATCTCCGACGCCGACATCACCCGCATGATCGAGTCCTACGTGCGCGCCTACGTCGAGCGGGTGCGCGGCTACGCGCGCGCCGAGGACGACTCCTGGGCGCTGACCCTGGACACCGCCTCCGGGCACGTGCGCGACGTGCTGATCGAGGCGCTGTCCTCCACCCGGGTGGAGCTGCTGTCGAAGCTGACCGTCGTCGACGCCCACCAGCGGCGGATGCGGCGCGGGCCCGGCATCCGCGAGCTCGACGACGCCGAGCGCGCCGAGGTCGAGGCCGCCTACGAGCGGTACCTGGAGACCATCCCGCAGGACAAGCGCTTCGCCGGCAGCCTCTCCTACCGGATCAAGGACGTGGTGGGCGCGTCCGGGTTCGGCATCGGCTCGGCCGGCCTGACCGCCTACAACATCCTGGTCGAGGGCCACAGCCAGGCGCTGGAGAACGACGTCATCCTCTCGGTCAAGCAGGGCAACACCGCCGCGCCGTCCCGGGTCGTCGACGACCCGCGGATCGCCGCCTACTTCCGCCACCACGGGCACCGCACCGCGGTCTCCCGGCGGGCGCTGCAGGCCAACGCCGACCCGTGGCTGGGCCACACCGAGATCGGCGGAACCGGCTTCGTGGTGCAGGAGCTCTCGCCGTACGAGGCGGACCTGGACTGGTCGGGCCTGACCGAGCCGGACGAGATGATCGACCTCCTGGCCGACCTGGGCCGGGCCACTGCGAAGATCCACTGCGTCTCCGACGGCGACTCCGACCACACGCTGGTGCCGTTCCAGGTGGAGGAGGCCATCGACGCGGTGATCGGGCACGACGAGGCGGACTTCGTCGCGGCCATGGTCGCGTTCGGGCACGGCTACGCCGCCGTGGTGCGCGAGGACCACAGGCTCTTCGTCGACGCGTTCCGGGAGGGGCTCATCCCCGGGCTCCAGCCGTCGGCGCCCGTCGCCGAGTAAGGAAACCTACCCGAAATAATTCCACATACTGAGACGGTCGCCGTCTCACCGAGGGCCCCGTTCGCTGCCGCGAGCGGGGCCCTCGGTGTTCTCCGGCCGTTCCAGGGGGTGGAGCGTTACAAGATCTTCGCAGGTGGGGTGGGGTTTTCGGTGGTACCTCACGGGCGGGGGAGCGGCTGTCGATCACGGAATGGTTGCGAACTCGTCGGCGGGGCCGGTGGGGGGTTGACGTGACCTGTCGCACTCTCTAACTTACCGGTTCATTAGGACAGTTTCCTAACAATTGATGGTCCGACGGAAGGAAGGTGGGTCGGTGGCGGAGCACATCCCGGGCACCCCCCAGCTGCTGCGCGCCATCAACGACCGCGCCGCCCTGCGCGCCCTGCTGGAGCACGGCCCGCTGACCCGGCCCGAGCTCGGCGACCTCATCGGCCTGTCCAAGCCCACCGCCTCCCAGCTGCTCACCCGGCTGCGCGAGGCGGGCCTGGTGATCCTGCACGGCCGCCGCGGCGGCAGCCTCGGCCGGACCGCCGAGGAGTACGCCATCAACCCCCGCGCGGCGTTCGTCTGCGGGCTCGACGTCACCCCCAACCGCATCCAGACGGTGGTGGCCGACCTGGCGGGCGGGATCGCCGGGGAGTACCGGCTGCCCGCCCCCTCCCGGGCCGGGGTCAAGGCCGCGGAGGAGATCTGCAGCGCGGTCGCCGGGGCGTGCAGCGCCGCCGGGATCGTCTCGGCCGAGCTGTCGCGGATCGTGGTCGGCGTCCAGGGCGCGGTGGACCCGGCGACCGGGCGGCTGAACTACTCGCGGCACCTGCCCGGCTGGCACTTCACCGACCTGGTCGGCGACGTCGAGGCCAGGGTCGGCACCCGCATCGAGATCGAGAACGACGTCAACCTCGCCGCGCTCGCCGAGGCCGCGCACGGCGCCGCCCAGGGCTATGAGAACTTCGTGGTGATGTGGGGCGGCTCGGGCATCGGCATGGCGCTGGTGCTCGGCGGCCGGCTGCACCGGGGCGCCGGCGGCGGGGCGGGCGAGGTCGGCTACCTGCCCGTGCCCGGCCAGGCCACCGCCCGCGACACCGTCCGCTCCGCCAACCACGGGCTGCAGGCGCTGGCGGGCGGCGCCGCGGTCCGCACGCTCCTGCGCTCCCACGGCTTCCGCGGCGCCTACACCGCCGCGGCCGTCCGCGCCGCCGCGGCCAAGGCCGCCGAACCCGCCGGGCAGGACGCGCTGCGCGACATCGCGATCCGCGTCGCCACCGGCCTCGCCGCGGTCACCGCGGTCCTGGACCCCGAACTCGTCGTCCTCACCGGAGACATCCTCCTCGCGGGCGGCGAACCCCTGCGCGAGCTCGTCGAACACGAGCTCCACCGCATGACGATCCCGCGGCCGCCGCTGCGGCTGTCGGTCATCGAGGGCAACCCCGTCCTCACCGGGGCCGTCGAACACGGCCTCGAACTCACCCGCGAAGAGCTCTTCGGCTCCACGGTGCCGCCCTGAGCGGCCGGAGCGGTCCGCCACACCGGACCGGCCGAGGCACCGACCCCCCACGAAGAAAACACCTGATTCCAAGGAGTGCTCACATGGCCCAGCAGGACCCGCGGGAGACCGCAGGCATGGACCGGCGCGACATCCTCAAGCGCCTCGGCCTGGCCGCCGCCGCCGTCCCCGGCCTGTCCCTGCTCAGCGCCTGCGCCACCGGCGGTGGCGACGGCGAGACCAAGGAGAACGACGTCAGCGGCGAGGACGCCAAGAACCCCTTCGGCGTCGACGGCTCCAAGCCGCTCAGCGTCGTGATCTTCAAGGGCGGCCTGGGCGACGACTACGCCACCCAGGTGCACGAGCCGATGTACGTGAAGGTCTTCCCGAGCGCGAAGATGAACCACGAGGGCATCGTCGAGATCAACAAGACGCTGCAGCCCCGCTTCTCCAGCGGGAGCGAGATCCCCGACGTCGTGGCCAACGCCGGATCCGACCTCATGGACACCGGCGCGCTCGCCGAGGCCGGCCACCTGCAGGACCTCACCGCCCTGTGGGACGCCCCCTCGCTGGACGACCCGAAGAAGAAGGTCCGCGAGACCGTCCTGACCTCCGCCCCCGCCACCGGCGAGGTCCTCGGCAAGCCCCTCCTGCTGCCGTACGTGTCCTCCACCTACGGCCTCTGGTACGACTCGGAGCTGTTCGCCGCCAACAACTGGACCCCGCCGAAGACCTTCGAGGAGTTCAAGACCCTCGCCGAGCAGATCAAGGCCAAGGGCATCACCCCCTTCGCCTACGCGGGCAAGAACGCCTCCTACTACGCCTACTGGATGATCCTCATCTCCGCCGGGAAGATCGGCGGCAACCAGGTGCTGATCGACATCGACAACCTCGAGGACGGCGCCTGGCAGAACGACGCCGTCAAGCAGGCGGCCGCGGCCTGGGCGGAGATCAACACCAAGTACTCCGACAAGTCCTTCGAGGGCCTCATCCACACCGAGGTCCAGACCGAGCAGAACAAGGGCAAGATCGCCTTCTACCCCTCCGGCTCCTGGCTGGAGAACGAGCAGGCCAAGTCCACCCCGGCGTCCTTCAAGTACGCCATCGCCCCCACCCCCTCGGTCACCGCCGCCGACAAGATGCCCTACGAGGCGCTGCGCGTCGCGGCGGGCGAGTTCTACTTCGTCTCGGCCAAGGGCACCAACCCGCAGGGCGGCCTGGAGTACTTCCGCCTCATGCTCTCCAAGGAGGGCGCGAAGGGCTTCACCGAGAAGTCCGGCTCGCTGACCATCGTCAAGGACGCCACCGAGGGCCTGTCCATGTCCCCGGGCCTGACCTCCGTGGCCGCCGCGCAGAAGGCCGCCGGTGACAACATCGTCACCAACAGCCTCTTCGAGAACTGGTACAAGGCGCTCGAGACCGAGCTGCGCCGCCAGACCAACAACCTGATGTTCGGCCGCATCGACGCCCAGAAGTTCTGCGACGAGATGCAGAAGGCCGCGGACAAGGCCAAGAAGGACGCGGGCGCCGACATCCAGAAGCGCACCGTCTGATCCCTCTCCAGCGACACCGGAGGCACCTGGCCATGCGGCAGGGCGACACCATCAAGATCGACAAAGGGCCCGGGCCCGTGCAGAAGGCGCCGGCCCGCAAGGGCCGGCCGCCGCGAAGGCGGCGCGGCCGCGGCGAGTACCCGTTCGTCATCGGGTTCCTCGCAGCGCCCGTCCTCCTCTACGCGGTCTTCGTGATCGGACCCTATATACAGGCGTTCCAGATCGCGCTGACCGACTGGAGGGGGTTGAAGGCGCCGAACTACATCGGCCTGGAGAACTTCAAAGGGCTCTTCGAGAACGACGCCTTCAAGTCGGCGCTCTGGCACCACCTGTGGATCCTGATCGTCCTGCCGCTGGCCACCGTCGCCATCGCGCTGTTCTTCGCCTTCCTGCTGAACGTCGGCGGGAAGGCCAAGAGCGGGGGGCCCGGCGGGGTCAGGGGGTCGGCCTTCTACAAGGTCGTCTTCTTCCTGCCGCAGGTCCTGGCCGTCGCGATCGTCGGCGTGCTGTTCCAGTCGGTCTACCGGCCGACCTCCAGCGGCATGATCAACGGACTGCTGGACCGGGTCGGCGTCGCCCCCGTGCAGTGGCTGAACGACCCGGACATCGCCCTGTGGTCGATCATCGCGGTGGTGGTCTGGCAGAGCGTCGGGTTCTACGTGGTGCTCTTCTCGGCCGGCATGGCCTCCATCCCCCGGGAGCTCTTCGAGGCCGCGGCCCTGGACGGCGCGGGCCGGTTCACGGTCTTCTTCCGCGTCACCCTGCCGCTGCTGTGGGACACCCTGCAGGTCGGCTGGGTCTACCTGGGCATCATCGCGTTCGACATGTTCGCGATCGTCCAGGTGCTCTCGGTGGACCGCGGCGGTCCGGACAACTCCACCACCGTCGTGGCGCTGGAGATCTACCGGAACGCCTTCACCTACTCCGAGTACGGCTTCGCCTCGGCGATGGGCGTGGTGCTGTTCTTCATGACGATCACCTTCGCGGCGCTCACCCTGCGGGTCACCCGCCGTGAGCGCATCGAGTTCTAGGGACGGCGACGATGACGACCGAGACCGCAGGAAAGACCACGGCGGCGCGCCCGTCCCGCGCCTCCGCCCGCTCCGGCCGCTCCGCGGCATCCGGCGTGCTGACCGGCCTGTCGCACGCGGCACTGGTCATCTGGGCGCTGCTGGTGATCGTGCCGCTGGTGTGGACGTTCGTCGCGGCGTTCAAGACCAACGACGAGATCTTCGGCGACGCCTGGACGCTGCCGCAGAACTGGCACCTGGACGCCTGGGTGCGCGCCTGGGACAAGGCCAACGTCGGGCGCTACCTGCTCAACACCGTCCTGGTGGTCGCGGTGAGCACGTTCCTGACGATGCTGCTGGGCTCCATGGCCGCCTACGTGCTGGCCAGGTACACCTTCCGCGGCAACCGGCTGGTCTACCTGATGTTCGTGTCGGGCATGACCTTCCCGGTCTTCCTGGCCCTGGTCCCGCTGTTCAAGGTGGTCCAGAACCTCGGGATGCTCAACACCTACCACGGCCTGATCCTGGTGTACGTCGCCTACTCGCTGCCGTTCACCGTCTTCTTCCTGTCGGCGTTCTTCAAGACGCTGCCCACCTCGGTGGCCGAGGCGGCGTTCATCGACGGCTGCGGGCACGCCCGCACGTTCTTCCAGATCATGCTGCCGATGGCGAAGCCGGGCCTGGTCTCCATCACGATCTTCAACGTGATCGGCCAGTGGAACCAGTACCTGCTGCCCCTGGTGCTCATGCCCGCCGACGAGGACAAATGGGTCCTCACCCAGGGCATCACCAACATCAGCACCAGCGCCGGCTACGAGGCCGACTGGCCGGGCCTGATGGCGGCCCTCAGCATGGCCATCATCCCCGTCGCCATCGTCTACGTGATCTTCCAGCGCCAGATCCAGGCCGGTCTGACCGCGGGCGCCGTGAAGTAGCGAGCGGCCATACCAGGGCCTCGCGCCGCCGGGGAAGCGGCGCGGGGCCTTACCTTTTCGCCATAGTCACCTTTCTCCCGCCCGGGAACCTCGCCATCTCGATGGTGCGGACAAAGCGTTGATTGCACTATGTAGTGGATCAGTCGCTCTTAGGAAAGGTTTGTGGCGTGATGTCGAAAGAAGTCCTGTCTCGTCCGCTGTCATACCCCTTTGACCAGGGCAAGGCGGGCGCGGACCTGCACCCGCTCTACGACCTGCTCGGTCCCGGCGTCCACCGCGTCCACCTGGCGCAGGCGGACGTGGAGGCCTTCATGGTCACCGACTACGCGCTGCTCAGGAAGGTGCTCGAGGACGAGGCGACCTTCCGGCTGGTGGATGAGAACCTGCCCGGCCTGCCCCTCATCCAGGGCACGCTGCTGGGCATGTCGGGGGCCGACCACCGGCGCGTCCGCTGCCCCGCGGTCGCCGCCTTCACCGTCCGCGCCGTCCGCGAGCGCCTCCCCGGCATCCGCGCCGAGGTCGCCGGCCGGCTGGCGGACCTGGCGGCCCGCGGCCGCCCGGTCGACCTCGTCGGCGAGTTCGCGCTGCCCCTGGCGCTGACGGTCCTGGGCGAGACCCTGGGCGTGCCGGAGGAGGACCGGCACCTGTTCGCCGGCTGGGGCGACCGGTTCCTCGACCTGGCCGACCCGCGGCAGGGGGAACTGGCCGTCGCGGAGATGTGCGCCTACCTCGCCGAGGCCATGGAACGGCGCAGGGGCACCGAGCCCGGCCCCGACGTCCTCTCGCGCTACGCGCACACCGAGCACGGCCGGCGGGTCAACGACCGGGAGGCGGTGATGGCGGCCATGGCCGTGATCGTCGCGGGCTGGGAGACCACCGCCGGGCTCATCGGGAGCATGTGCCACTACCTGCTCACCCACCTCGACCAGTGGGAGCGCCTCGTCGCCGACCCCGGGCTGGCCGACACCGCCGTGCACGAGCTCCTGCGCACCCGCCCCGTGGGCAGCGACGACGGACTGGCCCGCCGCACCACCCGGGACACCGTGCTGGGCGGCGTGGCCATGCCCGCCGGATCGCTCGTCCTGGCGGCCAGGGACGCGGGGAACCTCGACGCCGCCCGCTTCCCCGACCCGCGGACCGTCGACCTCGGCCGGCCCGACGCCGACGGGAACCTGGCGTTCGGCGCGGGGCCCCACGTGTGCCTGGGCAAGCACCTGGCGATCGCGATCCTGCACACCGTGCTGGTCGAACTGGCCGCCGGCCACCCGGGCGTCCGCCTGACCGGCGAGCCCGTCACCTGGCTGGAGGCCGCCTCCATCCGCCGCCCCGAGCGGCTCGCGGTGACCCTGGCCTGAGGTCAGCCGCGCAGAGCGCGCAGCCGGTCGCGGACGCCCCAGCGGGCGATCTTGACCATCGACTCGAGGATCACGTCCTGGCTCATCTTGCTGGAGCCGTGGACCCGCTCCACGAAGGTGATGGGCACCTCGCGCACCCGCAGGCCCGCCCGCAGCGTGCGCAGCGCCAGGTCGACCTGGAAGCAGTAGCCGCGGGACTCCACGCCCTCGAGGCCGATCTTCTGCAGGGTCTCGCGGCGGAAGGCGCGGTATCCGCCGGTGGCGTCGTGCAGCGGGATGCCCAGCAGCAGCCGGGCGTAGACGTTCGCGCCGCGGGAGAGCACCTCGCGGCGCCGCGGCCAGTTCTCCACCCGGCCGCCGGGGATCCAGCGGGCGCCGATCACCAGGTCCGCGTCCGCCAGCGCCGCCAGCAGCGAGGGCAACTGCTCGGGCTGGTGGGAGCCGTCGGCGTCCATCTCGACCACGACGTCGTGGCCGCGCTCCAGCGCCCAGGCGAAACCGGCGAGATAGGCGGCGCCCAGCCCGTCCTTGGCGGTGCGGTGCAGCACGTGGACGCGGTCGTCGGCCCGGGCCAGCCCGTCGGCGAGCTCTCCGGTGCCGTCGGGGCTGCCGTCGTCGACGACCAGGACGTGCGCGGCGGGGACCGCCGCCCTGACCCGCGAGACGATCGGGGGCAGGTTCTCCCGCTCGTTGTACGTCGGAATGATCACGATGACGGATTCCAGGGAGCTCATCCTCATCCCTTCAGGGTGTCCGGGGCGGCACGCCTCCGGGCACGCACCGCGACCCCCGTACCGATGATGCCCGCCAGGGCCAGGAGCCATTCGGGAAGGCCGCCGAGGCGGTCGCCGACCGTGGCCGTGGTGCGGACGGGGACCGCGGCGACCTGGATGTCGGGGGTGAACTCCCGGGACCGGCGCGCCATCCGCCCGTCGGGGGTGATGATCGCGCTGATCCCGCTGGTGGCCGCGACCAGGACGGTGCGGTCGTGCTCTATGGCGCGCAGCCGGGACATGGCCAGCTGCTGCCAGGGCAGGCTGGTGTACCCGTAGGTGGCGTTGTTGGTCTGGACGACCAGGATCCCGCTGTCCTTCGCGGCGTCCCGGACGATGCCGTCGTAGGCGACCTCGAAGCAGATCACGTCGCCGACCACGGCCGGGCCCATGGTCAGCCGGTTGTCGCGGGTCCCGCGGGCGAAGTCCCTCGGCACCCGCTCCAGCCGGCTGATGAACGAGGTCAGCAGGTCGCGGAAGGGCACGTACTCGCCGAAGGGCACCGGGTGCCGCTTGGTGTAGTGGTCGCCGGGGCCGGTCTCGGGATCC
This sequence comes from Actinocorallia libanotica, assembly GCF_039525175.1. Taxonomy (NCBI): domain Bacteria; kingdom Bacillati; phylum Actinomycetota; class Actinomycetes; order Streptosporangiales; family Thermomonosporaceae; genus Actinocorallia; species Actinocorallia libanotica. The sequence continues at coordinate 53,632 of NZ_BAAAHH010000039.1, forward strand.
CAGACGATGCCGCGGTTCTCCACCTCGGACCCGTCGGGGGTCTCGGTCAGCGCGCCCACCAGGACCGGCACGCCCACGTCCTTGACCGCGGCGTCGATGACCGCGTAGGCCTCGTCGTCGCGGTAGGGGTCGATGTCGCTGGAGTTCTCCGGCCAGACCACCAGGTCGGGCCGCGGCACCCGCCCCGCCCTGACCTGGGAGGCCAGCTCCCTGGTCTGCGCCACGTGGTTGTTCAGGACGGCCTGGCGCTGGCCGAGGAAGTCCAGGCCCGCCCGCGGCACGTTCCCCTGGATCACCGCCACGGTGATCTCCTTCTCGCCGGTCCCGGCGGTCCCGGAGCCGGTGGGGATGAGGGTCCCGGCCAGCGGCACCGCCAGCGCCCCGGCCAGGCCGAGCGCGGCGGCCTTCCGCCGGTGCTCTCCGGCGGCGTAGGCCAGCAGGGTGCCGATCAGCGCGGTGGCGAAGCTCGCCAGCGGGGCGCCGCCGAGCGCGGCGTAGGCGGTCAGCGGGGTGTCGGTCTGGGAGAACGCCAGGCGCGCCCAGGGGAAGCCGCCCAGCGGGAACCTGCCGCGCACGAACTCCTGGGTCACCCACAGCGCGGCGATCCACAGCGGCCACAGGCGGCTGCGGGAGGCCAGGGCCATCGCGGCGCCCATGGGCGCGAAGTAGAGGGCCTCGGTGACGCTCAGCCCCAGCCAGACGTCGGTGCCGATGGGGCGCAGGCCGGGCAGCACTGGGAGGAAGAAGGCGAGGCCGCACACCAGGCCCGCGAGCGCGGCGGTCCACGCGCCCAGGCGCCGCACGGCCAGGGCGAACAGCGCGACCCCGACCGGGGCCAGCGGCCACAGGCCCGAGGTGCTGCCCTCGTCGGGCCCCAGCACGCTCGGCGGGAACGCCAGGTACATGACCAGACCGGCGACGGCGGCGGCGAGCAGCCGCGGGAGGCGGCGCGGGGGCCGGGGAGGGGGGGCCGCGGGACCGGTGTCCATCGCTTCCGCACCCGCCGCGGTGTCCTGCATCAAACGTTTCTCCAGCCGTCCACCCGGATTCATCCGATGGTGAGACGGTACCGGTAGTTCAGAAGGGGCCCGGACACCCGTCGGGCCGGACGCCCGCCCACAGGACGTGAGCGGGGGCGTCCGTTGTCTATAGGGTGCCCGGGCCCAGTCCTTCTGGTGCTGGACCAGACGCCCCAACCTACCGGACCGCCCTGGTTTGTCAATCTTTATCGATAAAAACAGGAAAAGGAGGTGGAGATCTCGATGCCGGGGGAGGTCGGACGGGCCGCCGGATCGGCCATGATGGAGGCATGCGCCCGCCGGTTCCCCTCCTGTCGCTCCTGGTCCTGCCCGTCCTGGAGATCCTGCTGCTGATCTGGCTGGGCGGCCTGGTCGGCGGCTGGTGGATCGTGGGCGCCCTCCTCGTCCAGGGCGTGCTGGGCTCGTGGATCGTCAAGCACGAGGGCCGCCGGGCCTGGCGGCGGCTGAACGAGACGCTCGCCGCGGGCCGCACCCCCGAGCGCGGCACCGGCGACGCCGCGCTGATCCTCCTGGGCGGCGGCCTCCTGGCCCTCCCCGGCTTCCTGACCGACCTGCCCGCCCTGGTCCTCCTGCTCCCCTTCACCCGCACCCTGGTCCGCGGCCGCCTGCTCGCCTGGGCCGAGCGCCGCGCGACGGCCACGGGCCTTCCCGGTTTCCCCGGATTCCCCGGCGCGCCCGTCGGCGGCCCCTTCGCCGAGCACCCCCAGCGCCCCCGGAACACCGGCGGCGGCGGTGTGATCAGGGGAGAGGTCATCAAGGACGACCCCGCCGGCCGCGCCCCCTCGGACACCGCGGGCGGGGAGGGGGAGAAGCCGCGCCTGGAGCCCTGAGGCCGCGAAGGGGTGGGACCGGCCCCTCGGGCCGGTCCCACCCCTTCGGCGATCAGAAAGCGCGGATCAGGCGCTCTTGCGGCGGCCTGCGCGCAGAATGGCCAGCCGTTCGGCGAGCACCTCCTCCAGATCCTCGATGGAACGGCGCTCCAGGAGCATGTCCCAGTGGGTGCGCGGGGGCTTGCCCTTCTTGGCCACGGGTACCTCTCCGTCCATCAGGAGGGCGGGGACGCCGCAGCTCCGGCAGTCCCACGTCATCGGCACCTCCACCTCGGTGGCGAGGGTGACGGTGAAGTGGTGGCCCTTCGGGCAGGTGTAAGACACCTCCTGGCGGGGCGCCAGGTCGGTGTTCCGGTCGTTCTCGTAGCTCGTGGCTCCGAGCCTCGTGCCGCGAAGTGCGCGCTCTGCCATCGAAAAACGCCTCCCAGACGGCTTGCGATCCTGATATGACCAACGCTGGATCCGGTCACAAGATTCCCGCCCGAGGCCGCTTCCAATCCTGTGAGTTGTCGGCGTGTCGCGGTACGTCCCCTCAGCCGGCCGCGGCGTGCCACTGGCCCCGCCCGGCCAGCACGCCGCGCAGCGCCTCCAGGTCGTCGGTCATGATCCCGTCGACGCCCGCGTCGAGCAGCCGCTCCATGGTGGCGGCGTCGTTGACCGTCCAGGCGTGCACCGACAGGCCCAGCGCGTGGGCCTGGGCGATGTAGGAGGCGGTGGCGAAGGGCACCGGGCCGAGGCTGTGCGGGATCTGGGCGCAGGCCACGCCCGCGGCGGCGGTCCTGGCCGCCGCGCCGCCGAACCGGACGGCGGCCACCCCGCGGGGGCCCAGCGCGGTGCAGACCGGCTCCCGGGTGAACAGCGCGGCGCGCACCCGCAGCTGCGCCAGCCGCCGGGTGGAGAACGAGGTGATGCACACCCTGTCCCACGCCTTGGTGCGGTGCAGCACCCGCACCAGCGGGCCGATCGCGGGCTGGTCCTTGATGTCGATGTTGAAGCGGGTCGCGGGGAACGAGCCCAGGGCCTCCTCCAGCAGCGGGATCGGCTCGACGCCGGCCACCCGCGCGCCGCTCACCTCGCGGTAGGGCAGCCGGGCGATCAGCCCGCGCCGGTCGGTGACCCGGCTGAGGTGGGGGTCGTGGAAGGCCAGCAGCACGCCGTCCGCGGTGGCCTGGGCGTCGGTCTCGATGTAGCGGTAGCCCAGGTCGACCGCCCGCTGGAAGGCGGCCATCGTGTTCTCCGGCGCGCCCAGGGCGCCGCCCCGGTGGGCGAAGGCGAGGGGGCCGTCGTGATCGAGGAACGCGTAGCGCACCCTACCCAGTATGGGTCAGTCCCGCCCCGCCCACTCCCTGCGGCGGATCTCGGCCAGCGCCACGGCCGTGGCGACCGCCACGTTGAGCGAGCCGACCCGGCCGGTCTGCGGGATGTAGGCGACGGCGTCGCAGGCGGCCAGCAGGGCGGGGGAGCAGCCGTGGTCCTCGCCGCCGACGGCCAGGCAGACGTCGCCCTCCAGGGGCGCCTCGTGCAGCGGCACGGCGTCGGTGGTCAGCTCCAGCGCGATGACGCGGAAGCCCTCCTTGCGGGCCTGGCGGACCGCCTCGGCGGGCGTTCCCGCGTGGCTCCAGGGCACCAGCCGGTCGGTGCCCAGCGCGGTCTTCTGGGCATGGGGGTGGGTGGGCTCGGTGGCGTTGCCCGCCAGCCACAGGTGGTCGACGCCGAACGCCGCCGAGGAGCGGAAGATCGAGCCGATGTTGAAGGGCTGGGTGACCGACTCCACCAGCAGCCCGAGCCGCCCGGTGGTGTTGCGCCGCCAGGTGCGGTTGAGCCGCTTGACGTCGGTGGGCCGCAGCTGCCTGCGGACGGGGGGCTGGGCGGGCTCAGCGGACACGGGCCTGGACCTCCAGGATGCGGTAGGACGAACGGGAGGCCAGCCGGGTGGCGGGCAGGCCGGATGCGGTGAGCCAGCGCTGCAGGGAGTCGCTGCCCAGGTGCTTCTGCACGACGAGGTGGGCGAGGGCGCCCGGCTCCAGCCGCGGCAGCCAGGTCTGGAGCAGCTCGTGCAGCGCCTGCTTGCCGATGCGGATCGGCGGGTTGGACCAGATCGCCGCGAAGGAGACCTCGGGCGGCACCTCCTCGGCCGTGACGAACCTGACGTTGTCAAGGCCGGCGCTCTCGGCGTTCCGCCTCGCCAGCTCCAGCGCCCGCTGGTTCACGTCCACCCCGTAGACGACCGCCTCCGGCGCCCGGCTGGCCAGCGTCAGCGCGATCGGCCCGTATCCGCACCCCAGGTCCAGCAGGTTCCCCCGCCGCGGCGGGGGCGGAACGGTGTCCAGCAGGATCCGCGTCCCCGCGTCGACGCGGTCGGGTGAGAACATCCCCCGGTCGGTCTCCAGCCGCAGGTGCAGGTCGCGCAGCACCAGGTCGACCGTCCCCGGCCTGCTGACGGCCCCGGGTTCGGCCGAGAAGTAGTGATCCCCCACGGCCGACCAGCCTAGTGGGAACCCGGGGCGCCCCCGACCTCCGCGAAGGTCAGGGCAGGCGGGAGAACCACAGGAGGGACAGGGCGCCGGTGGCCATCGCCAGGAGGGCGGCCAGCAGGGTGAAGACCGTGGTGACCTCCTTGTCCTCCACGCGCCAGCCCAGGGAGGTGCCGATGCTCCGGTACACCTCGGAGAGCTGCTCGGAGTCCTCGGCCTCGTAGGCGCGCCCGTCGGTCTGCTCGGCCAGGGCCCGCAGGACCACCTTGTTGACGTCCACGGTGGTGGTCTCGCCCTCGATGGTGACGGTGCCGTACGGGGTGCCGAAGGCGATCGTGGAGACCGGGATCTTGGCCTCGCGGGACGCCAGGACGGCCTCGCTGATGGAGCGCCCGTAGGTGTTGTCGCCGTCCGACAGCAGCACGATGTGGGCGGGCGGCGGGTCGTCGCCGCTGCTGGAGTCGAACGAGCGGATGGCCTGCAGGGAGGCGAACACCGCCTCGCCGATGGCGGTGCGCCGGTCCAGCACGAGGTTGTCCACCGAGCGCAGCGCCGAGCCCCGGTCGGAGGTGGGCGGGGCGACGACGGTGGCGGTGCCGGCGAACGCCACGACCCCCACGTTGAAGCGCTCGGGCAGGCCCTCGATGAACGACTTGGCCGAGGCCTTGGCCGCCTCGAACCGGGACGGCTCCACGTCGGTGGCCTCCATCGACAGCGACACGTCGACGGCGACCATGATCGTGGCCCGCTCCCGCGGCACCTTGACCGGCGCGGCGGGCTTGGCGGTGCCCATCACCAGCAGCGCGAGCATGGTCAGGAACAGCCCCGCCACCAGGTGCTTGCGCCACGCGGGGCGCTTGGGCGCCACCTGCGCCAGCGTCGGCAGGTTGGTGAACGGCACGGCGAACCGCTTGGTCCCGCGCTGCCGCAGCACGTACAGCATCAGGAAGAGCGGCACCAGCAGCAGGAGGAGCAGCCACTGGGGGGAGAGGAAGGTCATGTACGGCTCCCGAGGCGGCGGCGGCGCAACGCGAACCGCGCGATGTCGATGACCCAGTCACGGTCGGTGCGCAGCACCAGGTGGGCGGCTCCGGCGCGGCGCAGCGCCGCCGCGTTCGCCGTCCGCTGCTCGGGCGCCGCCCGCCGGTAGGCGGCGGCGACCCGGGGGGTGAGCATGATCTCCTGGACCTTCCCGGTCTCCGGGTCGGTCAGCTCCACCAGGCCGCCCCCGGCGGGCAGCTCCAGCTCCCGGGGGTCGATGATCTCCACGGCCAGGGTCTGGTGGCGGGCCGCCATGCGGCGCAGCGGGCCCTCCCAGGCCGAGGCGTCCAGGAAGTCGCTGATGACCACCCGCAGCCCGCGGCGGCGCTGGCCGCGGTCGAGCGCGGTGACCGCGGCGGCCAGGCCCATCGAGCCGCGGCCGATCTCGGTGCGCTCGACCTCGCGCAGCAGCGCGTACAGGCCGGTCCTGCCGGTGCGGGCGGGGCGGCGGCGCAGCCCGTCGCGCTGCATGAGGTAGGCGCCGACCCGGTCGCCCAGGCGGGTGGCGGTGAAGCCGACGGCGGCCAGCGCCGCCACGGCCAGCTCGCGCTTGGCGTAGTCGGCGGTGCCGAAGTCCATGCTGGCGGTCAGGTCGATCAGCGCCCAGGCCTCCAGCTCGTGGTCGGCGATGAGGTCGCGCACGTGCGGGACGGCGGTGCGGGCGGTCACCGACCAGTCCATGTGCCGCACGTCGTCCTCGCCCGGCTGGTAGGCGCGGGCCTCGGCCAGCTCGCTGCCCGGGCCCGGCAGCAGCCCCATGTGCTCGCCGCCCAGCAGCCCGTCGAGCTTGCCGGTCACCTTCAGCTCCAGCCTGCGGAGCCTGTCCTCGGGGATGCGCATCAGGCGGGGCCGTGGTTCCACACGACGCGCGGCGGCGGCACGCAGGCCAGGATCCGGGCGACGAGCTCGCCCGCGGAGACGCCGTCGGCGACCGCGTCGAACGACAGCACCAGCCGGTGGACGAGCACGTCGCGCGCCACGTCGTGCACGTCCTCGGGCAGCACGAAGTCACGGCCGCGCAGCAGCGCCAGCGCGCGCGAGGAGGACACCAGGCCGAGGGTGGCGCGCGGGCTGGCGCCGATCTCGATCAGCGGGGCGAGGTCGGGCATGCGGTAGGCGCCCGGCTCGCGGGTGGCCATGACCAGCCGGACGATGTAGTCGGCGACGAGCTCGTGCACCGTCACCCGGGAGGCGGTGCGCTGCAGGTCCTGCAGCAGGTCCGGGTCGAGCACCTGCTCGGGCACCGGGGGCGTGGCGCTCATCCGCTGCAGGATGCGCAGCTCGTCGTGGGCGTCGGGGTAGGCCACGTTGATGCGCATGAGGAAGCGGTCGCGCTGGGCCTCGGGCAGCGGGTAGACGCCCTCGGACTCGATCGGGTTCTGGGTGGCCAGCACGATGAACGGCCGGGGCAGCGGGAACGTGCGCCCGGCCAGCGACACCTGGCGCTCGGCCATGACCTCCAGCAGCGCCGACTGCACCTTGGCGGGCGCGCGGTTGATCTCGTCGGCCAGCACGAAGTTGGCGAACACCGGCCCGAGCTCCACGTCGAAGGACTCGCTGGAGGGCCGGTAGATGCGGGTGCCGACGATGTCGGAGGGCACCAGGTCGGGGGTGAACTGCACCCGCGCGAAGGTGCCGCCGGTCACCTGGGCCAGCGAGCTGACCGCCAGGGTCTTGGCGACGCCGGGCACCCCCTCCACCAGGCAGTGCCCGCCGGCCAGGAGGGCCACCACGAGCCGCTCGACCATGTGCTCCTGACCGACGATGACCTTCTTCACCTCGGCCAGGGCCTGCTCCAGCAGCACCGAAGCCTGCTTCATGTCGTCGGCGACAGTCACACCGGCCCCTTCACCCGAAAATCGAACTACCCGTCCGACCCTACGTGAATTACCCCTCCCCACGGAGCCGACACGAGCACAGAGATCACAGTAGGGTGCGGTCATGACCGCCCCACTCGGCCCGTTCCGGCTGACGGCCAGGATCCTGTCCTCGCCGGCCGGCGTCGTGTACGCCGCGCTCGACCCGGCGGGGCGGCAGGTCCAGGTGGCGCTGCTGACCAGGGGCGCGGCCTCCGACCCGGCGGCCCGCGACCGGTTCGCCGGGGCGGTGCGCGGCTCGGGCGCCGCGGTGCTGGCCGCCGACACCGACGACGAGGGCCCCTGGGCGATCGGCACCGGGAACCTCGCGGGCCTGCTGGAGCCGGTGCTGCTGCGCGGCGAGGCGTCCCGGGGCCGGGGGCCGCAGTTCCTGCACCACTGGGCGGGGCGCGGCGAGGACCCCGCCTTCCCCACGGGGCGGCGCGAGGGGCGCCGCGGCGAGCAGGTCGAACACCCCTCCTTCACCCGCGCGCCGGGGTCCGGCGGCTGGAGCACCGACGGCTCGCTCTCCCCGGGCGCCAGCCTGATGATGGCCGTGCTGGCGCTGATCGTGCTGGCGCTGCTGGTCCTGGGGGTGGTGATCCTGCTGGTGTGGCTGCTGCGCTCCCAGCCCGCGGAGCTGCCGGTCGAGCCGGCGCCCACCCCCACCACCGAGTCCGCCTCCCCGACGCCGTCGCCGAGCCCCTCGGGCAGCTCCGGGCCGCCCACGCCCGACCCGTCCGGCACCACCCCGGCCCCCACCGGGCCGGGGACCGGTCCGACCCCCGGCCCCACGCCCCTGCCGGACGACGGCGGGGATAATCCGCTGTGACCGCGGTTACATAACCCGCGACACCCGCCACGCCGGAAGGACCCGCCGTGTACATCGCCGCGATCGACCAGGGCACCACCTCCAGCCGCTGTCTGGTGTTCGACAGCGCGGGCCGGGTGGTCGCCGACGCCCAGCAGGAGTTCACCCAGATCCTGCCGCGCCCCGGCTGGGTGGAGCACGACGCGGCGGAGATCTGGGCGTCGGTCGAGGCGGTCGTGGCGCTGGCGCTGGAGCGCGGCGGCCTGGCGGCCTCGGACCTGACGGCCGTGGGCATCACCAACCAGCGCGAGACCACCGTGGTGTGGGACGCCGCGACCGGCGAGCCCGTGCACAACGCGATCGTCTGGCAGGACACCCGCACCGACCGCGTCTGCCGCGAGCTGGAGGGCGCGGTGGGCCAGAACCGCTTCCTGGACTCCTGCGGGCTGCCGCTGGCCACCTACTTCTCCGGCCCGAAGCTGCGCTGGCTGCTGGCCGAGGTGCCGGGCCTGCGCGAGCGCGCCGAACGCGGCGAGGTGCTGTTCGGCACGATCGACTCGTGGCTGATCTGGAAGCTCACCGGAGAGCACGTCACGGACGTCACCAACGCCTCGCGCACCATGCTCATGAACCTGCGCACCCTCGACTGGGACCCGCGCACCCTGGAGGCCTTCGGCGTCCCCGCCGCGATGCTGCCGCGGATCCGCTCGTCGGCGGAGGTCTACGGCACCGCCCGCGGCGTGCTGGAGGGCGTGCCGGTCGCCTCGGCGCTGGGCGACCAGCAGGCCGCGCTGTTCGGCCAGTGCTGCTTCGCCGAGGGCGAGGCCAAGAACACCTACGGGACGGGCGCGTTCCTGCTGCAGAACACCGGGACGCAGCCGGTCTTCTCCCGGCACGGTCTGCTGACGACCGTCGGCTACCGCATCGGTGACGAACCGGCGGTCTACGCGCTGGAGGGCTCCATCGCGATCGCCGGGGCGCTGGTGCAGTGGCTGCGCGACAACCTCGGCCTGATCTCGTCGGCGGACGAGATCGAGGCGCTGGCCCGCACGGTCGACGACAACGGCGGCTGCTACTTCGTGCCCGCCTTCTCCGGCCTGTTCGCCCCCTACTGGCGTTCGGACGCGCGCGGCGCGATCGTCGGCCTCACCCGCTTCGTCAACCGCGGCCACCTGGCGCGGGCGGTGCTGGAGGCCACCGCCTGGCAGACCCGCGAGATCGTCGACGCGATGAACGCCGACGCCGGGATCCCGCTGGAGTGCCTGAAGGCCGACGGCGGCATGGTCGTCGACGAGCTGTTCATGCAGATCCAGGCCGACGTCCTGGGCGTCCCCGTGGTGCGCCCCGGCGTCAAGGAGACCACCGCCCTCGGCGCCGCCTACGCCGCGGGCCTGGCCGTCGGCTTCTGGAGCGACCCCGAGGAGCTGCGCGCCCACTGGAAGGAGGACGGCCGCTGGGAGCCCGCGATGACCGCCGAGGAGCGCCACGACGAGCACACCCGCTGGCGCAAGGCCGTCACGCGGACCTTCGGATGGGTCGAGTAGCCGGCCTCAGCGGTTGGTGGGCAGCCAGTCGACCTTTCCGGCGAGCAGCACCCAGCCGACGAAGGCCACGATGTCGATGAGGGCGTGCGCCACCAGCAGCGGCATCACCCGGCCCCAGCGGCGGTACAGGCGGGCGAAGATCAGGCCCATCACGAAGTTGCCGACCAGCCCGCCGATGCCCTGGTACAGGTGGTAGGAGGCGCGGACGGCGGCGCTGGTGAGGTCGGCCTTCCAGTCCGCCCAGCCCAGCTGCCCGAGCCGGTGCAGCAGGTAGCCGAGGACGATGACCTCCTCGACCACCGCGTTCTCGATCGCCGACAGCACCAGCACGGGGATCCGCCACCACACGTCGCCCAGCGTGGTGGGCACGACGGTGAGGTTGGCGCCCGTGGCCTGCGCCGCCAGGTAGAGCACCAGCCCGGAGCCGCCGATGAACGCCGCGACGCCCGCGCCGAGCCCCAGATCGCGCCCGCGCGGCAGCCAGGAGGCGCCCAGCGTGCGGCCCATGGGCTCGTCCGAGCGGGCCATCAGGTGCGCCACCAGCGCGACCGGCACCAGCGCCGAGGCCACCGAGAACAGCTGCCAGGCCAGGCCCAGCCAGGGCCGGCCCGGCGCGGAGTCGGTGACCAGCGAGGCCGTCTGGTCGCCCAGGGCGCTGGGCGCCGTCACCGAGCCGAGGAAGGAGATGACGGCCGCCACGCCCGACGCGCCCAGGGACAGCGCGAACACGAGCCAGATCTCCTGGCCCAGGACGCGGCGGGAGGGCAGGGTGGGAGCGGCGGGAGTCGCGGGGATCACGGCACCGATCGTCGCACGCCGGCGACCGAGGGTGTCAAACCGGGCACATGAGTGGCAGAAGGGCCGGGGAATACGCCAAGATCCTCCCTTAGGTACGGGCTAAATCGGAGTGGTCGACCATGGACGATCACCGGCGCGGCAGGGCGCTGCCGGCGGGTGTTTACCGGCTGTTCGCCGACGGAGGCAACGGCCGCACGCTCAACGTGCCGCTGCCCGACGGGGCGGTGGTGTGGCCCGACCGCACCTATCGCAGGGACCACGCGGTGACGCGGCCGGCCTTCTGGCTGAGCGACGCGCCGGTCACCGGCGAGGTCTGGCGCGAGCTCGCTGCCGAGCACCCCTACTCGGGCCTGTGGCCGCTGCTGCTGGACGAGTCGGCGCAGCCGTGGTCGGCGGGCCAGGTGGCGCCCGAGCCGGAGTCGGAGATCGACGTCTACGACCCGGCGTTCTTCATGGCCGAGGTCTGGCAGGACATGATCGAGCCGAGGCTGCGCTACGGCGACGACTTCGAGGACCTGGCGCCGTTCGGCAAGTTCTGCCCGGGCCTGGCCCCGCCGGGCGTGCCGATGGCCGAGCCGCAGGAGGCCGCCGACTGGTACGCCGGGCAGCTCGGCGACGGCAGGACCACCCTGCTGGGGCTGGTGGCCGCCGGGCGCAGCGCCGACGCGCTGGCCGTCATGGGCTGGCAGGGCGCGCTCAACCACAACCAGTGGACGGCCCCGCTGGCGGCCGTCGTGCGCAGCTGGGAGGACAGGTTCGGAGTGCGGCTGGTGCGGGTGGGGTTCAACACGCTGGAGTTCAGCGTCTCGGCGCCGCCCCGCGACGCCGAGCACGCCGTGCACATCGCCGCCGAGCACTGGGCGTTCTGCCCCGACGTCATCGTGCAGGGCGCGGGCACCCTCGAGGCGTACGCCGCGGAGCTCGTCGGCCGCAACGCCTGGTCGTTCTGGTGGGACTGACCGCAAGGAGATCAACGTGTCGAACCGGCTCACCGGAGTGCTCGCGGCCGTGCCCGCGCTGCTGCTGCTGTGGTACCTGCCCGCCCTCGGCGGGCTGTACTGGTGGCGGGAGCAGACCCGCTACGGGTCGGGCTCGCTGGACGGCGACCCGTCCGAGCTCGCGGCGCTGCTGAACCCGCCGGACTGGACGGTGCACGCCGCGGTCACGCTGGTGCTCGCCGCGGTCGTCCTCGGCATCTGCCTCGCGGCGGCCGCCCGCCGTCCGGCGTTCGGGGTCCTGGTGGGGCTTCCCCTGACCGCCGCGGGCGTGTACGGGATGCTCTCTGCGGAGAAGGCGCGCGAGCTGACCGGGGCGTTGAAGGTGCTCTCCCTCGCCGGGGCCCCCGAGGTCAGCGGCGAGCAGCTGCGGGCGGGCACGGCGACCTACCTGGGGCAGGGCCTGTGCCTGCTGGTGGGCGGCACGCTGCTGGCCGCCGCGTTGTGGGCGCAGCACCCGCCGCGCGAGCGGCGCCGCCCGCTGCCGGCCGCTGGCGCGGGCCTGCTGGCGATGCTCGCGGCCTGGGCCTGCCTGTTCGAGGCCGGGACCAGGGACACCGGGCCGTGGCTGGTGCTGACGTGCGCGGCGGCCTTCCTGCTGGGCTGGACGGCCGGCTCCGGGCACCTGCCGCCGGTCGCGGCGCTGGTGTGCGGGCTGCCCGCGCTCGCCCTGGGCCTGGGGGAGCTGCTCGGGCAGGGCTTCCTGCTCGAGCTCGTCGACCTGGCGCTGCCGCTGTCCTTGGACAGCGGCGCGCACGTCCTGCTGCTGCGCGGGTCCGTGCTCGCCTCCGCCGTCCCGCTGCTGATCATGGGCGGGGCGCTCGTCGTGGCGGCGGCGGGCCGGCTGGGCGCCTCCGGCGGCGGGGCCTCACGCGGATCCTCGGCGGGGAGCCCGGCGCGCCGCAAGCCGGGGAGCGAGGCGCGCCGCGGCCGCGGGCGGCGTCCGAAGAGCCGTCCGGCCTCCCGCGCCCGCGCGAGGTCCTGATCTCCGCGCGGGCGGAGGTCCCGCGCGAGCGGCTATAGTCGAACGGTAGGCATCGTCTCTGCGAGGAGATCAGACGTGGCAGGTGACATCGACATCTCCGGAGATATCCGGAGCTGAGCAACCGCCGGCACAGGTACGCCGTCGCGGTTCTTCGTCGTCCCCTCCGCCCGTTCTCCCGGGCGCCTCAGGCGCGCCCGCATCGCATCGAGGTATGACCGATGTCCTCCATCGTCTGTTCCCACCTGTCCTTCTCCTGGCCCGACGGCACGCCGCTCTTCGAGGACCTGTCCTTCACCGTGGGCGACGGCCGCACCGGCCTCGTCGCGCCGAACGGCGCGGGCAAGAGCACCCTGCTGAAACTGATCGCGGGCGAGTACCGCCCCGCCCGCGGCGGCGTGGCCGTGGAGGGCGATCTCGGCTACCTGCCGCAGACCCTGCCCTTCGCGGGCGGCCTCAGCGTCGCCGAGGTCCTGGGGATCGCCCCGGTCATCGCGGCGATCGACGCCATCGAGGCCGGTGACGCCCGCGAGGAGCACTTCACCGTGATCGGCGACGACTGGGACATCGAGGAGCGCACCCGCGCCCAGCTGGACCGGCTGGGCCTGGGCCACCTCTCCTTCACCCAGCCCCTGCACACCCTCAGCGGCGGCCAGACCGTCTCCCTCGGCCTCGCCGGCCTGCTCCTGGACCGCCCCGACGTCCTCCTCCTCGACGAGCCGACCAACAACCTCGACCGCGACGCCCGCCACCGGCTGTACGCCGTGCTGGAGGAGTGGAAGGGCTGCCTGCTGCTGGTCAGCCACGACCGGGAGCTCCTGGACCGCATGGACCGCATCGCCGAACTCGACCGCGGCTCGGTCCGCTTCTTCGGCGGCGGCTACACCGCCTACGAGGAGGCCGTGGAGGCCGAACAGGACGTCGCCGAGAAGAACATCCGCAGCGCCGAGCAGGACCTCAAGCGCGAGAAGCGGGAGATGCAGCAGGCCAGGGAGCGGGCCGAGCGGCGGGCGAGCAACGCCTCCCGCAACCTCAAGAACGCCGGACTGCCGCGCATCTTCGCCGGGAACATGAAACGGGGCGCCCAGGAGTCCGCGGGCCGGTCCGGTCAGGTGCACGCCGCCCGGGTCGGCGACGCCCAGGCCCGGCTCGACGAGGCGGGCCGCGCCCTGCGGGAGGACCAGAGGCTCAGCCTCCAGCTGCCCGGGACCAACGTTCCCGCGGGGCGCACGGTCTTCCACGGCGAGGGGATCAAGGTGAGCCTCGGCGGCCGGGAGGTCTTCGGGGGGAACGGCCTCGACCTGACCGTCCGGGGGCCGGAGCGCATCGCCCTGACCGGGCCCAACGGCGCCGGGAAGTCGACGCTGCTGCGGGTGATGAACGGCGACCTGGAACCCGGAGAGGGCCGCGTCCAGCGGGTCGACGGCCGTATCGCCCACCTGTCCCAGCGGCTCGACCTGCTCGACCTCGACCGCACCGTGGCCGAGAACCTCGCGGCCTTCGCGCCCGCGATGCCCCAGTCCGACCGGATGAACCTGCTGGCGCGCTTCCTCTTCCGCGGATCCCGCGCCCACCTCCCGGTGGGCGTGCTCTCCGGCGGCGAACGGCTGCGCGCCACCCTGGCGTGCGTGCTGTGCGCGGAGCCGGCGCCCCAGCTCCTGCTGCTGGACGAGCCGACCAACAACCTCGACCTGGTCGGCGTCTCTCAGCTGGAGAACGCCCTCACCGCCTACGAGGGCGCGTTCGTCGTGGTGAGCCACGACGAACGGTTCCTGGAGAAGATCGGTGTGAACCGCAGGCTGGAACTGCGCGAAGGCGGACTGCGGGAGGTGTGACGCCCGCGCTCAGCGGACCCGCCCCCGTGACTTCAGGGGCACCGGCGGCAGCTCGGGGGCGGGGATGCGGGGCCCGTGGTAGCCGTGGACGACGCCCAGGGAGTCGCCCTCCATCCACGCGTCACGGGCGGATGCGATCTCCTCGCCGGTGCGGGCGACGAAGTTCCACCACATGACCAGGCGCTCCTCGAACGGCACACCGCCCACCAGGACGACCCGTGCCGCCGAGTCGGCCTCCAACCGCAGCTCGTCGCGGCCGCAGCCCAGGTAGAGCAGGCGGCCGACCGGCGCCGGGGAGCCCTCCACCCGCACGTCCCCGGACATCGTGAGCACCGCGTACTCGAAGTCGGCCTCCAGCGGCAGGGCGGTGCGCGCGCCGTCCGCCAGGGCCACGTCCGCGCCGGTGAGCGGGGTGAAGACCCGTCCGGGCGAGACGGTGCCGTCCAGCTCGCCGAGGAACACCGTCGCGCGTACGCCGGGGGCCGTCACCACCGGCAGGTCGGCGTGGTGGGCGAAGGCCGGGGCGGTGTGCCGGTGGGCGTCGGGCAGCGCCACCCACAGCTGCGCCCCGTGCAGGACCGGGTCGTGCGGGACGGGCGACTCCTCGGAGTGCGCGATGCCCCGGCCCGCCGTCATCAGGCCCAGCTCGCCGGGCCGGACGGTCTGGAGGCTGCCGAGGCTGTCGCGGTGCAGGATGTTCCCGGCGTGCAGCCAGCTGACCGTCTGCAGCCCGATGTGCGGATGCGGGGCGACCTGCATGCCCGGCTCGCCGGCGACGTCGTCGGGCCCGTAGTGGTCGAGGAAGCACCAGGCGCCGACCATCCGCCGCCCCAGCGTCGGCAGCAGCCGCCGGACCCGGCTCTCCCCGAGCCACACCTCCTTGACCGGCAGCGGCTCCAGCACCGGCTCGGCCGCCACGGCGGAGGTGCCGCCGACCAGGCTCGGCACCGGATGCGTCTCGAGATTGCTCATGCCCTCACGGTACTCGCCGCCCGAAGGGAGATCTTTTCCGCGGAGCGGAGGCCGCCGGATGACCCGGCGCGGAGCAGCGGTTACCTTGAGTCTGACCGGGAGTGCGGAGCGCGGCGAGGACGGGGCGGCCGGTGGAGCGGGAACCAGGGGATCGGCCCGAGTCGGGCCTGGTCGCCGAGCTGTGGGACCTGGCGGGCCTGGGCCTGCTGCTCACCGCGCCCGTGCGCGACCTGGGCCGCGACGTCACGGTCCACCTGGCCAGGACGGGCCTGGAGCGGGCGCTGGAGCAGCCCGCCGTCCGCGGCCCGGTGGAGCGGGCCGCCCGCCTGACCGCCGCCCGCGTCGCGGCCTCCCTCACCGACCGGCTCGAGGACGAGCTCGCCGCCGCCGTCGACGGCAACCCGGTGACCGCGGCCGCGCTGGGCGCGGCGGGCCGCGCCGCCGGCCACCCGTGGT
>NZ_BAAAHH010000040.1:0-59923 GCF_039525175.1 Actinocorallia libanotica
CCCGCCGGGCCCCGGCGCGGGCCCGGCGGGGGAGTCCAGCAGCACGGAGCGGTCCGCGCCGGCCGCGTTCTCGCGCACCCGGGTGCGCACCCCGGCGCCGCGCACGGCCGCCAGCAGCGGCTCGTCGGCCAGGCCGCGGCGCCGCAGCGCGGCGGCGAGGCCGGTGTCGGCCAGGAACACCCGGTCGGGCAGCGGATCGGCGAGCTGCCCCCAGGTGCGGGAGTGGAAGAGCAGCGGGCCGGTGGCGCGCGGGGTGTCGGCCGCGAGCACCTCGCCGACGAAGATCGTGTGGTCGCCGCCCGGATAGGCGTGCACGACCCGGCAGTCCAGCCAGCCGAGCGCGTTGGCCAGCACGGGCGAGCCCGTGCCGGGCGTCAGCCACTCCTGCCCGGCGAACCGCTCGGCGGGCGGCAGCCGGCCGGCGAAGCGCCGGCCCAGCTCGGCCTGGTCCTTGGCGAGGATGCTGATCCCGAAGGCGCCGCTGTCGGAGATCAGCCGGTGGCTGGCCAGCCGGGTGTCCAGGCAGACCAGCACCAGCGGCGGCGTGAGGCTGACGCTGGAGAACGAGCTGGCGGTCATGCCGTGCCAGTCGCCGTCGGCGGCGGTGGTGACCAGGACGACCCCGGTGGGCCACTGCCCGAGCACGGATCTGAAGGTCTCGGCGTCGACCGTCATCGGAGTCGCCTCGTTTCGCTTGTGGAAACACTGTCCCGCAGAAGGTAACAACGTGGTGGATGGGGTGTCAATGCGTTTCCCCGCCTGTTTCCCGTAGTGGAACATCGTGCTCTAGACTTTCGGCATCGGACCTCTTCTGAAGGGCGGGAACTTGCCGAGGACAGCGTCGACCCGGGGCGATGAGGCCAGCGAGGGTCAGAGCAGATCGATCGCCGCGGTGGAGCGGGCCATGGACGTGCTGCTGCTGTTCGGGCGCAGCGCGCGCCCCGACCTCGGGGTGACGGAGATCGCCACCGAGCTGGGGCTGACCAAGGCCGCCGTGCACCGCATCCTCACCGCCCTGCGCAGCAAGGAGCTCATCACCGTCGACCCGGTGACCCGCCGCTACTCCCTGGGGCACGCGGCGATCTCGCTGGGCCGCGCCTACATGGCGCGGATGGACCTGCGCGCCATGGTCGGGCCGGAGCTGCGGCTGCTGTCGCGCCAGACGGGGGAGACCGCCACGCTGTCGGTGCGCCGCGGCGACACCCGCATGTACGTCGACCAGGCGGTGCCCAACCAGGAGCTGCGGATGGAGGTCAGCCTCGGCATCCCCTACCCGCTGCACGCGGGCAGCTCCTCCAAGGCCTTCCTCGCCTTCCTCGACGAGGCCGAGGTCGACGGCTACCTGGCCCGCCACCCGCTGACCGCCCTCACCGACAAGACCCTCGTGGAGGAGGACGCCCTGCGCGCCGAACTGGTGGCGATCCGCAAGCGCGGGTACGCCACCTCGCTCGGCGAGCGCCAGGAGGGGGCGGCCTCCATCGCGGCGCCGGTCTTCGACCACGACGGCCGGGTGCTGGCCGTGCTGAGCGTCTCGGGCCCGCTGGGCCGGTTCAAACCGCACATCAAGGAGTACGCCCCGCTCCTGCTCGCCGCGGCGGCGCGCGTCTCCGCCCAGCTCGGCCATCCCGGGTGAGCCCTACAGGTTCGCGCCGGGCTTGAGCACGCCCAGCACCGCGGCGGCGAGCACGCTGATCCAGATGCCCAGCACGTAGGGGACGCAGCCGTCGATCGAGCGCTTGACGGCGCTCTCGGTCCCCGGGTCGCCGCCCCGCGTCATCAGCGCGCCCCAGGCCGCCCCGAAGGGCTTCAGCTTGATCCGGATGCCCAGGCCGCAGGCGATCGCCAGGCCGTAGAGGAAGATCTTCCCGGCGAGCCACCTGGGGTTGGTGGTGACGCCGAACGGCTCCGCCGCGGCGAAGGTGTAGGCGGCCGAGCCGAACAGCGCGGCGATGAGCCCGATCCGGATCGTCCAGTCGGCGCGCCGCACCCAGGGGTACTTCCCGTGCGTGCGGTGGTCGGCGATGGCGGAGGCCAGCCAGCCGGCCGCGAACACCCACGTCAGCACGACCAGCGGCCAGCCGAAGACCTCGTGCCCGGCCAGGGTCGCGCCGTGCGGGTCCATCGCCATCAGCGTGACCCCGCTGGGCAGGAACAGCACCAGGCAGATCTTCGGACCGAGGTCCAGGCCGTTCATGATGCTCAGCGCGGTACCGCGCGCGGCGGGTGTGAGGTCCGGGCGGATGACGAACCGGCTGGAGTAGTAGACCCCGAGGTCGCCGCCGAGCCAGAAGACGAACAGCACGAGGTGGAGGACGATCCACCAGCCGTAGGGATGGGCTCCCACCGGTCACTCTCCCGTCGTGAGGGGACCCACCCGCGGTGTGTCCGCCAGGGCCGTGACGGCCCGCGCCAGGGCCTCCGCCCGGTCCTGGGGCACCGCGCGGGCGGCGTTGAGGAGGAACTTGGCGCGCAGGTCGGCGGCGGGCAGGGGATGCCCGGGTCCGCCGCGTGAGGAGTCCACCCGGTGCTCCAGGACGGAGCCGCCGCGGGTGGTCACCCGCAGCACCGCGGCGAACGCGTTGGGGAAGATGTCACCGGCCTTCTCGTCGGCGAAGCACGTGACCTTCGCGGCGAGGGCGAGCCGCTCGGGGTCCTCGTGGGCGCCGTCGGCGAAGTCGTCCAGGTAGACGCCGAGGCCGCCGCCGCCCAGCAGCGCCGTGGCGATGGTGAACGGCCCGGAGAACTTGGCGTGGTAGGCCGAGCGCGGCCGTGCCTTCTCCTCCGGCGGCTCGCCGACGGTGCGCAGCGTCGGCGCGGGGAAGCCCGCCTCGATCGCGGTGATGTCGGCGGGGTCGAGGCCGCGCTCGCGCAGCGCCAGCGCGCAGTCGATGGCCGGATGGGTGAAGTGGTTGGTGGGGTAGGGCTTGTAGACCGTGCGGACGGTCTCCCAGCGCTCGCCGAGCCCTTCCAGCAGCGCGGAGGAGTCGTAGGTGCCGTCGAGCCACGCCTGGAAGAAGCCGAACCTGCCCTCCAGCACGGTCGGCGGCCCGGTCACGCCGGCGGCGGCGAACCCGGCGGCGGCCACGCCTCCGTGCGCGGCCCAGCCGCAGTGGATGCGCTTGACGGTGCCGCCGGTGCGGTTGGCCTCCAGGACGCCCGAGCCCATGCTGGCGGCGATGCCGACGGCCGAGGCGACGCCCTGGGCGTCCAGGCCGTGCAGCAGGGCGGCGGCGGCGGCCGCGCCGAGCGTGCCGCAGATGGAGGTGGCGTGCTGGCCCTTCTCGAAGAAGACCGAGTTGCGCAGCTCCCGGTCGTAGGAGGCCATGCCGAGCCGGTTGCAGATCTCCACGCCCGCCGCGACGGCGGCCAGCAGGTCGGCCCCGGAGGAGCCGCGTTCCTGCGCGACGGCCAGCGCCGCCGGCACCACCGAGGCGCTGGGGTGCAGCACCGACGGCAGGTGGGTGTCGTCGAAGTCCAGCGCGTGCGCGTAGGTGCCGTTGACGAGCGCGGCGTTCGGGGCGGGCAGGACCGTTCCGGTCCCCAGCACCTCGGCCGCGCCGCCCTCGCCCCAGCCGCGCACGGTGGTCAGCACCGCGTTGCCCGGGTCGGTCGCGGAGGTCTCCTCGGCCCGCCCGGCCAGGCAGTTGCCGACGACGTCCAGGATCCGCTCGGAGACGTCGCGGGAGACCTCGGCGGGGATCCCCTCGTCGCGGCAGCGGACGGCGAACTCCGCCAGGGCCTGCACCTGGGTGGGCTCACTCACCGGCCACCGCCGGGATGACGGCGAGCGGGCGGACGGGGGAGCCGGTGGCGCCGACGACCGGCAGCGGGTTGAGCACCAGCAGGAACTCCCGCACGCCGGACTCCAGCAGCGGCAGCAGCCGCATCGTCTCGATGATGTTGATGCCGGCCTCGACCAGCAGGATGCGGTGGACGGGCAGCAGCGCGTGGCCCTTGCCCGGGGCCAGGTGCTCGAAGGCGATCGTCTCGCCGCCCGCGGCGCGCACGCCCAGCCCGGCCAGCCACTCGCCCGCGGCCGCGCCGGGTCCCGGCACGCCGTCCCGGGCGCCGATGAAGCGCTCGCCGTCCGCCCAGTGCCGCGACCAGCCGGTGCCGATGAGCACCACATCGCCGGGGCGGACGTCGAGCCCGTCGGCGGCCTTCTCCAGGTCGGCGACGGTCACCTCGTATCCGGCGGGCAGCACCGGCACGCCGTGCACCTTGGCGACGTCCAGCAGTACGCCCCGCCCGACGTAGGGGGGGAAGTCGTCGATGCCCATCTCGGCGAAGCCGCGGTGGTCGGAGACCGCGGGGCTCCCGCCGTGCAGCAGCCCCTCGTGGGAGACGTGCGCCAGGGCGTCGACGTGGGTGCCGACGTGGCCGCCGGTGATGATGATCTCGTTGGCGGCGGAGCCCCCGTCGGCGCGCACCATGTCGCCGTGGCGCCGCTCCAGCAGCATCCGGAACGGCGGGTGGTTGGGCGACTGCGGCATGCCGGTCCGCATGGGCTGGGCGAGGTCGAGGACCGTCGCCCCGGCCAGGTCGTTCCAGAGCAAGGTCGATCATGCCTTTCTCGCGCGGAGCCCGTTTCGGTTTAGGGAAACGACGTTACACTGTGAGGAACAGTGAGCGGTAGTCGGCGGAGCATGATCGAAGTTCTCCCTGGCGGGGGCGCCGGTCAGGCGGACGCGCGCGGTTCGCTGCGCGCCAGTTCGGCGAAGACGATGAGCCGGTAGGCGGCGGAGAACTTCGGGTGGCAGGTGGTGAGCGTCAGCCGCGCCTTCTCCGGCCTGGCGCCGGGCTTGCCGGGCACCGGGGCCACGACCGAGACGTCCGTGGGCAGCACCACCTTGTGCCCGGTCACCCGGTAGACGTGGGTGGCCGTGGCGGTGTCGACGAGGATCTGGTCGCCGGCCACCAGCTCGCCCACCCGGTTGAACGGGCCGCCGTAGGTGGTGCGGTGCCCGCTGAAGACGGTGTTGCCGACCTGGCCGGGCATCGCGGTGCCGGGGTAGTGGCCGGGGCCCTTGGCGAGGTCGGCGGTGCTCACCCCCTCGACCGTGGCGTACCGCCAGGCGGAGCCGAAGCGGGGGATGCGGATGACCGCGAAGGCCCTGCCCCGCTCGGGGCGGGCGGCGGTCTGGGGCACCATCCGGGGGCCGCCCGGCCGGACGGCCGCCGAGACCGTGGTCTGCTTGCGCCAGAGCGCGTCCAGCTCGTCGTTGAGGCCGGCTTGGGCGCGGCGGGCGTAGTCGTCGGTGCCCCAGGTCAGATGGGCGACGAAGAGGGCGATGACCAGGCCCGCGGTGATGAGGAGTTCCGCGAGGAGGCGTACCACGGTGCGCATGCCCAGGGACGGTATCCCGAGTTTTGCACGAAAGGGAAACAAAAGTCCGGTGAAGGAAACGTTTGCGTTTCACGTCCCCGGACGGTCTTGACAGGGGCGCTTCCGGGGCGGTTCGCTGAACCGCAGTTGTGAAACTTTGTTTCCACCAGCGGAACAGACGGAGATTCATCCCGTGATGAAGAGACAGGCCGCCCTCCGGGGCCTGGTGGCCGGGGCCACCGCCGTGGCCGCCACGGCGGTCGCGGGGGGGCCGGCGCGGGCGGGAACGGGCACCGTGACCTACGACTGCCAGATGTTCGCCAGCAGCTTCACCTACACCGCCGAGGTCGAGGTGAGCGGTCCCCCCTCGCCCGCCGGCGTCGGGGACACCGTCCGGATCGAAGCGGACCTCTCCGATCTGCCCGGTGTCGCACCGCTCAAGATCGACTCCTGGCGGACGACGGCGAAGCTCCTCGCCTCCGGCGCGCAATCGGGAACATACGACCTCACGGGCCCCCGGCGAAAGGGCCCCGTGGAGAAGAAGAAGCCGCTGCCGATCGGCGAGCTCACCGCCCGGGTCCCGCTGACGGCCGGAGGCACCGTGGACTTCACCCTCGGCACGCTCACCCTCACGGGCACCTCGTTCGGCATCTCGGTGCCGATCACCTGCAGGCCCAAGGGCAGGACGCCCAAGCTGCTGTCGCTGAAGGTGCGCGGGGAGAGCTCGCCGGCCACCCTGCTGGCCGACCCCGCCACCGTCGCTCCCGGCGCCGGGATCAAGCTGTCAGGCTCCGGCTGGGGGAGCGGGGAGGTGAAGCTGGCGCTGTGCCGGGAGGACGGCACCGCCTGCGACGCCGGGGGGCTCACCGACGTCACCACCTCGGTGGCGGACGGGAAGCTCACCGGCGGAGCCAAGGTGAAGGAGGGCACGGCCACCGGCACCTACAAGATCAAGGCGAGCCAGGGCGACACCGCCAAGCTCGTGGCGATCCGCGTCGAGGCCCCCGGCGGCGAGACCGAAACCGACCCCTGCGCCGGCAAGGAACCCGAGCAGTGCGGGCAGCAGGACGTCACGGTGACCGTCACCGGCGGGCCCCTCACCCTGGCCCAGGACCCCGGCGAGGTCGTCCTGGACCCCGTCACCCTGAACGGCACCGCCCAGACCACCACCGGGACGCTCCGGAAGGTGACGGTCAGCGACGCGCGGGGCTCGTCCGTCGGCTGGTCGCTCATCGGCACCCTCAGCGATTTCAAGGGCCCGGCCGGCGCGTCCATCGCCGCGGGCAACCTCACCTGGACCCCGCAGTGCGCCGCGCGGGCCGGCGCGACACCCGTCGTCACCGGCACCCCCGGGCCGCTGGGCGAGGCGGGCGTGCTGCTGTGCTCCACCGCGGACAGCACCGCGGGTCCCGTCGGCGGCACCTACGACGCCGGCGCCGCCCTGTCCCTGAACGTCCCCGCGGCCACCGCCTCCGGGGAGTACGACGCGGTCCTGACCCTCACTCTCTCCTGAATCCCCCGCCCCGATACCCCCCGCCGGGCGAACGCGCCCGCCCGGCGGGGCACCCCCCCTCGTGAAGGAGGTGACCACATGATCAGAGTGATCACCGTCCTCGTCGCGGCGCTGGCCGCGCTGGCCCCGCTCTCCCCGGCCCGCGCGGACGGCACCTCTCCGCCCGTGAGCCAGGACGCCCCCCCGGAGAAGCCCGCCGGGACGACCGGAAACGGCTCCTGGGCCGTCGGCCCGGCGACGAACAGCAAGACGCTCACCCCCCGGCTGCACTTCACCCTCGAAGGGCGCGCCGGCGACGTCGTCCGCGACACCGTCCGGATCTGGAACCTCACCGGCGAGAAGATGAGGTTCGAGGTGTACGGGGCCGACGGCTACAACACCGTGCGGGACGGCGCCTTCGCCCTGCGCGGCGAGAAGGAGCCGCAGAAGGGCGTCGGCCTGTGGACCAAGGTCGGCAGCCGGGACGTCACCGTCCCCGCCGGCCGCGCCGTGGACGTGCCCTTCATCGTGAGCGTCCCGAAGAACGCCACGCCCGGCGACCACATCGGCGGCGTCGTGGTCGCCTCCAAAGAGGTGGAGGCGGTCAAGAAGACCGGAGGAGCCACCCTCGGCCTGCGCCGCGCCGTCGGCGCCCGGATCTACCTGCGGCTCGAAGGCCCCCTCGTGCCCGGCGCCAAGGTCGAGAACCTGCGGGTGGAGAACACCGAACCGGAGCTGCCCTGGGGCGGCCCCGTCGGCACCGTTATCCGCTACCGGATCGCCAACGTCGGCAACGTCCGGCTCACCCCGACCGCGCAGATCCGCGCCACCGGCCTCTTCGGGCGGGTCCTGCGCGACTTCCCCGAACGGCCGATGCCCGAACTGCTGCCCGGCGAGGACGTGGAGGTCGAGCTGGCCTGGCCCGGCGCCCCGCCCGCCGACGCGGTGAAGGTCACCGTCGAGCTCAAGACGCGGGCGGGCCTGCAGTCGGTCGCCCGCACCGGCTACGTGACCCTTCCCTGGCAGACGCTCGTCGCCCTGCTCGCCCTCGTCATCGCGGCCGCCCTCGCACTGCGGCTGCGCCGCCATCTCACCGCTCGGAGAAAAGCATGACCGGCACGCGTAGCCCGCGCGCTCTGGCCGCCCTCGTGCTGGTGTCCCTGTTCCTGTGGCCCGCGCCCGCCGCGGCCGACCCCGGCGCGAGCGCCTCCCCCGCCGGAGGCGCGCCCGGCACGGCCGTCCAGGTGCGCGGCGCCGGCTGGCCCGCCGGCGTGTCGGTGCAGATCTCGGTCTGCGGCCGCAACGCCGTCAACGGCTCCGTCGACTGCGACCAGCCGAACGCGGTGGCCGCGCCCGTGGGACCCGACGGGATCGTGACCGCCGGCCTCACCGTGTCCGCACCGCCCGTCCCGTGCCCCTGCGTCATCCACATCACCACGCCCGCGGGCGCGGAGCGGATGACGGTGGACGTCCCGTTCAGCGTGCTGGGCCACGAGACCGCCGACGTCGTCAAGCAGGAGAACCCGGCCCGCATCGACGTGGTCGACGCCGAGCTGCGCGGCAGCGGCGGCGTCAGCGAGCTGTTCGGCTGGCGGACCCGGCGGACGCTGGTGCTGACCGTCCGCAACAACGGGCCCGACCCGGTGACGGACGCGCCGCTGGTCGTCGGCTGGGGCGCGGACGCCACGGCCGACTCCCCGCTGACCGCGCCGCCGACCGGCACCATCGACCCCGGCGCGACCGCGGTCTACCGGGTGCCGGTGGAGCTGCCGCCCGCCTCCTACGGGACGTTCGTGGTCGGCGGCAGGTTCGCGGGCCAGACGGAGTTCCAGCTCAAGTTCACGACCTACCCCTACCTGCTGTTCGCGGTGAACCTCATCGCCCTCCTGGCGGTGCTCGCCGGAGTGCGGGCGGCCCTGCGCCGCAGGCGCACACGATCTCGCGGGGCCGCCGGGAACGCACTCTCCCCGGCCGCGCCGAAGGCGGCTCCGCGCCCGCTCGACCAGACCGCCCTGCTGACCTACCTGGAGGGCAGCGCCCGCCAGGAGGACGGCGAGACCCTGGTCATCGACAGACCCTCGCTGGTGGCCTACCTGAACGGGCCGCCTCTGGTGGACCCCCGGGCCCTCGACCGCTTCCTGTCCGATGGAGGGCCCGATGCGTCACGGTGAACGCGTCCACATCGTCGGTTCCGCGGCGGTAGCGCCGCTCGCCCTGGGCTCGCTGGTGCTGCTGGGCGACGGGCTCGGCACCCTGCTCAGCTTCCCCGGCCAGGTGGTCGGCTACATGGTCGCCATGGGCGTGCTGGTCGGCATCGGCGTGTCGCCGTGGGTGCTGCGCGGCGAGGGCCACCCGGCGGTCCGCCGCCTGCTGTGCCTGCTGCCCGGCCTGAGCCTGCTGGTGATGGCCGCGCTGCCGGCCGTCCCGGTGTTCGCGACCCTGGCCATGGTGATCGGCCTGTGCGTCCCGACCCTGCTGGCGATGACCCGGGGCGGCGCCGGACGCGGCATGGGGTACGCGGGCGTCGCGGGCGCGGCCGGAGCGGTGGCCGTCGCCGCGGTCTGGCAGGACCAGCCGAGGCTGGGACTGGCGGTGGCGGGCGTCTTCGCGGTGTTCACGGGCGCCTTCTCCGGACCCGTCCCCGACTCGCGCCGCGCCTTCCGCGAGGTGCGCTGGACGCTGCCCGCCTATGCGGCGGTCGGCTGGGCGCTGGGCGCGGTGATCCTGCCCGCCGCCAGGCTGCTGCTGTTCCGGTTCGAGCTGTTCGGCGCCGACCGGATGTACCACCTGCTCGCCGCGGTCGCCGGCGGATGCCTGCTGGCGTTCCTGCTCGGCAGGCTGACGGACGAGGTCCCGTCGCTGCTGATCGCGGCGGCCGGCGGCCTGCTGCTGGTGGCCACCGCGCCGTGGGCCGCCGGGATCGCCGTCGGCGCCGCGGTGGTGTTCGGCGCGGCGATGGCCGCGCTGGCCCGGCTGGACCGGCTCGCCGCGGGGCGGGGCGCGGCGCTGAGCGAGACCGCCGCGCTGCTGGGCGCCCTGGGCGCCTACGGGGCCGAGCCGCTGCTGCGCATGTTCGCCGGTTCGGGCTCGGTCCTGGCGCTCAGCACCGTCCCCATGGCGCTGCTCATCCTGTGGTCGGTGCACCTGACCCCGGTCGCCGAGGCCGGAGGCCCGCCGCTGGTGGCGTGGCGGCTGAGCGATCCCGACCGGGACGTCGACCGCCTCGACCTGCGGGCCGAGGCCGGGGAGAAGCTGGCCTTCTACGGGCCCGGGTCGCAGAGCCTGCTCCGCCTGCTGTCGGGCGAGACCAGGGCCGACGGCGGAAGGCTCCTGTCGCGGGGCGTCGACCTCACCCGGACCACCCGGGCGCGGCGCGCCGAACTCAAGGTGAGCCACCCGGCCCCGGCCGCGGCGGAGGGCGACCGCAGGACGGTCGCCGAACGCCTGGCCGACCTGGCGGTGAGCGAGCCCTGGCGGGTCCGCTCGGTGCTGGAGGTCTTCCCCGCGCTGGCGGAACGCCGCGGAGAGCCCGCCGCCGACCTCGACGGGACCGGCGCGCTGCTGCTGGGCCTGGCCGAGGCGCTGCTGCTGCGGCCCCGGATCGTGCTGGTCGACGCCCGCGACTGCGATCCGCAGCTGGTGCCGGTGCTCGACGGGCTGGCCCGCGGCGGCGCGGTGGTCGTCCTGGCCGAGCCTCCGGTGCCCCTGGCCGTCGCCCTGGACGCCCGCACCCTCCTGCTGCGCCGCGGCCGGCCGGCCGAGGAGCTCACGCACCCCACCGAAGAAGAACTGACCGCGAGCCTGGACCGAGGACGCTCATGAGAAGAACCACGCTCCTTGCCCTCGCCGCCGCCTCGGCGTTCGCCGTCGCGTCGGCGCCCGCGCCCGCCCTGGCCGAGGGCGGGCCCGCCCTGGAGATCAGCAAGACCGAGGGCATCGCCGAAGGCGACGAGATCAAGGTCACCGGCACCGGGTTCAAGCCGGGCCTGCAGGGAATCGCGGTCGGGCTGTGCATCGAGGGATACACCAACGGCCTGAAGCACTGCGATATCCAGGACAGCGGCGCCGCCTTCGTCGCCGCCGACGGGCAGGGCAGGCTGCCCGAGCTGACGCTGAAGGTCTCCACGAAGTTCCTCGAGTACGACTGCCTGGCCCAGCAGTGCGTCGTGGGCGCGGGCCCGCTTCCCGGAGCGGTGCCCGACTCCGTGCAGAAGGCCAATTCCGTGACCACCCGGCTCGTCTTCGAGGGCGCCGCCTTCGAACCGGAGCCGACCGAATCCGCGGCTCCGGCCGCGGCGGACGCCGACCCCGACGGCGTGGGCGGCCCCTCGGCCCCCCTGTGGTTCGCCACGGCGGGGCTGCTCGTCCTCATCACCTTCCTCGCCGCCCGGCGACAGTCCCTCAGGAGGATCACATGAAGTTCCGTCAGGTCGCCGCGCTGGGCGCGGCGGCGGCACTCGTCTGCATGCCGGCCTCGGCCTCGGCGGCCGCGGCCAAGCTCTCCTTGAGCAAGTCCAGCGGCCTGGCGGTGGGCGACACGATCAACGTCGTCTCGCTCACCGGCCTGAAGGCCAACCTGTCCCAGGTGTACGTCGCCCAGTGCAAGGCCAAGGTCGCCGGTCCCACCGACTGCGAGCTGAGCAGCGCCCTGTCGGGCAACGCCGACGCCGGCGGCACGTGGAAGTCCAGCAAGGGCACCGCCATCAAGCTGGTGAAGGCGATCGGAGGGACCGACTGCACCACCAAGGCCGGCGCCTGCATCATCGGCGTCACCAGCCTCACCAACCCGGGCGACGTCATCGCCACGGCGCCCCTGACCTTCGGCGGCGCCCCCA
The DNA here is from genome assembly GCF_039525175.1 of Actinocorallia libanotica. Classification (NCBI taxonomy): domain Bacteria; kingdom Bacillati; phylum Actinomycetota; class Actinomycetes; order Streptosporangiales; family Thermomonosporaceae; genus Actinocorallia; species Actinocorallia libanotica. The sequence continues at coordinate 11,654 of NZ_BAAAHH010000040.1, forward strand.
CGGGCTCCAACGACGACAACGACTCCAACGACTCCAACGACAACTCGAACGACTCCGGCACCCCCACGACGAACAACAACGACACCAGCCTGCCGCAGACCGGCAGCCCCGACGGCGTGCCCACCTTCGCCCTGGCCGCCTCGGCCCTGGTGCTCACCGGCGCGGCCGCCCTGTTCCTGGTCCCGCGCCGCCGCCGGGCCAACTGACCCGCACGACCGAAAGGCCCCGGTCCTCAACGGACCGGGGCCTTCCTCACGTCTCAGGAGGCGGTGGACGTCACATGCCTTCGCCGCTCCAGCGGCCGGTCGAGCGGCTGCGCACGGGGAGGGTGGAGAGGATGGGGGCGGGGATCGGGTCGCCCTGCTTCCACTGGCGGCCCGCGCCCCAGTTGTGGCTGAGCCGGTCGGTGCGTTCGTCGGAGTGCTCCAGGGTCGCCGGGTCCGCGCCCCAGTCGACGGGGGGCGCCTCGTGGTCGTGCGCGTGGTCGTGGTCATGCGCGTGGTCGTGGCCGTGGCCGCCCTGGAGGGTGGCGGCGTCCAGGGCCTTGGCGAGCGCGATGAGGCTCTTGTCGGTGCCCGTGCCGTGCGGGACGAACGGGGCGTCCATCTCGCCCTGGGAGTGCTGGAAGGCCACGGAGGCCGCCAGCTCCTCGTGGTCGCGGTCCGAGCGTCCGGCGGGGCCGAGGTCGTGGGAGGACATCGACCAGCGCATGCGGCCCCCGTTCGGGCCGTAGTTGACCGCCTCGCCGCCCCAGCGCAGCCACTCGTTCTGGGTGTACCAGTTCATCAGCTCGCCGTCGGAGCGCAGCAGCCAGGTCGCGCCGCCCTCCTGGGTGGTGAAGTGGCCGTGCTTGACGCGGGCGGGCCGGAAGAAGTAGGTGCCCAGGTCCAGGGTGCCGAAGTTGTACTCCATGTGGCCCTGGGTGGTGTAGGCCTCCTCGTAGCAGGGGTGGTGGGCCAGGCGGTGGTCGGTCCACCCCTCCTGGGCGTGCACGAGGCGGGTGTAGAAGCCGGTGGCGGGATCGACGTGCAGGTACTTGATGAAGAGGCCGGGCATGGGGCCGGGGTTGGGGACGGCGTCCCACTGCATCGCTTCGGTGTCGATGACGATGACCTCTTCGCGGGCGTCGTCCCAGCGGGTCGCGCCGGGGTCGAACCCCGCGTCTCCGTACTCGCGGTAGTGCAGCACCTTGGCGCCTTCGGAGAACACCAGGGACTCGGCCGGCACCCCCTTGGGAACGTAGAGGTAGGCGCCCTTGCCGTACTCCGTGCCCGCGTACGTCATGGAGCCGTCGAGGACGTAGAACTCGGTGTCGGCGTGATGGACGCCGGGTCCGCGCCCCCAGCGGGTGTGGAAGTCGATGCGCAGCGAGCAGGAGCCGTCCTCCTCGTCCACCGACAGGCGGCGCTCGCTGGCGCGGCCCTCGCCGCCGACGAGTTCGGCGCCGTGCCAGACGTAGTCGTTCTCCTGGATCAGTTCGACGTGTGGCCGCATGTCTCCTTCAGTCCTTCCGCAGTTCGCGCTTGAGGATCTTGCCTGCCGCGTTGCGCGGCAGGGTGGTCAGGAACTCCACCCGGCGCGGCACCTTGGGGCCGGCCAGGACCGCCCGGCAGTGCTCCACCAGGGCGTCGGGATCGGGGGACTCCCCGGGCAGGGGGACGACGAAGGCGGTGACCCGCTCGCCCCAGCGCTCGTCGGGCAGCCCCACCACGGCGGCCTCGGCCACGCCGGGGAAGGCGCAGACGGCCTCTTCCACCTCGCGGGGCGCCACGTTCACCCCGCCCGAGATGATCATGTCCTTCTTGCGGTCCACGATGGCGAGGTACCCGTCGGCGTCCTGCACGGCGATGTCGCCGGAGCGGTAGAAGCCGTCCTCGGTGAGGGCCTCGGCGGTGGCCTCAGGGTTCTTCAGGTAGCCGTTCATCAGGAAGGGGGAGCGCGAGCACAGCTCGCCGCGTTCGCCGCGCGGCACCTCCGCGCCGTCGTCGTCGAGGACCTTCACCTCGGTGAGGAACCACGGGGGGCCGACCGAGCCCGGCTTGCGCAGCGCGTCGGCGGGCCGGCAGTCGGTGACGATGCCGCCTTCGGTCGAGCCGTAGAGCTCGTGCACGCCCGCCCCGGGGAAGGCCGACATCACCCATTCCTTGAGCGAGACCGGCAGCGCGGCGGCGTTGAAGAACAACGTGTCGAGGCTGGAGGCGTCGTACCGGTCCATCAGCCCGGAGGCGCGCAGCTGATGGGCGTGCGTGGGCACCAGGAAGACGCTCTGCGCGCGCGTCTCGGCGACCAGCGACAGCAGCGCCTCAGGACTGAACGCCCGCAGCATCACCACGGTGCCTCCGGTGAAGACCGGGGCGTAGCCGAAGGCGAAACCCGCTCCGTGGTACATCGGCGCGACCGCGACGCTGGTGCGCCCGGGGCCCAGGTTCCACTCCAGCGCCGCGCAGTAGAAGGTGAGCACGCGCGAACGGTGGCTGATGAGCACGCCCTTGGGCCGCCCGGTCGTGCCGGAGGTGTAGACGATGGTGAACGGATCGGTCTCGGCGACCGGCACTTTCGGGTCGACGGGGGAGGCGGCGGCGAGGAACTCCTCGTACCCCCCGTCCACCTCCACCAGTACCGGCGGGGGAGCGGCGACACCGCCCAGCAGCGCCCGCTCGGCGATGAGGGCGGCGCACCCGGAGTGCTCCAGCACGTAGGCGTTCTCCGCCGCGGTGGAGCGGGTGCCCAGCGGCACCATCACCAGCCCCGCCTTGGCCAGCCCCGCGGCGGCCTCCGGCCACTCCAGCCGGTTGCCCAGCAGGACGCCGACCCGGTCGCCGGGCGCCAGGCCCGCCGCGAGCAGCCCGTCGGCCAGCCTGCTGGACCGCTCGTGCACCTGGGCGAAGGTGAGCCGCCGCTCCCCGTCGACCACGGCCGTCGCTCCGGGACTGGAGACCGCGAACTCCCTGATCCCGCCCGCTATCGAAAGCTGCACCCGAGCCTCCGGGATGGTCCGATGCGTTTCCTAGAAGGAAACACTGTTTCATTATCGGCGCCAGCATCCCGCTCCGCGGGCGCTCCCGTCAAGGCGTGCGGGCGGCCAGCAGCTCCACGGCGGCATCGAGGGGGACGACCTCGGCGTACTTGTGGCGGAGGTCGAACAGGGCCGCCTCGTGCGGGCGCGGGTCGCGGTCGCCGCAGGCGTCGGCGACCACGTAGGGGACGAACCCGTGCTGGAGGGCGTCCACGCCGGTGGCGCGGACGCAGCCGCTGGTGGACAGGCCGCAGATCAGCAGGGTGTCGACGGACATCGCGGTGAGGGTGGCGGCCAGGCTGGTGCCGGCGAAGGCGCTGGCGTACTGCTTGACCACCACCACGTCCTCCTCGCGCGGCGCCGGGTCCGCCACGAAGTCCCCGTGGGGATTGCCGCGCTGGAAGGCGGCCAGTGCCGGGACCTTGCGGTAGAACAGGCCGCCGTCGGCGCCTCCGGGGAGGTACTCGACCTTGGTGAAGACGACGGGCACCGAGGCGGCGCGCGCGGCCGCCACCAGCGCCGCCCCCGCGGCCACCGCGTCCTCGACCCCGGCGTACAGGGGGGAGTCCCGGTCCAGATAGGCGCGCACCATGTCCACGACCAGGACGGCGGGCCGCCGACCGAACGGAAGCCGCCCACCGAATCCCGCTTTTTCGTAGTCTTGTTCCAAATTCATTGCGCATCCTCTCCGTGCCTGCCGCTCCAGCATACGGATCTGTATCTTCAAGCGAAACGCCGTTTCCCTAACTTGGGGAGTTGGTCCATGCGACACACCATCGGGCGGGGAATCCTCGCTCTGGGCGCGATGAGCACCTGCCTCACCGCCCTCTCCGGCACCGCCTCCGCGGCGGCGCCGGCGGACGACCTGTGCCTGCGCGCACAGCACCAGACCGCCGGGCTCGACACGGCGGCCTTCCAGGCGGCGGGCGGTGAGCTGAGCAACGTCGACTACCCCGACCGGGCCTCCTTCGAGAAGTCCAAACCGACGGAGCGGCCCCTCGTCACCGGCTCCTACACGACCTATGAGGACGAGGGGAGGACGCTGCCCCGGCAGATCCGGTGCAAGACCAAGCGGTCCGACCACCTGCAGCTGGTCTACGGCCAGCAGGTGGCGGGGCCTGAAGAGCAGTGCAAGGTGGTCAACGAGGCCACGCTCCAGGAGGTCGCCGCCTCCTTCACCGAGGCGGAGCGCGCCGCGCTGGTCTACCCGGTCTCCAAGGTCGTCGTCGACCGCGACGTGCCGGCCTTCACCGGCTGGGACTGGCTGTGGGAGTTCCCGGCGGCCTACCGCGGCATCGGCGGCAGGCTCCACCTGCCGTCGCGGTCGTTGTCCGTCCCGTGGACGTGGGGGGCGCTGCCCGAGAGCTTCCGCGGCCAGCACTACTGCACGTTCATCGCGCCGTCTTATCTCAAACGGCTGATGCTGGGCCAGGCCGTTCTCTGATCTGTCCGGGACCGGCCGTCCCTTCGCCCCGGAACGCCTCCTGCCTGCGGTTATCTGCGGAAACGGGGGAGTTCCGGGGCTCCGGTGAGACGAAGAGTGCTTCTTGGTGTCGTTTGCGCCTCGTGTCACGGTTGGCGGCGCATACCCTGTCCAGATGTCTCAGGTGACGATGCGCCCGCCCTCGGACGCGCCCTCCGGGCCCTCCGTCCCCCGAGAACCGGCACGGCTGGGCTGGCTCGACCTCCTCCGCGGGATCGCCGCGCTGATGGTGGCGCTGCAGCACGCCATGTACTACTACACCCCCGCGGTCTGGACGCAGATGTCGCGTTGGATCGATCCCGGCAAGTACGGCGTCCTGCTGTTCTTCCTCATCAGCGGCTACATCGTGCCCGCCTCGCTGGAGCGGCGGGGGAGCGTGCGCGGCTTCTGGATCGGGCGCCTCATGCGCATCTACCCCCTGCTGCTGACGGTCTGCGCGCTGCTGCTGGTCCCGCTCCACCTGGGCTGGTGGGAGCCGCGCGCCGAGGTCGAGGGCATGGACCCGCTGGTGGGGACCGTGGCGCACCTGACGATGCTGCAGGACCTGGTCGCCGTGCCCAACCTCCTCAACGTGCTGTGGACCCTCTCCTACGAGATGGTCTTCTACCTGCTGGTCGCCGCGCTGTTCGCCACCGGGGCGCACCGGCGCTCGGCGGAGATCTCGATGGGCTTCGCGGTGGCCGCGGTGCTGCTCGGCGGCCTGCTGCCCCGGGCCCTGCTGTCGGAGACCCTGGGCACCGGTCCCGTCGTCCTGGCGGTCGCGGCGGTCCTCGTGGCGGCGCTCGCGGCGTCGGTCTCCGGGCGGCCCGGTCCCGCCCGCTGGGGCGCGGTCGCCGGCGGGGCGCTGGGCCTGGTGCTCCTGCTGGTCAACGGGCGGCCCGGCGCCTGGGAGACGCTGTCCATCTTCGCCGTCATGTTCCTGGGCACCGCCGTCTACCGCGCGGAGCAGGGCCAGATCTCCCGGAGGAAGGCGGCGGGCGCGGCCGTGCTGGTGTTCGGCTGCGCCGCGGCGGCGGGGCTGCTCAACGCCGACCAGTGGCTGAGCGGCGCCCAGGCCACCGAGCTGCGGGTGGTCTGGACGGGCTCGCTGGTGCTGGCGGCCCTGAGCTTCTGGGCCGGCAGGCGCCTGCGCCACCGCCGCATCCCGCGGGCGCTGACCTGGCTCGGCACCGTCAGCTTCTCGCTCTACCTCGTGCACCCGGTGCTCCTCATGGCGGCCGAGGCGCTGCTCGGCGACGCGGGCTCCCAGCGCTGGGGCGGCCTGGCCGTCTTCACCCTGGTGCTCCTCGCGGTGAGCTGGGTGTCCTACCGCTGCGTCGAGGAGCCCTTCCAGCGACTCGGCCGCCGCCTCCTTCGCCGGGAGGCGGCCAAGGGGTAGAAGAGGGGGGTGAAACCTCCTGCCCTCACCCGGGTCGCCGACGGCGTGCACTTCGTGAACACCGGCTCGGCCAACTGGACGATCCTCACCGAAGGCCGCAGCGCCACCCTGGTCGACGCCGGATACCCCGGCGACCTGCCGGCCGTCCTCTGGTCGCTGGAGCGGCTCGGGCACCGCCCGGAGGACCTCGCCGCGGTCCTGGTCACCCACGCGCACGTCGACCACATCGGCTCGCTGCCGGAGCTGCTGCGGCGGGCGCCGCACGCGAAGGTCCTCACCTCGGCGGCCGAGGCGCGGCACGTCCGGCGCGAGTTCCTGGAGCAGGCCACCCCGTTCGACGTCGTCGCCAACCTGTGGCGTCCGGGGTTCCTGCCGTGGGCGCTGCACATCGTGCGGGCGGGCGCGCTGCGGGACGTCCGCGTCCCCGCGGCCGAGGCCTTCCCCGCCGCCGGCCCCCTGGACGTGCCGGGCCGGCCGGTGCCGGTCCCCACTCCCGGCCACACCAGCGGCCACACCTGCTACCACCTGCCGGAGGCCGGGGCGCTGATCACCGGTGACACGCTCGTCACCGCGCACCCCACCTCGCGGTCGGCCGGGCCCCAGCTGCTGGCGTCGCTGTTCCACCACGACGAGCCGGCCGTGCGCGCGGCGCTGGACGTGCTGGAGCCGCTGCCGGCCGGGCTGCTGCTGCCCGGGCACGGGCCGCACCTCGCCGCGTCCCCGGCGGACGCCGTCGCCCTGGTGCGGGCCGGGAGGGGCTAGGCGGGGACGATCGGGACGCCCGGTTCCGGGACGGGGTCGCCCGCCTGCGGGGTCCAGGACTCGCGCAGGTAGGAGATGCCCTCCTGGACCATGGCGGGATGGCTGGAGGCGATGTCCTCGCTCTCCCACGGGTCCTCGAAGAGGTCGTAGAGCTCATACGTCCACGCGGCGCCCGGTGTGCTGTAGTCGGCGCCGGGCCCCCAGCCGACGAGCTTCCAGCGGCCGAACCGCACGGCGGCGGAGACGTTCCGGCCCCGGCCGTCCTCCTCGGCGCGGTGCAGGGGGGTGCTGCCGACGTGCAGGCGCAGCCAGTACAGGTAGGGGTGCACCGCCACCGGGCCCTCGCCGGTGAGGACCGGGCGCAGGGAAAGGCCGTCGGTGCCCGAGGGCGGCCGGACGTCCGCGAAGTCGGCGAGGGTGGCCAGCAGGTCGTAGTGCGCCGTCGGATGCTCGACGGTCGTGCCGGAGGTGCGCCGGAACACGCCGGGCGACCAGGCGAGGAACGGGACCCTGATGCCGCCCTCGTACAGGTTGCGCTTGAGCCCGCGGAAGGGCCCCGCCGCCTGGAAGAAGTCGGGGTGGACGCCGCGCTCCTGGTGCGGGCCGTTGTCGCTGGTGAAGATGACGACGGTGTCGTCGGCCAGCCCCTGGGTCTGCAGCTCCTGGACCAGCGTGCCGACGTACCCGTCGAGGAGGGTGATCTGCGCGGCGTGCGCGGCGTCCTCGGGGTCCCAGCCCAGGCCGGAGTACTCCCCGAGCCGGGGCGCGGCCGAAGGCGCGTGCGGCAGCGGCAGGGTGAGCGTGAGCAGGAACGGCTTCTCGCCCGGCTCGCGCAGGAAGTCCAGCGCCCGCCGCATGATGAGGTCGGGCCCGTAGAGCATGCCGCTCTCGCCCTGGTTGCCCGGCACCGGCACGGACTCCCCGTTGTGCCACAGCGCGCGCGGGTAGTAGTAGTGCGCCGAGCGGTGGGTGAGGTAGCCGAAGAACTCGTCGAAGCCGTAGGAGTTGGGGTGCTCGGGACCGGGCTCGTCGGGTCCGAAGCCCCACTTGCCGAACAGGCCGGTGCGGTAGCCGTTGTCGCGCAGCATGGTGGCGAACGTCGGCACGCCCTTCAGCGGCAGGTCCTGGCCCTGCGGCGGGTTGCGGCGGACCGGTGAGCGGCCGCTGTGCAGCCCGGTGAACAGCGAGGCGCGGGCGGGCGCGCAGACGGGCGCGGCGGCGTAGGCGTGCGTGAAGCGCAGCCCCTCGGCGGCCATCCGGTCGAGGTGGGGGGTGCTGATCTTCTGCTGCCCGTAGCAGCCGAGCTCGCCGTAGCCGAGGTCGTCGGCGAGCACGATGACGAAGTTCGTGCGCCGCTTGGCGGCCCGGGTCCCGCTCTCCTCCGGAGCGCTGGAGGAACCCGGCGCCCGGGAGACCGGCCAGGCCGCGACACCCACCGCGCCGGCCGCCAGACCGCCCATCCCCAGCAGGAAACGGCGCCTGTTCGGTGAGGCAGAGATCATCGGTCGGGCTCCGGGCGGTCAAGCGGGGGGTGGTTTCAGCCAGCTTAGAGCACCCCTGATCATTCGGCGTCCGGTTCACGCCGGTGTCCGCTCCACGCCATTCCCGGTTCCTCCCGCTTCACACCCGAGGTCCGGTTCGATGCCCCGCTAGACCACCGTGACCGGGTGGCGGACGACGGCGCCGAACAGGTATCCGAAGGTGTTGTGCGGCACCGTCTCGGGCTGGCGGGCGCCGGTCTCGTCCACGGCGCGGGCGAGGAGCTCGTGGGCGCCCTTCGCCGGGCTCTCCCAGACGTGGCTCCACCGCTGCCAGGCGTACCGCGCGTGCGCGCGCTCCAGCCTGGCGGGGCGCCAGGAGGCGCCTCCGTCGACGCTGACCTCCACGCGCCGCACCGGCCCGCCGCCCGACCAGGAGCGCCCGGTGAGCTCCACCCGCCGGCCCGCCCGGATCTCGGCGTTCCAGCCCAGCTCGAAGGCGCTCTTGACGTTCTGGCGCGTGATGGGCTCGCTGCCCTCGGGCGGGTACTGCGCGCCGAACAGCCGGTAGTACTCGGTGTTCCAGGGGGAGAACAGCGGCTCGGCGGCGACCTGGATGTCGCCGACCCACTTGATGGAGGCGATGCCCGCCCAGCCCGGCACCACCACGCGCACCGGGAAGCCGTGGTCGGGCGGCAGCGGGCGCCCGTTCAGCTCGTAGGCCAGCAGGACGTCCTGCAGCGCCTTGGCGACCGGCAGGGGGCGGCGCACCCGGCCCTTGGCGACGCCCTTGTCGACGTATTCGGCGTCCAGGCCCGACGGCAGGACGTCCACCGCCTCGGGGGCGATGCCCGCGCGGCGCAGGACGGTCGCCAGCGGCACGCCCCGCCACCGTCCGACGCCGATCGCCCCGAGCTTCCAGGGGGTGCCGCTGACGGTCTGGCCCTGCTGGCCGGTGAAGAAGCTGCGGGCGTTGCCGGTGCACTCGATGGCGGCGGTCACGGTCTCGGCCCGCAGGGAGCGCAGGTCGTCGTACCCGAACTCGACGGCCTCCCCGGGTCCGGGCGCGCCGCGCAGCCCGCTGCCCCACACCCGCAGCCGGTAGGCGGCCGCGTCGATCTCGGGGGTGGCGGTGTGGTTGCGGACGAAGAAGCGCTCGGCGGGGGTGAGGAAGTCGCGGGTGCGCACCGACTCCCAGCGCATCTCGGCGTTGGTGCCGTGGGAGACGAACCACTCGGGGGGCAGCGGCTTGGCGATGGGCCCGGCGGCCCGCGCGGGGGAGGCGGCGGCGCCGGCGGCCAGCCCGGCGCCCAGGACCGCGGATCCCCGCAGCAGGCCGCGGCGCGACATCCGCGCCCACTGGTGCGCGCGGACGGCGTCGTAGACGTTCTCGTCGGTGAGGTCGTGATCCATGCGGACGATGGTCGCCGGAATTTCCTGCTAAGTCAATCGTGTTAGTGGGTTATTCCGGGGCGGCCGTCCGGTCCCGGTGGCCGCGCCCCCGCTGTCTGGAGTTACGGTCACGTGGGGGATACTGTATGTCACTTTCCGTTATTGGAGCGAGGGGGAGCATGCGAGGCCGGTTCTCGCCGGAGCGCGCCGGAGCGTCCGCGGGCACGGGGCGCCGCTCCCGGTGACCCCGGTGCGCAGAACGCTGAGTGTCCTGGTGCTGGGCGCCGGGGCGCTGGTCGTGGTGCTCTGCGGGCGGACCCTCGTCGTCACCCCCCAGCTGGTGGCCGAGAACCCGCCGCCCGCGCCGGGCCAGGACGCCGGCGCCGCCACCGCGCTGGTCATCTTCCCGCTGGTGGTCTCGGCGGGGCTGCTGGGCGGGATGCTGCTGATCTGGTCCGGGGTGCGGGGCGTGCGCTCGGCGGACCGCCCGGTGCTCTGGCGCGCCCGGCAGCGGACGGCCCTGTGGGGCTGCGCGGTCGGCACGCTCCTGGCCGCGTTCATCTACTTCTTCGGCGGCGCCGCCTGGACGGGCCTGCCCCGGGGCTCGCACGCCGTGGCGATCGGAATGGTCGTCTTCTACAGCGTCATGGGCTTCCTGCTGATCGCGGCCCTGGCCCTCCAGAACGAGCGCGAGGGCCTGAACGGGAGCAGCGGGCGCAATGGCCGCAATGGCCGCGACGGGCGCAATGGCCGCGACGGCAGCGCCGCGCGCGTGGCGGCGCCCCGCCGGCGCCCGCCCTCAGAATGAGGACGCCGCCAGTCGGCCGTAGTGCAGGACGGGTCCCTCCCGGCAGACCCGGACGGGCCCCTCCGGCGTCTTCAGCAGGCAGCGCCCGCAGCGCCCGCTGCCGCACTGGATGAGCTCGTGCGCGGCCACCTGGATCCGCTCGGCGGCCATCCCCTGCTCGTGCAGCATCCGCGCGGTGTCCACCGCCTGCCGCATCGGCCCGGCCAGCAGCGCCACCGCCGAGTCCGGGTCGAAGGCCAGCTCGCCCGGGGCCTCGGAGCCGTCCACGGCCGGGACGATCCGCCCCGAGGGGGCGGGCCGCCCGCCGGCGCCCTCGGGCGCCGCCGACCAGACGGCGCCCGCCGCCCACACCCGCAGGCTCCGGTAGCGCGCGGAATCGGTCAGCACCCGCTCCACCACCGGGCGCAGCAGGGTCAGCCCCTGCTCCCAGCCGAGCACCAGCAGCTCGCCGCCCTCCGCGGGGGCGAGGTTCCAGCCGTTGCCGCGCGGTCCCGACAGCCCCACCCGGTCGCCGATCCGGCAGGAACCGGGTCCGCACGGCACTCGCAGCGCGCGCAGCTCCACCAGCGAGCTCTCCCCGGTCCGCCCGTCGGACAGCAGCGGCCTGCTGCTCACGTCGGCGGCGGGGATCCGCATGCCCGCCTGGGTGTGCACCACCCAGAACCGGCCCGGCGCCGCGCCGCCGGACGCGGGGGGCGCGGCCGCCGCGCCCTCGGCGTCCCGCTCCCCGGGGCCGCGGCCCTCGGGCGCGTCGGGCACCAGCACCAGCGTCATCCGGCCCGGGAGCTCGGCGTACCGGTCCACGATCCGGTAGGGGCGCGGCGCCGTGCTCCAGATGCGATACCGCTCCCTGCCCGGCACACGGCCCTCCGCTTCTCCTCCACCGTCCGGCTCTTTCGGACGCCCGCACCAGGCTGCGGGCGGCGCCCCCCGGACAGGTAGGGGCGAAAGTCCCTTTCCCGGCGCAGGACAGCCGGTGGCGAAGGTCCCGGCGGCCGGGGCCGTGCGCCCCTGTCCGTGCGCCGCCGCCGGCACGGCATGATCCACTGGGGAGGAGCACACCGAGTGCTTACCCTCGCACCCGGTACCGCGTCCCCTGATCGGGGGATGTCCATCGAGACGAAGGAGAACACGATGACCCGGCGCCATGGAGTGCTCGTCGGCCACGACGGCTCCGCGGGCGGCGACCTCGCCCTGGACCGCGCCGCGGAGGAGGCCGTGCTGCGCGGGCTCCCGCTGACGATCTGCCACGTCTGGCAGATCGTCTACCCGGGGTTCGTCGTGATGCCGGTGACCACGCTGAGCGACGCGGCCGAGACCATCACCAAGGCCGCCGCCGAGCGCGTCTCCGGCGCCCACCCGGGGCTGGAGGTGCGCCGCGTCGTGGAGAGCGGCTCGCCCGCCTACTCGCTGGCCGAGCACTCCCGCGAGGCCGAGCTGACCGTGGTGGGCAGCGAGGGCGCGGGCACCGTGCGCAAGGCGCTCCTGGGCTCGGTGAGCGCCCAGGTGACCGCGCACGGGTCCGGGTCGGTGATGGTGGTGCGCGAGACCTTCGGGCAGGGGCCGCGGCCGGGCCGGATCGTGGTCGGCGTCGACGGTTCGCCCGCCGCCGCGGAGGCGCTGCGGGCGGCGTTCGAGGAGGCGCACCTGCGCCGGGCGGAGCTGTCCGTCCTGTGCGTGTGCCCGGAGGGCGCCGCGGTCCGCGACACCCCGTTCATCGACGGGAAGGTGCTGCGCGAGCTGGCCAGGGAGCGGTTCGAGCGGGCCGTGGACGCCCGGCAGGCGGAGTTCCCCCAGGCGCGGGCCGAGAAGGTCTTCCTGGAGGGGGACCCGGTCACCGAGCTGGTCAACGCGTCCGAGGGGGCGTTCCTGCTGGTCGTCGGCTCCCGGGGCGAAGGCGGGCTCAGGGGCAGGCTCCTGGGCTCGGTGAGCGACGCCGCCGTCCGCCACGCCCTCTGCTCGGTCACGGTGGTCCACCCCCCGAAGGAGTGAGCACGACCGAAGGGAGAAGGAGCATGAAGGGGAGAGGCCGGGCCCGGTGGCTCGGGCCGTCCGCGGGGCTGGCCGTCCTTGCCCTCTACGGGTACGGGAGGCTGCTGCCCCGCCTGGAGGGCCGCGGGGCGACCCGCGAGGAGGCCGCGGCGCGGCTGCCGGGGGACGAGATGATCCCCGGCGGGACGGTGAGCACCATGGGCGTGACCCTGCGGGCCGCGCCGGAGCGGGTGTGGCCGTGGCTGGCGCGCGAGGAGCTCAAGGCGGGCGAGCGGGTGCCCCCGCCGTCCGGCGGCGACCCCTGCCTCACGGTGGAGATCGTCGACGCCCCGCGCACCCTGGTCCTCAGCTCCGACCTGCGGCTTCCCCAGGGCCGGATGACGGTGCCCGAGGGGCCGCTGCCGCCGGTCTACTCCACCTGCGTGCGGGGCTACCACCTGCGGCCGCTCCCCGGCGGGCGCACCCGGCTGGTCGTCCGGACCCGGAGCGAGGGCAGGCCGCGGTCCCTGATGTGGATCGCCGGCCTCCTCGCCGAACGCCCGGGGCGCGTCCTGCGGCAGTTCCGCCACCTCCGGCGGCTGCAGGAGCTCGCCGAAGGGGCGGAGGGAACGGCGGCCCCGGTGGACGAAGGTCCCGCCGAAGCCCGCCCTTCGTCCTCTGCCTCGGGGGGACACAGGACCCATCCTGGGAGGTAGGGGAACCAGGGGGGTGGAATCCGGTGGAAGAGATCAGAGTCGTCCATCGTGACCAGGACGCGTTCGCGATCTTCGTGCGTGACTACGTCGTGCAGGTGGACCAGCCGGCCCGGGCGGGGGAGGAGAGCGGGCCGACCCCGGTGGAGCTGTTCGTCGCCGCGATGGCGGCCTGCGCCGCGCATTTCGCCTGCCACCACCTCAAGAGGCAGGGGCTGCCCTACAACGGGCTGGAGATGGGCGCCCGCTACCTGCTGGGGGGCGGCTCCCCGCAGCGCATCTCCCGGCTCACGCTCACCGTGCGCCCGCCCGCCCGGCTGCGGCAGGAGGACACCGACGCCATGATCACGGCGATCCGCGACTGCCCGGTCACCCAGTCCCTGCTGACGCCGCCGGACCTGAGGATCACGCTGGACGACCGGGCGCAGGCGGCCTGAGAGGAGAACGGACATGCCCGAGGTCCTCGTCGGCTACGACGGTTCACCCGCCTCCGAGCAGGCGCTGCGCTGGGCGGTGCACGAGAGCGCCCTGCGGGGGCTGCCCCTGGCGGTCTGCCACGCCTGGCACTGGCCTTACGCGATGGATCCCACGCACCTGCCCTCGGCGGAGACCGTCCGCGGGTTCGCCGAGAACCTGCTCGCCAAGGGCTCCTTCAAGGCCGAGAGCCTCGCCCCGCGGGTGAAGGTCCGCCCGGTGCTGCACCGGGGCCCCGCCGCGTCCGCGCTGCTGCACGAGGCGGGGCAGGCGGCCATGGTGGTCCTGGGGGCGCGCGGCGGAGAGGGGTTCCCCGACCTGCCCACCGGCTCCACCGCCACCCAGGTCGCCGGGCACGCCTCGTGCCCGGTGGTGGTCGTCCGCGAGCCCGGTGCGGACGGTCCGGTGGCGGTGGGGGTGGACGGCACGCACGCCGCCGACGCCGCCCTGGCCTTCGCCTTCGAGGAGGCGGCGCTGCGGGGGCGGGAGGTGGTGGCCGTGCACGCCGCTCCGCTCCCGGCCGATCCGGTGCGCCAGGAGGAGGCCGCGCGGGAGGCGGGGTCCCTGCTGCAGCGGCAGGTGGCGCCCTGGGCCACCAAGTACCCGCAGGTGCAGATGCGGACCCGGCTGCTGCACGAGGAGCCCCGCGAGGCGCTGCGCGCCGTGGCGGCGGAGTCCGCGCTGCTGGTCCTGGGCGACCGGCGGGACGACACGCCCTCCACGCTGCGGCTGGGCGCGGTCAGCAGCGCGCTGCTGGACCTGACCCCCCGCACCCTGGTGGTGGTCCACCCCTGGCGGCGGGCCTGAGGCCCTAGTCCGGCTCCATCCGGGGGCGCAGCGGCCAGTGGTGGCCGTACCCGTGCGGCCTGACCACCCGCAGCGCCTCGTCCAGGCAGATCTCGACGGGCTGGTCGGTGTCCACGGCGGCGGCCCCCGGCCACGGCGCGGCCTCGGCCGCCATCGCCTCGGCGACGGCGGGGTCGGCGTCGGACGGGCCGCCCCTGCGCGCGCGCAGCCGCGCGGCGGAGACCGGGGCCGGCGTGCGGCACTCCAGGGCCACCAGGTCCGCGCGGGCGCGCCCTGCCACCGCAGCGGCCTCCTCCCGGAACACCTCGTCGGTCCAGGAGGCGTCGAGGATGACGGGCTCGCCCATGCCGAGCAGCTTCTCGGCCCGCCGCAGCAGCTCGGCGTAGGTCTCCTTGGTGGTCCGCGGATCGTAGAGGCCCTGCCCGTAGGGGGCGCGGGCCGGTTCCTCGGCGGACAGCCCGGCCAGCTCCTTGCGGGTGCGGTCGCTGCTCAGGACGCTCCAGCCGAGCCGGTCGCCCAGCGCGCCCGCCAGCGTCGACTTGCCGGTGCCCGGCAGCCCCCCGACCAGCACCAGCGCCACCGCACCGGCCCGCAGGTGCCGCAGCGCCAGCTCGGCGTACTCCCGCGCCACGGCGGGGCGCTCGGACAGGCAGGCGACCTTGGCCCGCACGAACGCGCGGTAGGCGATGTAGTGGTGGCGCAGCGAGGCGGGCGCGGGGTCGCCGCTGAACTCGGCGTACCGGTCGAGGAAGTCGCGGGCCAGGGCGGGCGCGCGCAGCCGCTCCAGGTCCATGGCGAGGAACGCGGCGTCGTCCAGCCCGTCGACGTACCGCAGCCGGTCGTCGAACTCCAGGCAGTCCAGGATGCGCGGCCCGTCGGGCGGGCAGAAGACGTCGTCGGCGATGAGGTCGCCGTGGCCGTCCACGATCCGGTCGTCGGCGATCCGGCGGGCGAACAGCGGGTCGCGGCCGTCCAGGAAGCGCATTACCAGCCGTTCGATCTCGGCGGCCTCCGGCAGCCCGTAGGCGGTGGTCTCGGCGAGGTTGTCGCTCCAGCGGCGGCGCAGCGCGTCCCGTCCGCCCTCCCGGGAGATCGCCGGGCCGCGCGGCGCGCCGGCGTGCCAGGCGGCGAGCCGCCGCGCGACCTCCCGCAGCGGCTCGCCGACCGGCTCGCCCATGCGCACGAGCGCGGAGAGCCGGCGTTCGGGATCCATGCGGCGCATCGCCACCAGGTGGTCGCAGACCTCGCCCCGCTCGTCACGGACGTCGTAGACGCCCAGGTAGACGTCGGGGGCGAAGCGGCGGTTGAGCTCCACCTCCCGGCGGCAGGCGCGCTCCCTGGCCTCCCGGGTGGTGAAGTCCAGGAAGCCGTTGCGCACCGGCTTCTTCAGCTTGTAGGCGCGGTCGCCGGAGAAGAAGACGGTGGCGATGTGCGTCTCTGCCACCATGGCGGGACGGCTGTAGGACATGGGACCCCCCACGCGTGTGTCACCCGGGGTCCAGTCCATCGTGTGACGGGAATGTCGGGAGAGGGCCGTCCAGCACCAGCCCGCGGGACCTTGGTCCTTTCCGTGCCAAGATCTCCGCGTCCTACGCTCGAAGCATGAGCGAGCGCGCGCAAAGACCGATCATCGTCGGGGCCGACGGCTCCGGGCCCGGCTACGCCGCCGTCGAGTGGGCGGCGCAGGAGGCGGTCCGCCGCGACCGCCGCCTGCGGATCGTCTCCGTGCTCTCCCCCTGGCTGCTGGAGCCGCTGCCCGAGCCCAACGCCGACCGGATGCGCCGCGAGCTGCGCGACAACGGCCAGGAGGTGCTCCGGCAGGCCGCCGCCCGCGCCGCGGCGGGGGAACCGCGGGTGCGCACCGAGACCGAGCTGGTCCCCGGCGGACCCGCCCAGACGCTCCTGAAGGAGGCCGAGGGGGCGCCGATGCTGGTGGTCGGCGGCCGGGGGCTGGGGGAGTTCGGCGGGCTGCTGCTCGGCTCGGCCACCAACCAGGTCGCGCTGTACGCGCGGTGCCCCGTCGTGGTCGTCCGGCGCACCGAGGAGACGGCGCACGGCGAGGTCGTGGTGGCGGTGGACGACACGCCGAGCGCCCAGGCCGCGCTGGGGTTCGCCTTCGAGGAGGCCGCGCTGCGCTCGGCGCGGCTGCGGGCCGTCCACGCCTGGCGCGACCCCGCCTCCCTGGGCTGGGGCGAGATGCAGCCCCCGGTCTACGACCCCGAGCTCGTCGCCGGGGAGGAGTCGCGGGTGCTGTCGGAGGCGCTGGCGGGCTGGCCGGCCCGTTACCCCGACGTGGAGGTCGTGGAGGAGGTGGTGCGCGGCGGCACCGTCCGGGCCCTGGCCGGGGCGTCCGCCCGGGCCGACCTGCTGGTGCTGGGCAGCCGGGGGCGCGGCGGCTTCGCCGGGCTGCTCCTGGGCTCGGTCGGCCAGGCGATGCTGCACCACGCCCACTGCCCGGTCGCCGTCGTCCGGTGAGGGCTCAGGCGGCCACGGCGTTGATCCTGCGGCCCGACACGTAGCGGCCGGAGATGCGGATGTAGCGGTCGCGGGGGCCGGGCGCCCAGGCGGGCAGCGGGAGCCGCGACAGCCGCTCGGCCTCGGCCGGGTCGGTGACGGCCCTGGCCTCGCCGAGCAGCGTCACCGACCAGCCGCTGCCCCGCTCGGTGTCGAAGTCGTCGGCCTCGAAGGCCACGACCGCGCGCCGGATGGCCAGGCCGAGTTTGCTGCCGACGTTGGTCCGCAGGATGACGTCCGTGCCGTCGAGCACGAAGTTGACGGGCTGGATCGCCGGCAGCGCCCGCTCGGTGAAGGCGACACGGCCGACCGGGACGGAGGCCAGCAGCCGCAGGCACTCCCGCTGGTCCAGCACTTCGAGTCCATGAGCGTCGACTTCCATGGACTCATCGTGTGACGCGCGCCGCGGCCGGGTGCAGAGACGAAGGTCCCCCGCGGCGAGCGTTGGTCGGTGCGGCGGCGGACCTTGGTCCCTGTCCCGGCGGTACCCGCGGTGGTGTGCTGGGACGGTGAGAACCGACGTCGAAGGGATCGTACGCGCCGCGATCGAGGCGGCGGTGTGGGCGCCTTCCGTGCACAACACCCAGCCGTGGTGGTTCGGCACCGCCGACCACGGGGAAGGCGGCGCGCGCCTCGGCCTGCACGCCGACTCCGAACGGCGGCTGGACATCGCGGACCCGGACGGCAGGGAGATGCTCATCAGCTGCGGTGCCGCCCTGTTCACGCTGCGGCTGGCCGTCCAGGCGCAGGGCTGGGAGCCGCGGGTGCGCACGCTGCCCGAACCCGACCGGCCGGGCCTGCTCGCCGAACTCGTCCTCGACCCCGCCGCGCGGGTCGAGCCGGGCGCCCTCCTGGCGGTCGAGCGGCTGTACCGGCAGGTGAAGGAGCGGCGCAGCCACCGCGGCCCCTTCAAACAGGCGGTCCTGGCCACCGACACGCTGACCGCGCTGCGCGAGGAGGTGCACCGGGAGGGCGCCGAGCTGCTCCTGGTGTCCGACACCAGGGAGCGGCGCGCGCTGGCCGCCTTCACCGAGGTCGCCGAGCAGCTGCAGCGCATGGACCCCGAGCACCAGGCGGAGGCGGCGCGCTGGGCTCCGCCTCCGGGCGGCCACCGCCACGAGGGCATGGTCGACCGCTCCTACCCGGCCGAGGACGTGTTCGCCGATCCGCACTTCGCCACCCGCGACTTCGCCCAGGGCCGGCCGTGGGGCGTGCCCGAGGAGCCGTCCGCCGAGCCCGGCATCACCGGGGTGGTCGCGCTCGTCACCACCCGCGGCGACGGGCGCGCCGACTGGCTGGCGGCCGGCCAGGGACTGCAGCGCATGCTGCTGCGCGCCTCGGCCGAGGGCCTGTCGGGGGCACTGCACACCCAACCGCTGGAGATACCCGAACTGCGCTCACTCATTCGCGTCCGCCTGTGTCACGGAGGACACCCCCAGGTTCTGCTCCGCCTGGGTGAGCCCACCGCGACTCTGGGAACGGTACGCAGGAGACCCGAAGAACTCACCGACGAGGAAGTATGAGCGGACCGGACGAACTAGACGCCCTGGACGCCTGGTGGCGGGCAGCGAACTATCTCTCCGCCGGGCAGATCTACCTCCTGGACAACCCCCTGCTGCGCGAACCACTGCGGCCCGAGCACATCAAGCCACGCCTGCTCGGCCACTGGGGCACCTCGCCCGGCCTGAACTTCTGCTACGCCCACCTCAACCGGGCGATCCGGCAGCGCGACCTGGACATGATGTTCGTCATGGGCCCCGGCCACGGCGGGCCCTCCGCGGTGGCCAGCGCCTGGCTCGACGGCACCTACAGCGAGATCTACCCGCACGTCTCCCAGGACGAGCGGGGCATGGCGCGGCTCTTCCGGCAGTTCTCCTTCCCCGGCGGCATCCCCTCCCACGCCGCCCCCGAGACGCCCGGTTCCATCCACGAGGGCGGCGAGCTCGGCTACTCCCTCGCCCACGCCTACGGCGCGGCGTTCGACAACCCGGGCCTGACGGTGGCGTGCGTCGTGGGCGACGGCGAGGCCGAGACGGGGCCGCTGGCGGCGAGCTGGCACTCCACCAAGTTCCTCGACCCCGTCCGGGACGGGGCGGTGCTGCCGATCCTGCACCTCAACGGCTACAAGATCGCCAACCCGACGGTCCTGGCCCGCATCCCCGAGGAGGAGCTGCTCTCCCTCATGCGGGGCTACGGCCACCGCCCGTACCTGGTGAGCGGCGACGAACCCGCCCAGATGCACCGGCTGATGGCCGAGACCCTGGACCGGGCGCTGGACGACATCGCGCGGATCCAGGAGGAGGCGCGCTCGGGCGGCGGGCGGGGGCGCCCCGCCTGGCCGATGATCATCCTGCGCACCCCCAAGGGCTGGACCGGCCCCCGCAAGGTGGACGGCGTGCTGGTGGAGGGCACCTGGCGCGCCCACCAGATCCCGCTGAAGGCGCCCCGCACCGAACCCGAGCAGCTGGCGCAGCTGGAGGCGTGGCTGCGCTCCTACCGGCCCGAGGAGCTCTTCGGCGAGGGCGGCTCCCCGGTGCCGGAGGTCCTGGCGCAGAGCCCGGCGGGCGACCGCAGGATGAGCGCCAACCCCAAGGCCAACGGCGGGCTCCTGCTGCGCCCCCTGGACCTGCCGGACTTCCGCGGCTACGCGGTGGCCGTGCCCGAGCACGGCATGGTCCAGGCCGGTGCCACCGGGGTGCTCGGCGGCTACCTGCGCGAGGTCGTCGCCGCCAACCGCACGAGCTTCCGCCTCATGGGACCCGACGAGACCGCCTCCAACCGGCTCACCGCCGTCTTCGAGCGCACCGACCGGGTGTGGCGCGGCGAGATCCTGCCCACCGACGAGCACCTCGCCGAGCACGGCCAGGTCATGGAGGTGCTCAGCGAGCACCTGTGCCAGGGCTGGCTGGAGGGCTACCTGCTGACCGGGCGGCACGGCCTGTTCAACACCTACGAGGCGTTCGTGCACATCGTCGACGCCATGTTCAACCAGCACGCCAAATGGCTGGAGGCCTCCCGCGACCTGTCCTGGCGGCGGCCGATCGCCGCGCTGAACTACCTGCTGTCCTCGCACGTGTGGCGCCAGGACCACAACGGCTTCACCCACCAGGACCCGGGCTTCCTCGACGTCGTCCTCAACAAGCGGCCCGAGGTCGTCGGGGTCTACCTGCCGCCGGACGCCAACACGCTGCTGTGCGTCGCCGACCACTGCCTGCGCACCAGGGACGTGGTGAACGTCATCGTCGCGGGCAAGCAGGAGTCGCCGGTCTGGCTGCCGATGGACGAGGCGGTCGCGCACTGCGCCCGCGGCATCGGCATCTGGGAGTGGGCGAGCACCGACGCGGGCACCGATCCCGACGTCGTCCTGGCCTGCGCCGGCGACATCCCCGCGCTGGAGACCCTCGCCGCCGCCCGGCTGCTCGCCAAGTACCTGCCGGAGCTGCGCGTGCGGGTGGTCAACGTGGTCGACCTCATGCGCCTGCAGCCGCCGTCGGAGCACCCGCACGGGTTGAGCGACGCGGAGTTCGACGCGCTGTTCACCACCGACAAACCGGTCATCTTCGCCTTCCACGGCTACCCGTGGCTGGTGCACCGGATGACCTACCGCAGGCACGGCCACGACAACCTGCACGTGCGCGGCTACAAGGAGAAGGGCACCACCACGACGCCGTTCGACATGGTGATGCTCAACGACCTCGACCGCTTCCACCTCGTCATGGACGTCATCGACCGGGTGCCGGGCCTGGGCGGCCGGGTGGCGCCGCTGCGCCAGCGGATGGCCGACGAGAGGCTGCGCTGCCGCGCCTACACCCGCGCGCACGGCGAGGACGACCCGCTGGTCAGCCGCTGGGACTACCGGCCCGACCAGTCCGACCGGCCGGGGCCGGCGACCTGAGGATGCGGCGGCCCGAGCACAGCCGGGGGGAGATGCGGATGAACTCCTCCCGGCCGCCGGGCACCCACGGCCACAGGTCCAGCGCGCCCAGCTCGGCGGCCTCCTCGGGGTCGGTCACCCGCCGCGCCTGCCCCACCAGCACCACCGACCAGCCGGTGCGGCGCTCGGCGTCGTAGGAGTCGATCTCGAAGGCCACCACCGCGCTGCGCGCGGCGGCCGCCAGCTTCGACCCCGGCGAGGTGCGGATGATCACGTCCCGGCCGTCCATGGCGTAGTTCACCGGCTGGACGGCGGGCAAAGCCTGGTGGGTGAAGACGATGCGGCCCACGGGGGTGGTCTGGAGGAGGGCCAGGCACTCGTCGTCCCCGAGTATCTCCAGGCCTCCGGCGTCGAAGGGCATGGGCGCCATCCTGCTCCCCGGGCCCGCCGGCCCGTAGGGGCGAAGGTCCCTATCCCTGCCGCCCCTCGTCGGGACGCTCCCGGTCGGCTGCGGCGCGGGAGGCCTTGAGCTGGGCGGCGA
Organism: Actinocorallia libanotica; assembly: GCF_039525175.1. Lineage (NCBI taxonomy): Bacteria > Bacillati > Actinomycetota > Actinomycetes > Streptosporangiales > Thermomonosporaceae > Actinocorallia > Actinocorallia libanotica. The sequence continues at coordinate 32,865 of NZ_BAAAHH010000040.1, forward strand.
ACGCCGCGGCCTGGGTGCGGCGGCGCATGTCCAGCTTGGCGAAGAGGTTGGAGACGTAGTTCTTCACCGTCTTCTCGGCCAGGAACATGCGCTCGCCGATCTGCCGGTTGGTCAGTCCCTCGCCGATCAGCTCCAGGATCTGGCGCTCCTGGTCCGACAGCGCGGCCAGCGGGTCCTTGCGGCTCTCGCGCTCGCGCAGCCGCTGCAGCATCTGGCTGGTGGAGCGCGGGTCCAGCAGCGACTGGCCGGAGGCCACGGTGCGCACCGCGCCCACCAGGTCCGAACCGTGGATCTGCTTGAGGACGTACCCGGACGCCCCCGCCATCACCGCGTCGAACAGCGCCTCCTCGTCGGAGAAGGAGGTGAGCATCAGGCACGCCACCTGCGGCAGCTGCGCCCTGATCTCCCGGCACACGCCCACCCCGTCGCCGTCGGGCAGCCGCACGTCCAGCACCGCCACGTCCGGCGCGGAGGCGGGGATGCGGGCCAGCGCCTGGGCCGCCGAGGAGGCCTCCCCGACGATCTCGATGTCCCCTTCGGCCTCCAGCAGGGCGGCGACGCCCTTGCGCACGACCTCGTGGTCGTCGAGCAGGAAAACACGGATCTTGGCGCCGTGGGTGACCTGGGTCACGGAATGGCCTTCTTCCTCGGGCGGTATGTTGCTGCTGAAGGTATCGGGGCGACCGCCCTCGAGACAACGGCCGAAGGCCCGGGAACGCGGGACCAAGGTCCCCGCGGGCCCGACGCCGCGGCCGGGCCGCCCCGACCGCCTTGACCAGGACGTTCATCCGGAAGGGGCAGCGAAGGTGGAGGGCGATTTCCGGCACGGCGACCGGGCCCGGCTGATCCTGCCGCAGCTGCGGCTGGACGACCTGCTGAGCGAGCTGCAGGCCCGGCTGGAGGCCGCCCGCTCCACCCGGGACCGGGTGCACTCCCTGCTGGAGGCCGTGGTCTCCATCGGCAGCGACCTCGACCTGGCCACCGTGCTGCGCCGCATCACCGAGGCCTCCACCACCCTGGTGGAGGCCAGGTACGGCGCGCTCGGCGTGATCGGCGACGACGGGGAGAGCCTCGCGGAGTTCGTCACCGTCGGCGTCAGCGACGAGGAGATCGCCGCGATCGGGCACTGGCCGCACGGCGAGGGCATCCTCGGCCTGCTGATCAAGGAGCCGCGCCCGCTGCGCCTGGCCGACCTGGGCGCCCACCCCGAGTCGGTGGGCTTCCCCGCCAACCACCCCCCGATGCACCGCTTCCTCGGCGTGCCCATCCGGGTGCGCGAGGAGGTCTTCGGCAACCTCTACATGGCCGAGAAGCAGGACGGCGGCGAGTTCGACGAGCAGGACGAGGTGGTCCTCACCGCGCTGGCCACCGCGGCCGGCATCGCCATCGAGAACGCCCGCCTGTACGAGGAGACCCGCCGCAGGGAGCGCTGGCAGCAGGCCCTGACCGAGATCTCCACCGCGCTGCTGTCGGGCACCGCCCCCGACGAGGTGGGCGGCCTGGTCGCCGACCGGGCGCGGGAGATCTGCGACGCCGGTCTGGCCTTCGTGGCCACCGCCGACGAGGTGGCGGGGGAGTTCGTGGTGGCGGCCGCCGCCGGGCAGGGCGCCGAGCGCATCCGCGGCCTCCGGCTGCCCTTCGAGGACGCCCTCGGCGCCGACGTGCACGAGCACGACAGGTGCCTGCTGGTGCCCGACGCCCGGCAGGCCGCCCCCCGGGACGCGATCTGCGCGGAGCTGCCGCTGGGGCCCGCCCTGCTGGTCCCGCTGGGCCGCGGCGGCTCGGCCCGCGGCGTGCTCGGCGTCGCCAACGCCGCGGGCGGCACCGCCTTCACCGAGGTCACCCAGCGGCTGCTGGAGCCCTTCGCGGGGCAGGCCGCGGTCGCCATGGAGCTGGCCGACCGGCGGCGCGACCTGGAGCGGCTGTCCCTGCTGGAGGACCGCGACCGCATCGCCAAGGACCTGCACGACACCGTCATCCAGCGGCTGTTCGCCACCGCCATGACGTTGATGAGCGCCGGGAAGATCGCCGACCGGCCCGACGTGCGCCGCCGCATCCAGCGGTCGGTGGACGACCTGGACGAGACCATCCGGCAGATCCGCTCCACGATCTTCGCCCTCCAGGTCGAGCCGGACGCCGGGAGCCTGCGCAGCCGGCTCCACTCGGTCGTCGACGACTTCACCGGGCCCCTGGGCTTCGCGCCCTCCGTCCGGTTCGACGGCCTCCTCGACACCGACGTCGACCCCCAGATCGGCGAGCAGCTCGTCGCGGTGGTCTCCGAGGCGCTGTCCAACGTGGCCAGGCACGCCGGGGCGGGCCGCGTCGAGGTCGCGCTGGACGTGCGCGACGACCTCGTCCTGCGGGTCGAGGACGACGGCTGCGGCATCCCGCCGGGCGGCAGGCGCAGCGGCCTGAAGAACATGGCCGAGCGCGCCGAGTCCCTGGGCGGCTTCATGGAGCTGGCGGACCGCGAGGGCGGCGGCACCCGCCTGCTGTGGCGGGTCCCCCTGCGCTGACCGGCGAGGCGGGACGAAGGTCCCTGCCCGCCGGGGACCTCCGCGCCTCGCGTCCGGCGGCGGGGCGGAGCACGCTCGGGTTATGAACGAGTCTTCCCCGCAGCCGGTGATCGTCGGCACCGACGGCTCGCCCGCCTCGCACGCCGCGGTGTCCTGGGCCGCCGACGAGGCCCTGCGCACGGGCCGCCCGCTGCGCATCGTCCACGTGCAGGAGCCGTGGACGCTGGGCCTGCCCGACATCCCGCCGCCGATGGCCGACGAGGCGCGGACCGTGGAGTCCCGGGAGATCCTCGACGAGGCGGCCGGACTGGCCGCGCGGGGCCGCCCCGAGCTGAGGGTGGAGACCGAGAACATCCAGGGCGAGACCGTCCGCGTGCTGCGCCTGCTCGCCGAGCGGGGCGGCGAGCTGGTGCTCGGCAGCCGGGGGCGCGGCCGTTTCGCCGAGCTGCTGCTGGGCTCCACCACCCTGCGGGTCGCCGGGCACGCCGCCCGGCCCGTGGTGGTGGTGCGCGGCGAGCCGGCCACCCGCCGCGGGGAGATCGTGGTGGGCGTGGCCTTCGACCACGACCCGACCGGGCCCCTCACCTACGCCTTCGAGGCCGCCCGGCGGCGGGGGTCGCGGCTGAAGGCCGTGCACGCCTGGGACGTCACCGACACCTTCGCCCGCCAGGCCGAGGAGGACCCGTCCTTCATCGACCCCCTGGACCGCCTCACCGAGCTGCTGGAGTCCTGGCGCGCCCGCTACCCCGACGTCAAGGCGTCCGAGGAGATCGTCAACGCCCATCCCGCCGCCGTCCTGACCGAGTCCTCCGCCGACGCCGACCTGCTGGTGGTGGGCACCCACGGCCGCGGCTCCCTGGGCAGCCTCCTCCTCGGCTCGGTCGGCCACGCCGTGCTCCACCACGCCCGCTGCCCCGTGGTGATCGTGCCGGTCTGACAACCGGCCCGACGCGCATTAGCGTCGGAACCATGAACGAAGCGATCGTGGTGGGGGTGGACGGCTCCTCGGGGGCCGCGGGCGCGCTGGACTGGGCGGCGGACGAGGCGGTCCGCCGCGGGGCGCCGCTGCTGCTGGTGCACGCCAGCAAGCTGCTGGAGCCGGGGAACATGCTGAAGGAGGACGCGCTCGAACGGCTGCGGGAGGAGCGGCGGCACCTGCTGGAGTCGACCCGCGAGGGGCTCCTGGGGGAGCGGCCGGACCTGCGGGTCGGGCTGGAGCTGGCGGACGACGACCCGGCGCGGGTGCTGACGGAGCTCAGCAGGACGGCGCCCATGGTCGTGGTCGGCACCCGGGGCGCCGGCGGGTTCGAGCGGCTCCTGCTGGGCTCGGTGGGCCTGCACGTGGCGGCGCACGGCTACTGCCCCGTCGTGGTGGTGCCGCGCGGCGGGGAGCGCGGGCGCGGCGAACACGTCGTGCTGGGCGTCGACGAGCGGCACCGGCAGTCCGCGGCGATCGGCTGGGCCTTCGCCGAGGCCGAGCTCCGCGGGGTCCGGCTGGCGGCCCTGCGCGCGGTGAACGGCTACGGGGCGCCGGGGCAGCGGATCGGCGAGGAGATGATGCTGTCGGAGGCGCTGGCCGGGCAGGTGAGCGACCACCCCGACGTGGTGGTGGAGTACCGGCTGCCCGAGACGTCCGCGGCCCGCGCGCTCGTCGAGGCGTCCGAGGACGCGGCGCTGCTGGTGCTGGGGGCGCGCAAGCGGCGGCTGGGCTTCGGCACGGTGCTGGGGCGGGTCGGGCACGCGGTGCTGCGCCACTCGGCCTGCCCGGTGGTGGTCGTCGCCGAGCCCGAGGAGGACTGAGCGGCCCGGTACCGGGCCGGACGAGGCGGGGGAAACGGAAAGCGGCGCAGGGAGGATACGGGGGCAACCCTCCCTGCGCCGCACATCGGTGTTCCGACGGGGGCCCGGAACACCGGCACGGGCGCCCCGACGGGGGACCGGAGCGCCAGGTACAAATCGTACACCGAACCCCCCCGGGGTTAGTCAAGAGATAGTCACGGACTGGTTTCTGAAGAGACGCCGGAATCGGCCTGATCCGCCGCCGGGGCGTCCTTGCGGAACGCCTGGGGCGGCGGCGGGGGAGCCGGGACGGCCCGCTGGTCGAAGAGCTCGGCGGGTCCGCCGTCCCGCGGAGGCTTGCGCCCGCCGTTGGCGAAGACGACCGCGGTGTAGGGCAGCAGGATGGCGCCGACCAGCAGCAGCCCCAGCAGCACCGGGTGGATCCGGCCCCACAGCACCACGGCCAGGAGGAGGCAGGCCAGCCGGATACCCATGGAGATCAGGTAATGGCGCTGGCGTTCGTCGACGTCCTCCGACAGGGGCCGGGAGGCGTCGGTCACGGTGTAGACGGTGGTCTTCCGACGGGAAAGTGCCCTCACGCCCTCCACGTTAGGCGACATCCGGGCGGCCCGCTGGGTAGGGGGAGGTCAACGGCTTCTCAGGAGGAACAGATGAGCAACAACACCTACCGGGTGACCGAGATCGTCGGCACGTCCCCCGACGGGATCGAGCAGGCGATCCGCAACGGCATCAGCCGCGCCGCGGCGACCCTGAGGAACCTCGACTGGTTCGAGGCCACCGAGCTGAGGGGCCAGGTGGAGGACGGCGAGGTCGCCCACTTCCAGGTCACCCTGAAAGTGGGCTTCCGCCTCGAGGAGCCCGAGCCCGGAAAGGGCTAGGACGCCTGGCTCACCGTGGACATGTTGTAGTCGGGCACGCGCAGGGCGGGCATCGCCGCGCGGGTGAAGTAGTCCGACCACTCGCGCGGCAGGGTCCGCTCGGTGCGGCCGGTCTCGCTCACCCGGGACAGCAGGTCCACCGGGCTCTCGTTGAACCGGAAGTTGTTGACCTCGCCGGTGATCTCGCCGTTCTCCACCAGGTAGACGCCGTCGCGGGTGAGGCCGGTCAGCAGCAGGCTCTGCGGGTCCACCTCGCGGATGTACCACAGGCAGGTCAGCAGCAGCCCGCGCTCGGTGCGCGCCACCATCTCCTCGAGGGTGGCGCCGCCGGGGGCGCCCTCCATGAGGAGGTTGTCGATCGCCGGGGTGACCGGCCGCCCGGTGAGCCCGGCCGAGTGCCGGGTCTGGGTCAGCGCGGCGACCTCCCCGCCGGAGATCCAGTCGGTGGCCGACAGCTCCAGGCCGTTGTCGAAGACCGACGTGTCGCGGCCCGAGGCGTGCGCCACGGTGAACGGCGCGCACTCCAGGCCCGGCGCGTGCGGGTCGCTGTACAGCCGCAGCGGCAGGGGCGACAGCCGCGAGCCCACGGGGTGGGAGCTGAAGACCGTGCGGCCCTCGTGGGCGTCGCGGGCCCCGGCCGTCCAGTACAGGTAGATCATCAGGTCGGAGACGGCGCTGGGCGGCAGCAGCGTCTCATAGCGCCCGGCGGGCAGGTCCACGCGGCGCCGCCCCCAGGACAGGCGGCGCTCCAGCTCGGCGCCCAGCCCCGGCACGTCCAGGTCGGCGAAGTCGCGGGTGCTCGCGCCCGTCCAGGCCGAGCTCCCCTCGTTCTTGGCGTTGAGCTCCAGCCTTCCCGTCGGCTGGTCGTGGCGCAGCCGCAGGCCCGTGGAGGAGCCCAGGTAGGTGGAGGTCAGCTGGTGCTCGGCGAACCCGTAGAGGCGGCGGCCCCCCGCCTGCGCGGCCGCGAACTGCTCGCCCAGCGCCGGGGCGAAGGCGGAGAACACCGAGATGTCGGTGACGGCGGGCGCGGCGTCCCAGTCACCCGCCGCGGACCCCGACAGCAGCGGCGCGGCGTCCTCGGCGGGCTCGGCGGAGCGGGCCTGCTCCTCGGCGGCCTTGACCAGGTCGGGCAGCTCTTCGGCGCCCACCCCGGCCCGGGAGACCGCGCCGACCGCGCCGTCCTGGACGGCGATCACCGTCAGCCGCCGGGAGCGGCCCACCCCGTTGGTGGTCAGGGTGTTGCCGGCCCAGCGCAGGTTGGCCGCGCTGGACTCCTCGGCGATGACCACGCAGTCGCCGGTCGTCGACAGGTCGAGGGCGCGCTCGACCGCTTCCTGTGGCCTCACTTGCCCGCCTCCTTGAGCGCGTTGAGGATGTTGACGCCGCGGAACAGCGCGGACGGGCAGCCGTGGCTGACCGGCGCGACCTGCCCGGGCTGGCCCTTGCCGCAGTTGAACGCGCCGCCCAGCACGTACGTCTGCGGGCCGCCCACGGCCTCCATGGAGTTCCAGAAGTCGGTGGTGGTGGCCTGGTAGGCGACGTCGCGCAGCTGGCCGTCCAGGCGGCCGTTGCGGATGCGGAAGAAGCGCTGCCCGGTGAACTGGAAGTTGTAGCGCTGCATGTCGATCGACCAGCTCTTGTCGCCGACGATGTAGACGCCGTCCTCGACCCGGGAGATCAGCTCCTCGGTGGAGGGGCCGCCGGGCTCGGGCCGGATCGACACGTTCGCCATCCGCTGGATGGGGGTGTTGGCGGGGGAGTCGGCGAAGGCGCAGCCGTTCGAGCGCTCCCGGCCCGCCACGTGGGCGATGCGCCGGTCGGTCTGGTAGCCGGTGAACAGGCCGCCGGTGATGATGTCCCACTCCTGGGTCCGCACGCCCTCGTCGTCGAACCCGATGGTGGCCAGGCCGTGCTCGGCGGTGCGGTCGCCGGTGACGTTCAGGGCGGCCGAGCCGTACTGCAGCCTCCCGAGCTTGTCGGGGGTGGCGAACGACGTGCCGGCGTAGGCGGCCTCGTAGCCCAGCGCGCGGTCCAGCTCGGTGGCGTGCCCGATCGACTCGTGGATGGTCAGCCACAGGTTCGACGGGTCGACGACCACGTCGTAGGTGCCGGCCTCCACCGACGGCGCGGCGAGCTTCTCGGCCAGCAGGGAGGGGATCCGGGCGAGCTCGGCGTCGAAGTCCCAGCCGGTGCCGGTGAGGTACTCCCAGCCGCGGCCGGCCGGCGGCGCCAGGGTGCGCATGGTGTCGAACGCGCCCTCGGCGACCCGCACGGCGGTCAGCTGCGGGTGTATCCGCACCCGCTGCTGGGTGGTGACGGTGCCCTCCAGGGAGGCGAAGAACTTGTTCTCCTTGACCTGCAGCAGCGAGGCGTCCACGTGGTCCACGCCCGCCGCCAGCAGCCGCCTGGACCACTCGGCCAGCAGCTCGGCCTTCTCGGAGGCCGGGATCGTGAACGGGTCGATCTCATACGACGACACCCAGGTCTGCTCGCCGTGCGCGGGCTCGGGCGCCAGCTCGACGGGCTCGCGGTTGATGGCGCCGGCCACCCGGGCGACCGCGACCGCCTGCGCGGCCAGCGCGGCGGCGGCCTCGGGGGTCAGGTCGATGCCCGAGGCGAAGCCCCAGGTGCCGTCCTTGACGACCCGTACCGACAGGCCGATGTCGTCGGTGTCCAGTGAGGTCTCCAGGGCGCCGTCCTTCAGGCGCAGGGACTGGCTGCGGATGCGCTCCAGCCGGAAGTCGGCGTGGGAGGCTCCCAGCTCCCGTGCGCGGGACAGCGCGGCGTCGGCCAGGACGCGGAGGGGAAGCGCGGTGAAAGCCGGATCGATTTCATGCACGGATTCGAACCTATCCGCACCCGCGCGGACCGGCACCGGGTTTCCCCCGGCCCGAGGGCGCGCGCACAAGAAGACCCGCCCCAAACTTGTGGATCTCGACACCCGACACGCGGCCGCCGGAGCGGTAACCTCGTGCCGCGATGTGACGTTCGCTACCCACAAAACCCACACGGAGGTGCAGCGCATGGCGCGCTCAGTCCTGGTCACCGGCGGAAACCGCGGCATCGGGCTCGCGATCGCCCGCGAGTTGCAGGCCGCGGGGGACGCCGTGGCCGTCACCTACCGGTCGGGCGAGCCGCCGGAAGGCTTCTTCGCGGTCAAGTGCGACGTGACGAGCTGGGAGGACGTCGACACCGCCTTCGGCAAGATCGAGGCCGAGCAGGGCCCGGTCGAGGTCGTCGTCGCCAACGCGGGCGTCACCCAGGACCAGCTCCTGGCGCTGATGAGCGAGGAGAAGTTCACCTCGGTCCTGGACACCAACCTCACCGGCTCCTTCCGGGTCGCCAAGCGGGCCGTGAAGGGCATGATGAAGATGCGCCGCGGCCGGATGGTCTTCATCTCCTCGGTGGTCGGCCTCTCCGGCTCGGGCGGGCAGGCCAACTACGCGGCCTCCAAGGCGGGCATGGTGGGCATGGCCCGCTCCCTCGCCCGCGAGCTGGGCTCGCGCAACATCACCGCCAACGTCGTGGCGCCCGGCTTCGTGAACACGGACATGACCGCGGTGCTCGACGACAAGCTGCAGGACACGATCAAGCAGAACATCCCGCTGAAGCGGCAGGCCGAGCCCGAGGAGATCGCCAAGGTGGTCAGGTTCCTCGCGAGCGACGACGCCTCCTACATCACCGGGGCCGTGATCCCGGTGGACGGCGGACTGGGAATGGGGCACTGAGCATGGGCATCCTCGAAGGCAAGAACATCCTGGTCACGGGCGTCCTGACGGACGCCTCGATCGGCTTCCACGTGGCGCGGATCGCGCAGGAGGAGGGCGCCAACGTCATCCTCACCGCGTTCCCGCGGCCCACGCTGACCCAGCGCATCGCCAAGAAGCTGCCCAGCGGCCCCGACAACCCGCCGGCGGTCATCGAGCTGGACGTCACCAACGAAGAGCACCTGGGCGGCCTGGAGGCGCAGCTGCGCGCGCTGGGCTGGGACAGGATCGACGGCGTGGTGCACTCCATCGGCTTCGCGCCGCAGGACGCGCTCGGCGGCAACTTCCTCAACACCAAGTGGGAGGACGTGGCGACGGCCGTCCAGATCTCGGCGTACTCGCTGAAGTCGCTGACGATGGCGTGCCTGCCGCTGATGAAGGACGGCGGCGGCTCGGTCGTGGGCCTGACCTTCGACGCGCGCGCGGCCTGGCCGGTCTACGACTGGATGGGCGTGGCCAAGGCGGGCCTGGAGTCCACCAACCGCTACCTCGCCCGCTACCTGGGCGGGGAGGGCATCCGCTTCAACCTGGTGGCGGCCGGCCCGATCAAGACGATGGCGGCCAAGAACATCCCCGGCTTCGAGGGCATCACCGAGGGCTGGAGCAAGTCGGCGCCGCTGGGCTGGGACATCACCGACGTGGTGCCCACGGCCAAGGCGACGGTCGCGCTGCTGTCGGACTGGTTCCCGGCGACCACGGCCGAGATCGTCCACGTCGACGGCGGCGTGCACGCCATGGGCGGCCAGTTCGACTGACGGTGTCGCCCCGGTCGTGCGAACCGAAGGCCCCGGACGCTCCGACGTCCGGGGCCTTCGCCGTTCCCGCGGGTCCTTCAGCGCCCCTGGCGGGCCCGCCGGCGCAGCCGCGCGCCGATGAGGCTGAACTGGCCCATCACCACCGCGGTGATGCCCGCGGAGGCGCCCGCCGCCCACATGGCCCGCGCGGAGTCGCCCTCAAGGGGCCGGACGGCGGCCACGGGCTCGACCATGCGGGTCTCGGGCAGGGCGAGCACCGGGGTCTCGGCCTGCGGGGCGTCGGCGACCTGCGGCTGCTCGGGCAGCGCGTCGGCGGCCGACTCCCGGGGCGCGGCCGGGGTGTCCTTCGGCGGCTGCACCGTGAACGTCGAGGGCGCCCGCACGCTGGTCTGGGGGGTGATCGGCGTGCCGCCGCGGGGCGCCGTCGACTGCCGCGGCTTCCTGGGCTTCTCGGGCTTGGCGGTGCCCTTGTCGCCCTTGGCCTCGTCCGGCTTGCTCCCGGAGTCGTCGGCGGGCTTCTCGGGCTTCTCTGTCTTCTTGCCGTTCGCCTCGTCGATCTTGTTCTTGATGGTCTCGACGTTGTTGTGGAACTGGCACTCGATGTCCTTGATGGAGGACTGCGGGTCGTGCCCCTTGACGCACTTCTTGGGTTCGGCGGCCGCCGTCGGCGCGGGGGCCGCGAACACCAGCAGCACGCCGGCCGACAGCGCGAGGGAGGCCGCGCCCAGCCGGCGGACGGGGGGTCGTCCTGGAAGCATGCTCCTCCTTGCCCGGGGGTGGTGTCGCTCTGTCCTTGTTTAACGGATCAATGGCGGTGGAGTCACGTCTTGACAAAGAGAAAAATCGAATGACGTTCTACATAAAAAGCGACATCAGCCTCGTCTGTCTCTTAACCGGGGCAAATTCGGTGACGGACGCGGCGAGTCCGGGCCCCGCCGCCGTCACCACCGACAGGTGCCGCAGCGCCCGGGTGAACGCGGTCAGCACCAGCGGGCGCGTCAGCCCCTCGGCCGAGGGGAAGACCGCCACGACCGCCGGCCAGCGGGTCCCGGCCGCCTGCTGGACCGGGATCGCCCAGCCCGCCCGCAACCGCGGCAGCGACGCGGCGGGAACGCGCACCACCGCGTCGGGGAACTCCACCGTCAGCCCCTCGGGGGAGGCCTCGGTGACCGTCCCGGTCTCGCCCGCGGCGGCCTCGGCGAACGGCACCGCCACCACCACGCGGTCCCCGGCGTCGAAACCGCCGCACACGCCCGGCCCGGGGTTCAGCCGCGCCTTCAGCGCGGCGTTGAGCGCCGCCGTCCCCGCCGCGCCCGGCGTGAGCACCTGCACGTCCCGGACGTCGATGCCCAGCGCCCGCGGGATGGAGTCGGCCAGCAGCTGGCCCACCCGGTGGGCGGCCTCGCGCCCGTCGGCGGCCGCCACCACCACGACCTCCTTGCCGGGCGCCTCCACCCGGCGCAGCCCGCCCGCGCGCACGCCCTCGGCGAGCTCGGCCAGCGGCCCGCCGTCCGGCGGCTCCGGCGTGACGGGCACCTCCTGCGTCGCGACGAGGTCGGCCAGCACCCGGCCCGGCCGGTAGGAGGCGAGCCCGTCGGGGTCGCCCGCCAGCACCAGGTGCGTGCCGTCGGGGCACGCCTCCACCAGCGCGGCGGCCAGCTCCACATCCAGCGCCTCCGCGCCCGTCACGACCAGCACGCCGGGCTCCAGCGGCCACTGCTCGCCCCGCGCGTAGCCCAGGACGCCCAGGCCCTCACGCGCCTCCAGGAGCCGGTGCAGGCTCACCGCGCCCTCATGGCGCGCGGCGGCCGTCGCGGTGACCGCCGCGACCGTCACGGGGACGTCCAGGGACGGCTCCAGCGCCCGCAGGTCGGCGATCAGGCCGTCCTCCGAGCCGGGCGGGCCCGCCACGATGCTCACGCCGTGGAAGAGCGCCTGGCGCGCCGCCTCGCCGTGCTCGGCGGCGCCGTCCCCGGCCTCGATCGGCGGCGCGGTGGCGGCCAGCCGCTGCACGCCCTCGGCGACGGTCTCCTCGGCCAGCCCGTACCGGGCCAGCGCCAGCCACTGCTCGGCCTCGGGCAGCTCCTCCGCCGACTCGTCGAAGACGTCGGGGAGCTCGGGCTCCACCTCGAACAGCATGACCCGCGCCTCGTCCAGCGCCGCGTTCACCGCCGCGTTCGCGTCGGCGATGCGCAGCCCGCCCAACGCCCGGACCACCGCCTCGCCCGGCAGCGCGGTGTCGCCGCGGCGCGCCGCCTCGGCCAGCAGGAACCCCACCAGCGCGCGGCCGCGCCGCGCGTCCTGCGGGTCCGCCGACGGCAGCACCGACAGGGCGAACCTGTCGGCCTGCGCGGGCGTCACGCCCGGCACCCGCAGCAGTTCCCACGGATCGCCGCGCAGCAGCGCCTCGGCGTCCTCGCCGAGGTGGGCGCGGGCGCGGGCGGCCAGGTCGCCGGGCAGTCCCAGCGCGGTCAGGGAGGTCGTCTCAGACATCGGATACGTCGTCCAGTGCGTCGCGGATCTCGTCGGGCAGGGTCAGCTCCTCGGCCTGCAGCGCGGCCCGGAGCTGGGCGGCGGTGCGGGCGCCGACCAGGGGCGCGGCGACCCCCGGCTGGTCGCGCACCCAGGCCAGGGCGACGGCCAGCGGCGTGACGCCCAGGCCGTCGGCGGCGGTGGCGACCGACTCCACGATCCGGGAGCTCTGCTCGCCCAGATACGGTGCCACGAAGTCCTCCAGCCGGTCGCGCGCCGCGCGGGAGTCGGCCGGGATGGCGGTGCGGTACTTGCCGGTGAGCACGCCGCGGCCCAGCGGCGACCACGCCAGGATCGAGGTGCCCGAGTCCAGCGCGGCGGGCACCGTCTCCCGCTCGGGGTCGCGCTGCAGCAGCGAGTACTCCACCTGGTCGGAGACGATCGGCTGCCGCCCCGGCCAGGCGCGCTGCCAGGTCGCGGCGGTCGCCAGCTGCCAGCCGCCGTAGTTGGACACCCCCACGTAGCGGGTGCGCCCGGAGGAGACCGCCTCGTCCAGCGCCGCCAGCGTCTCCTCGTAGGGGGTGGCCGGGTCGTGCGCGTGGACCTGCCACAGGTCCACGTGGTCCAGGCACAGGCGGTCCAGTGAGCGGTCGAGCGCGGCGAGCAGGTGCCGGCGCGAGGAGTCGTAGCCGCGGGGCGTCACCCCCGCCTTCGTCGCCACGACGATGTCGTCGCGGTCCACGACGGTGTTGAGCAGCTGGCCGAGGATCTGCTCGCTGCGCCCGTGGCCGTAGACGTCGGCGGTGTCGACGAGGTTGCCGCCGGCGTCGACGAACTCGGTGAGCTGCGCCGCGGCCTCCTCGGGCCGGGTGCCCTCACCCCAGTCCATGGTGCCGAGTCCCAGCCGGGACACCATGAGACCGCTCCGACCGAGCTGACGCTGCTCCATAAGGACCACAGGCTATAGCGTTTCGGCGCCCGCGGAGGGAGGCGGCGCGGGCGGTGCGGCGTGCCCGTCCGCGGGGGCACTGTCCGAAACGGGCGTATCGGGCTAAGGTTCGGGGTCGTGGTAGTTCCCGTAGATCCGCCGCCGGGTGCGGGCCCGGAGGGCGACCCCGGCTATCTCGCGTCGCTGCGCACCGGAACCCTGCTCGCCCAGTTGCGCAAGGCCTTCCTCGGGCTGCTGGCGGTGCCCGTCGGGGTGCTGGCCCTCTCGCCGTACATCATGCGGGTGGAGACGCACACCGTGGACGCCCGGCCGCTGCTGTCGTGCGCGGTCGTCCCGCTGGCCGCCGCGGGCGTGCTGCTCCTGGTGCGCCGGCTGCCGTCCGCGCTGCCGCGCGGGGGCGGAGGGCCGCGGCTGAGCGCGTCGGAGTCCTTCCGCGCCGGCCTGTTCCTGCGCTTCGCGCTCACCGAGGGCGTGGTGCTCCTGGGGCTCCCGCTGTCGATGGCCTCCGACAGCTTCCTGCCGATGGCGCTGTCGTTCTGCCTGGGCTACCCGCTGGTGGTCGCGCTGGCGCTCCCCACGCGCGGCACGATCGAGCGGATGCGCGCGCGGATGGAGGCCGACGGCGTCAGCAGCGACCTGTGGGGCTCCCTGCTGGCCCCCTACCGCAAGGCCGGCGCGCAGGGCTGACGCGGCTGCTGGAATTCGTTACAGTTCGCCCCGGGTGTGACCGAGCGGAAGGCGGGCGGATGGGTACCTTTGTCGTCAGCGGAGCGGCGTCGGGAATCGGGGCGGCGACCACCGCCCTGCTGCGCGGTCGGGGGCACGAGGTCCTCACCGTCGACCTGCGGGACGCGGACGTGACCGCCGACCTCGCCACCGCGCGGGGCAGGGCCGAGGCCGTCGCCGCGGTGCGCGCCAAGGCGCCCGTCGTGCACGGCGTCGTGCCGTGCGCGGGCATCGCGGGGCTCACCGGCGTGGACCCGGCCCTGGTGGTGTCGGTGAACTACTTCGGCGCGCTGGCCCTGGTGCGGGGACTGCGCGCGGGGCTGGCGGCCGCCGGGAGCTCCGCGGTGGTGGTGCTGTCGTCGAACTCGGTGACCTGCCAGCCCGGCTGGAACGCCGAAGTGGCGGCGGCGTGCCTGCGCGACGACGAGGAGGGCGCGCGCCGTGCCGCCGAGACCGGCGACGCCGTCGCCGCCTACCCCGCCACCAAGGCCGCGCTGGCCTACTGGGCGCGCGGCGAGGGCGTGAAGGAGGAGTGGATCGGCGCGGGCATCCGGCTCAACGCCGTCGCCCCCGGCATGATCGCCACCCCGATGACCGACGACCTGCGCAAGGACCCCAAGCTGGGGGTGTTCGCCGACGCCTACCCCAGCGCGCTGGGCCGGCCCGGCAGGCCCGAGGAGGTCGCCGAGGCGATCGCGTTCCTGCTGTCGGACGCCTCCTCGCTCATGGTGGGCTCGGTGCTGTTCGCCGACGGCGGCACCGACGCGCTCCTGCACCCGACCAAGCCCGAGGGCATGCAGGTCGGCAAGCTGGCCGTCGGCCTCCTGCACAAGGCGTCGGCGGCGGCGACCCGCGTCAGGTCCCTGCGCGGCAGGGGCTGAGCGGCGTCACAGCCAGCCGCTCTTCTTGAACCTGCGGTACAGCAGCGTGCAGGCGCCCGCCATGCCGAGCACGACCAGCGGGTAGCCCAGCACCCAGCCGGTCTCGGGCATGTGCTCGAAGTTCATGCCGTAGACGCCCGCGACCATCGTGGGCACCGCCAGGACCGCGGCCCAGGCGGAGATCTTGCGCATGTCCTCGTTCTGCTGCCTGCCCTGCAGCGCCAGGTGCGCGGTCAGCACGCTGGTGACCATCTCGCTGTGCGCGTCGATCTGCTGGTCGACGCGCAGCAGGGTGTCCTGCACGTCGCGGAAGCGCTCCCGGTGCCGCGCGCACAGCGGGACCCTGCCCCTGACGAGCTCCTGCAGCACCGGCAGCAGCGGATCCTGGGCGGTGCGGAACTCCAGGATCTCCCGCTTGAGGGTGTAGACGTCCTCGGTGGCGTCGCCGCCGCTGCGGGTGAAGACCCGGCTCTCCAGGGCGATGATGTCGGCCTCGATGTCGTGGTTGACCACGTCGTAGCTGCCGACGACCTCGTCCAGCACCGCGTACAGCACCGCGGGCGGGCCGGTGGCCAGCAGGTCGGCGTCGTGCTCCAGGCGCCGGCGCACCGGGACGAGGGGGTTGGCGGCGCCGTGCCGGACGGTGATGACGAAGTCGGCGCCGACGAACAGCATGATCTCCCCGAGGACGACCTCGGCGGGCTTGGTGTAGGTGACGGTCTTGAGCACCACGAAGATGGTGTCGCCGTAGTCCTCGATCTTGGGGCGCTGGTGTCCGTAGGCGGCGTCGTCGATGGCCAGCGGGTGCAGGCCCAGCTCCCTGCGGACGGTGTCGAACTCCTCGTAGCCCGGCTCGTGCAGCCCGATCCACAGGAAGGCGCCCGTCTCCCGCCGCGCGGCCCGCAGCAGCTTTTTGACGTCGTCGTCCGCCTCCTGCCGGACTCCGTCGCGGTAGAGGGCGCAGTCGACAATCATGCCGCCCAGTATCCGGCATAAAGTGTGGACCGTGCCGACTGTTCTCTTCCTCCGCCACGGCCTGACCGCCAAGACAGGGCCGGTGCTGACCGGCTGGACCCCCGGAGTGCCGCTGGACGAGCGCGGCGCCGCCCAGGCGCGCACCGTGGGGGCGCGGCTGGCCGGGCTGCGGCTGGACGCGGTGGTCACCAGCCCCCTGGAGCGGTGCGTGCAGACCGCGCAGGCCGTCCTCGACGCCCGCCGGGAGCCCGGCGGGCTCCACGTCGAGGAGCGGTTCGGCGAGGTCCGCTACGGCGACTGGACGGGCAGGGAGCTGAAGGAGCTCGCCGAGGAGCCGCTGTGGAAGGTGGTGCAGGCCCACCCCAGCGCGGTCGTCTTCCCCGGCCCCGACGGGGAGCCGCTGGCCTCCGCGCAGCTGCGGGCGGTGCGCGCGGTGCGCGAGTGGAACGAGCGGCTGGGGCCCGACGCCGTCTACGCCGTCTGCTCCCACGGCGACATCATCAAGGCGCTCGTGGCCGACGCGCTGGGCCTGCACCTCGACCAGTTCCAGCGCATCCAGGTCGACCCCGCCTCGCTGACCGTCGTCCGCTACACCGAACTGCGGCCCTTCCTGGTGCGGCTGAACGACCGCGGGGAGGACCTGAGCGGTTTGGTGCCGGCGAACCAGGGGGACGGTGACGCGCCGGTCGGCGGCGGCGCGTAGGGTCGGATCATGCCCGTCATCTCCTATGACCTGCCCGACCGGTTCGTCGTCGGCACCGTCGGCGCCCCCGGGCAGCGTGCCTTCTACCTGCAGGCCCGCGCCGGGAACCGGGTGACCAGCGTCGGCCTGGAGAAGTTCCAGGTCGGGCTGCTGGCCGAGCGGATGGAGGAGCTGCTGGACGAGGTGCTGCGGCGCAGCGGCGGCGCCGCCCCCGTCCCCGCGGTGGCCCCCGAGTCCCTGCACGACGACTCCCCCCTGGACCAGCCGGTGGAGGAGGAGTTCCGGGTCGGCTCGATGGCGCTGGCCTGGGACCCCGAGGACGAGCGCATCATCGTCGAGGCCGCCGAGAACGACCCCACGCTGCTGGACCCCGAGGAGCCGCCGGAGGCCGAGCCGGAGGGCGACACGCTGCGGGTGTCGATCACCGCGGCCCAGGCCCGGGCGTTCGCCGACCGCGCCCTGCGGCTGGTGGCCGCCGGCCGGCCGCCCTGCCCGCTGTGCGGGCTCCCCCTGGACGCCACCGGGCATGTCTGCCCCCGCCAGAACGGACACCTCAGGACGATATGACGCAGTCCCTCGCGGAGGACACCGCCGCGGCCGAACGGCTGCTGACCCACGGCGCGATGACGGTCGAAGGGCGCCTGGTCCAGGCCTCCAACGCCACGCTCCGCTGCGACATCGAGTTCGAGGGCCTGCGGGCCAAGTGCGTCTACAAGCCCGTGGCCGGCGAGCGCCCGCTGTGGGACTTCCCCGACGGCACCCTCGCCGGGCGCGAGGTCGCCGCCTACCTGGTGTCCCAGGCGATGGGCTGGCGGATCGTGCCGCCGACGGTGCACCGCGACGGGCCGTGGGGCCCGGGCATGGCCCAGCTGTGGATCGAGCCCGACCCGGCCGTCGACGTCGTGGCCCTGTCCCGCGCCAACGACGCGGCGGTGCGCCGGATCGCGGTGTTCGACGCGGTGATCAACAACGCCGACCGCAAGATCGGGCACCTGCTGCCGGTGGCGGGCGGCCACGTGCACGGCTGCGACCACGGGGTGTGCTTCTCCACCGAGTACAAGCTGCGCACGGTGCTGTGGCAGTGGCGCGGCAAGCCGCTCAAGCCGCTGGCGCTGCAGGGGCTGGCCCGGGTGCGGGCGGAGCTGGAGGGCGAGCTGGCCGGGCGGCTGGCCCGGCTGATCACCGCCGAGGAGGTCGAGGCCACCCGGCGCCGGGTCGACCTCATGCTCAAGCACCGGGTGCACCCCTACCCGCCGGAGGACTGGCCCGCGGTTCCCTGGCCCCCGATGTAAAAGTATTTCCGGTTATTTGGCGATAATGAACGTGTGTGTACCTGTCTGCTGAGCTTTGACCCAGCCTCCGCGGTCCCGGTGCTGCTCGTCGGGGTGCGCGACGAGTACGCCGACCGGCTCTGGGACCCGCCCGCCGCGCACTGGCCGGACCGGCCGGACCTGCTGGGCGGCCGCGACCGCCAGGCCGGGGGCACCTGGCTGGCGGTGAACCCCACCCTGCCCAGGGCCGGCTGCGTCCTCAACGGCTGCGGCGCCGACGCGCCCGCCGAGGGCCGGCTCTCCCGCGGCGACCTCCCGCTGCGCGCCGCCGGGGACGGGGAGCTGGGCGGCCTCGACCTGCCGCGGCTCGACCCGTTCCACCTGGTGTGCGCCGAACCCGACCGGGTCCGGGTGTGGACCTGGACCGGGCTGGAGCTCACCGAGCGGTCCCTGGAACCGGGCGTCCACGTGGTGGTGAACACCGGCCTGGACGCCTCCTGCCCGGGCCCCACGGCGATCCCGCAGCACGCCCTCGACGGGATCCGCGCCCGCCTGGGGCACTTCGGGCCGCGGCTGAGGGCCGCCGAGCGCCCCGAGCCCAAGGACGGCGACACCGCCGCGGCCTGGGGGAGCTGGCTGCCGCTGGCCGAGGGCGACGGCCTCGACCAGGACGACCCGCGCGCCCTGCTGCACCGGCACCTCACCGACACCGGCCGCGTCTTCGCCACCACCTCGGTCAGCCTGGTCGCCCTGGGCCCGGCGGGCGTGCGCTACGACTTCTCCGGCCGCCCGGGCGACCCGGCGGCCTGGACGACGGTCCTGGGCTAGAGCGCCACGCCCAGCAGGGCGTCGGTGACGGCGGCGACCTGCGCGGGCGCGGCCGCGTCGTCCCCGCCGGCGTCGGCCCAGGCGTCGACCGCGGCCAGCGCGGCCGGGGCGTCGAGGTCCTCGGCCAGCGCGGCGCGCACCAGCTCCAGCAGCGCGGCGGCCGGCGGTCCGGCCGGGCGGGCGACGGCGGCGCGCCAGCGGTCCAGCCGCTCGTGGGCGGCCTCCAGCTGGGACAGGGTCCACTCCCAGTCGGCGCGGTAGTGGTGGGCCAGCAGCGCCAGGCGGATCGCCATCGGGTCGGCGCCCTGGGCGCGCAGCCGGGAGACGAAGACCAGGTTGCCCTTGGACTTGGACATCTTCGCGCCGTCCAGGGCGACCATCCCGGCGTGCACGTACGCCCGGGCGTGCGGCGCCTCGCCGGTGGCGGCCTGGGCGTGGGAGGCGCTGAACTCGTGGTGGGGGAAGGTCAGGTCGCTGCCGCCGCCCTCCACGTCGAAGCCCATGCCCAGGTGGCGCAGGGAGATCGCCGAGCACTCGATGTGCCAGCCGGGCCTGCCCCGTCCGAAGGGGGAGTCCCAGGACGGCTCGCCGGGCCGCTCGGCCAGCCACAGCAGCGCGTCCAGCGGGTCCTTCTTGCCCGCGCGGTCGGGGTCGCCGCCGCGCTCGGCGAACAGCGGCAGCATCTCGGCCCGCGACAGGCCGCTGACCTGCCCGAAGCCGGGGTCGGCGGAGGCGGGGAAGTACAGGTCGCCGTCCACCTCGTAGGTCAGGCCCCGCTCCTTCAGCTCCGTGATCATCTCGATGATCATCGGGATGGCCTCGACCGCGCCGACGTACTGCGCCGGCGGCAGGACGCGCAGCGCCTCCATGTCGGTGCGGAACAGCTCGATCTCCCGCTCGGCCAGGTCCCGCCAGTCCACGCCGATCGCGTCGGCACGTTCCAGCAGCGGGTCGTCGACGTCGGTGGCGTTCTGCACGTAGTGCACCTCGTGCCCGCCGTCCCGCCACACCCGGTTCACCAGGTCGAAGGCCAGGTAGGTGTTGGCGTGCCCCAGGTGCGTGGCGTCGTAGGGCGTGATGCCGCACACGTACATGCGGGCGATCGGGCCGGGCGCGGTGGGCCGCACCGCCGCGGTGCCGCTGTCGTGGAGCTTCAGGGCCGGGCCCGGACCGGGCAGGCCGAGAGCGGGGAGCCGGGGGACATCGGGAGCAGACCAGGAGCGCATGAGGGCAGCTTATCTTCTAACGAACCGGATGATCCGGACAGATCAGACCGGCGGTTCCATGCCCCTGCGCCGCAGGTAGCGCTCGAACTCCCGGGCGATGGACTCGCCGGACGCCTCCGGCAGCTCCGCGGCGTCCTTCTGCTCCTCCAGGGTGCGCACGTAGTCGGCGACCTCGGTGTCCTGCTCGGCGAGCTCGTTGACGCCCTCCTCCCAGGCGCGGGACTGCTCGGGCAGCTCGCCCAGCGGCACCGTCACGTCCAGGATGTCCTCCACCCGGCGCAGCAGCGCCAGGGTGGCCTTGGGCGAGGGCGGGGCGGAGACGTAGTGCGGGACCTGCGCCCACAGCGAGACCGTGGCGACGCCCAGCCCGTCGAGGCCGTCCTGGAGCACGCCCAGGATGCCGGTGGGGCCCTCGTAGCGGGAGGGCTCCAGCGCCAGCGTCTCGCCCAGGCCGAGGTCGGCGGCGCTGCCGCTGACCGGGACCGGGCGGGTGTGCGGCGAGTCGGCCAGCAGGGCGCCCAGCAGCACCGCACTGCGCACGCCCAGGCGCACCAGGTAGTCGGTGATCTCGCGGCAGAACGCGCGCCAGCGCATGTTCGGCTCGATGCCGTGCAGCAGGACCACGTCGCGCCCGGACTCCAGCCGGGCGGTGAGGATCCGGGTGGTGGGCCAGACGATCTCGCGCCGGTCGCCGTCCCCGGCCAGGCGCACCGCCGGGCGGGTCACCTGGAAGTCGTAGTAGTCGTCGGGGTCGAGCTCGGCGATCTGGCGCGCGCCCCAGCTCTCCGCGAGGTGGCCGATCACCCCGCTGGCCGCCTCACCCGCGTCGTTCCAGCCTTCGAACGCGGCGACCAGCACCGGGCGGTCGAGCTCCGGCACGGATTCCAGTTCGAGCACGCGGCCTCCTTACCGGGGGTGACGACACGTCGGGGCCGACTCCAGCCTATGTCCTGGCGGCCCGTCCCCGTCCCTTCGACCGGGCATCCCACCCCGGCGGGGCCGGGGCGGGATGTCGACGTTTCGGGTGATCCCCGCTTGTTTCACGGGGGTTTTCCCGGCTTCGCGGTACCGAAACTCCCGTTACCGACCGTCGGTGGTGCGGACGATGAGGACGTCGCACGGCGACTTGTGGGAGAGGTTGGCCGGGACCGAGCCGAGCAGCCGCCCGGCCAGGCTGTTCAGGCCCCGGTTGCCGACCACCACGAGGTCCACGTCCTGGCGGCGCGCCAGCGTGGCCAGCACGTCCACCGCGTCGCCCTCCGCCGCGACCGTCTCGATCTCCTTGGCGCCCGCGGTCACCGCGCGCGCCCGGGCCGCGCGCAGCACGTCCTCGGCGGGTGTGGCGCCCTGCACCTTGTAGGCCAGGTCGCCCAGCCGGTCGGCGGCGACCGTGCGCTCCTTCTCCGGCATCGGGTGATAGGCCGAGGCGAGGACCAGCACCGCGCCGGTCGCCCCGGCCAGGGCCGCCGCGCGGTCCACGGCAAGGAAGGAGGAATCCGAACCGTCGGTGCCCACGAGGATGGACCGGTACGTCATGGGGGGTGCTCCTTACCAGTCGGTAGTCTCTGTCCGGGGAACGCTACTGCGCCCGTCAAGGTTCCGCCATATCCTCGTCTCCCGTGAGTCTCCAAGCGATCCTCTTCGACCTCGACGGCACCCTCATCAACTCCGAGCCGGTCTGGCTGGAGGTGGAGCACGAGGTCATGCGGTGGCTCGGCGGCCCGTGGGACGTCGAGCACCAGAACGCCGTGGTGGGCGGGGCGCTGTGGTCGACCGTCGACTACATGCTGGCGCTCGCGGGCTCGCGCGTGCCCCGCGAGGAGGTCGCCGAGCGCCTGCTGGGACTGATGGCCGAGCGGCTGCCGACCGACCTGGTCGTCATGCCGGGCGCCGGGGAGCTGCTGGCCGAGGCGGCCGAGGCGGACGTCCCGATCGCGCTGGTCACCTCCACGGTCCGCTCGCTGGCCGACGTGGCGATCGACGCGCTGGGCCGGCACCACTTCGCGCTGACCGTCGCCGGCGACGAGGTGGACCACACCAAGCCGCACCCCGAGCCCTACCTGAAGGCGGCGCGCCTGCTGGGCGCCGACCCGGCGCGGTGCGTGGCGCTGGAGGACTCCCTGACGGGGGTGCGCGCCGCCGAGGCCGCGGGCTGCGCGGTGGTGGCGATCCCGTGCGTGGTGCCGATCGAGCACGCGCCGACCCGGACGGTGCTGCCCTCGATGGAGGGGCTGACCGTCGAGCGGCTGCGCTCCCTGGTGGTGCGCCCCTGATCCGCGCCCGGGGGAGACCCTGAGGAGATCGGGGGCCGAACCCTCCCCGGGGAGGAGGAGACCGCGGCTCCCGCGTGTGACGATGGAGGAAGCGCACTGGGGAGTGAGAGATGAGCGATGTCCTGCTGTTCACCGTCAGCCTCGCGGCCACCGTCCTGGGGCTGCTGGCCAGCTGGCGGTTCGCCCGGAGCCGCGGCACGGCCTCGGGCCTGCGCGGCGCGGCCTGGTCGCTGGTGCCGCTGGGGTTCTACCTGACCGGGCTGACCGGGTTCCTCGCCTCGCTGGCCCTCAACCCGGCCCGCTGGGCGGGCGTGGCGGTCCTGGGCCTGGCGGGCGTCCTGTACGTGGTGTCCGGGGTGCGGCTGCGCTCGCGCGCGCCGGAGGCGGGGCCGCGCCGGGTGGCTCCCGCGGAGCGGCAGGGCGCCGCTCCCGCGCCGCGCGGCGGGGCGGCCCTGGGGGACGGGATGGACGACGACATGAAGGAGATCGAGGAGATCCTGCGCCGCCGCGGGATCTGAAGCGCGCCGGGGCGGTGGCCCCGGCGCACGCGGTCCCAGGGCCCGCTCCCGGACGGGGGCGGGCCTTTTCGCTGTCCATAATGTGAGAAAGCACACGCTGGAGCGCTCCACTCCGGGTGCTCGGTTACTCGCTGGTACGGATAATCTTCGCCCCGTACATCCCTCCCCGTTGATCAGATCACACGTATGACTCGAAAATGTAAATCTTTCCGTGATCATGGCTTCCGGGAACAAAGCCCTATCCGGCGGCATGGATACTCTCTTGCGGTGTGTCCGGATTCGGCCTCTGTAACGGAAGTTCTTCCGTCGGGGGGAGAAGAATCCAGGATGTGTCATCAAACGGTAACTTTCTGTTAAGAGGGCTGCTCCGAGCACCTTGGCGTCGACCGCGGCGCGGATACAAGGGGCACGTACACCACGCCGCCGCGGCGGCGGGTGTCCGGTGGCAGGAGAGGAACGTGCGTGAGCGAGCTTAGGGAGACCGCGTGACCGCGCCCATCGAGGTGTCGAAGGGCGAGGTCGAGGCCCATCCGGAGGACGTTCTGCAGGGTGTCCCCGGCAAGGCCGTCCAGGGACGCTCCCTGGGGCAGATCGCCTGGCTCCGCCTCAAGCGCGACAAGGCGGCGCTGGCGGGCGGGGTGGTCATCGTCCTGCTGATCGTGGCCGCGATCTTCGGCCCGTTCTTCCTGCAGGACCCCACCGTCTACAACCAGAACCTGATCGACCCCACGTTCCAGCGCCCCAAGGGCGGCTGGCTGCACTCGGGCATCAGCGCCGACCACCTGCTGGGCGTGGAGCCCAACACCGGCCGCGACATGCTCTCGCGGATCGTCTCGGGCGCGCGCATCTCGCTGCTGGTGGCGTTCCTGGCGACCCTGCTGTCGGTGCTGATCGGCACCGTCATGGGCGTGCTCGCCGGCTACTTCGGCGGCTGGGTGGACACTCTGATCAGCCGGGCGATGGATGTGTTCCTGGCCTTCCCGCTGCTGCTGTTCGCGATCGCGCTGGTGGGCGTGGTGCCGGGCGAGGTGCTGGGGATCAAGGGCAACGGCCTGCGGGTGGGGGTGCTGATCTTCGTGATCGGCTTCTTCAACTGGCCCTACATCGGGCGCATCGTGCGCGGCCAGACCCTGTCCCTGCGCGAGCGGGAGTTCGTGGACGCCTCCCGGAGCCTCGGCGCCGGCCACGGGTACGTGCTGTTCAAGGAACTGCTGCCCAACCTGGTGGCGCCGGTCATCGTCTACGCGACGCTGCTGATCCCCACCAACATCCTCTTCGAGGCGGCCCTGTCCTTCCTGGGCGTCGGCGTGAACCCCCCGACCCCCTCGTGGGGCGGCATGCTGACGCTGGCGGTGCCGACGTACCAGAACACGCCGTTCTTCATGATCATCCCAGGTATGGCGATCTTCATCACCGTCCTGGCCTTCAACCTGCTCGGGGACGGGCTGCGCGACGCACTCGACCCCCGGGCCCGATGAACCCCCCACGGGTTCGCGTTTCCCCTGCCAGTTCCCAGAGAGGTGCGCTCAGCACATGAAGAAGATCAAGATCGGGGCGTCCCTCGCGGTGGGCGCGGTGCTCGCCGCCGGGCTCACCGCCTGCGGCGGCGACTCCGAATCGGGTACCTCGGGTTCCGCGGCCAAGGCGGACGCGGCCAACACCGCGGTCGTCAACGCCTCGGACAAGAAGGGCGGCAACCTGCGTTACGCCATGTCGAGCGACTGGGACTCGCCCGACCCCGGCGACACGTACTACGCGTTCTCCTGGAACTTCGCCCGCAACTACGCCCGCGCGCTGACGACCTTCAAGAACGCCCCGGGCAACGACAACCTCGAGGTCGTCCCCGACCTCGCCGAGTCGCTGGGCACCCCCTCGGACGGCGGCAAGACCTGGACCTACAAGATCCGCAAGGGCGTCAAGTTCGACGACGGCACCGAGGTCACCTCCAAGGACGTCAAGTACGCCGTCGAGCGCTCGAACTTCACCTCCGAGCTCCAGCTCGGCCCCAAGTACTTCAAGCAATACCTGGTCGACAACCCCGGCGGTTACAAGGGCCCCTACAAGGACAAGTCCGAAGAGGGCCTGAAGTCCATCGAGACGCCCGACGACCACACCATCGTCTTCCACCTGAACACGCCGTTCTCGGAGTTCGACTACCTGGGCACCATGCCGCAGACCGCCCCGGTCCCGCGCGCCAAGGACACCGGTGTCAACTACAAGAAGGAGATCGTCTCCTCCGGCCCCTACAAGGTCGACTCCTACGTGCCGGGCAAGGAGATGAAGCTCTCGCGCAACCAGCACTGGGACGCCTCGACCGACCCGCTGCGCAAGGCGCTGCCCGACACCATCTCCGTCGCGCTCAACCAGAACCAGGACGACATCGACAACCGCCTGATGTCCGGCGCGCTCGACGTCGACCTGGCCGGCGCCGGCCTGGCCACCGCCGCCCAGCCCAAGGCCCTGGGCAACGCCGCGCAGAAGAACCACACCGACGTCGCCACCAGCAACTCGCTGACCTACATGACGATCAGCACCAAGGTCGCGCCGTTCGACAACCCGGCCTGCCGCAAGGCCGTGCAGTACGCCGTCGACAAGGTCTCGGTGCAGACGGGCCTGGGCGGCCCCCTGGCCGGCGGCGAGATCGCCACCACCGTGCTGCCGCCGTCGGTGACCGGCTACGAGAAGTTCGACCTGTACCCGTCGGCCAACAACGCCGGCGACCCGGCCAAGGCCAAGGAGCAGCTGGCCGAGTGCGGGCAGCCCAACGGCTTCACCACCACGCTGACCGCCCGCGCCGACCGTCCCAAGGAGATGGCCGCCGCCCAGGCGATCCAGCAGGGCCTGGCCAAGGCCGGCATCAAGGTCGAGATCAAGAGCTACCCGTCGGGTGACTACTTCACCAAGTACGCCGGCGCGCCGTCGTTCGTGAAGTCCAACAAGGTCGGCCTGTCCATGATGAAGTGGGGCGCCGACTGGCCGTCCGGCTTCGGCTTCCTCCAGCAGATCGTCGACAGCCGCTCCATCAAGCCCGCCGGCAACACCAACCTGTCGGAGACCGACATCAAGGCCGTCGACGACCTCTTCGACGCCTCGACGCAGGAGAACGACACCGCCAAGCGCAACGCGATGTACGGCCAGGTCGACAAGGCGGTCATGGAGAGCGGCGACATCGTCCCGCTGACCTACTCCAACCAGCTGCTGTACCGTCCCGACACCATCAGCAACGTGTTCGTGTCGGCCGCTTACAGCGGTATGTACGACTACCTCAACCTGGGCGTGAAGTAGCCCACGTCCGCTCGGTTCGTCTGATCACCGCAGAAGGCAGGTGAAGGCCGAGAGGTGAGCGCGGCCCCTTTTCGGGGCCGCGCTCGCCGGGCCGTTCCAAGTGTTCGCATTCATCGTCAGGCGCCTCTTCGGCGCGGTCGCCATGCTGATGATCGTCAGCATGGTCACCTTCGGCATCTTCTTCCTGCTGCCGAAACTGGCCGGGCAGACCACCGACCAGCTCGCCGCTTCCTACGCGGGCAAGGCCCCGACGCAGGAGGCGATCACCGACATCAAGGAGCGGCTGGGCCTGGACGACCCGATCGCCGTGCAGTACGGCCGGTTCGTCAAGGGCATCGTGGCGGGCCAGGACTTCAGCAACGGCCCCAGCGTGATGCACTGCGACGCCCCGTGCCTGGGGTACTCGTTCCGCAACTCCGAGCCGGTGCTGCCCACGCTCCTGGACCGGGCGCCGGTGACACTGTCACTGGCCGCCGGCGCGGCGGTCATCTGGCTGGTCGTCGGCGTCGGCATCGGCATCATCTCCGCGCTGCGCCGCGGCAGCCTCTTCGACCGCCTCGCCATGATGACGGCGCTGGCGGGCGTCTCCCTGCCCATCTACTTCACCGGCCTGGTGTCGCTGGCGGTGTTCGCCTACGGCCTCAAGCTCTGGCCGAACGGGGTGGCCTACACCTCCTTCCTGGACAATCCGGTGGACTGGGCTTATAACCTGATCCTGCCGTGGGTGACGCTGGCGTTCCTGTACGCCGCGTTGTACGCGCGGCTGACGCGTGCGGGCATGCTGGAGACGTTGAACGAGGACTACATCCGCACCGCCCGGGCCAAGGGCCTGCCGGAGCGGACCGTCATCACCAAGCACGCGCTGCGGGCCTCGCTGACGCCGATCCTCACCGTCTTCGGGCTGGACCTGGGCCTGCTGCTGGGCGGCGCTGTCCTGACGGAGAAGACGTTCGGGTTCGCGGGCCTGGGGGCGTTGTCGATCGACTCGATCGAGTCGGGCGACCTGCCGATGGTGATGGGCGTGGTGCTGCTGGCGACCGTCTTCATCGTCCTGGCCAGCCTGATCGTGGACATCCTTTACGCCGTGGTCGACCCGAGGGTGAGGCTGAACTAGTGAAGAGCGCATCCGTGCCCGCCGCGTCCGGGGCGCGCCCCTTCCTGGAGGTGCGCGACCTGCGCATCCACTTCCCGACCGACGACGGCCTGGTGAAGTCCGTGGACGGGCTGAACTTCCAG
>NZ_BAAAHH010000041.1:0-59334 GCF_039525175.1 Actinocorallia libanotica
ATCGAGCCAAAATTAAACACCTTCCGGACAATCCCATTGTAGTGGGACCACTGTCCGGAACCTTCGGGGCGCTTCACCTACAGACCGGAGATCCCGTCTCTCTCGTCCGTGCCACCCGATGCGCGGCCCGCGCCCTGATGTCCTCAGGCCAACGAAAAGAGGCCGTACAGCTCGTGCTCAAAGTCGTCCAGCGGCTTGAGCCCGACCTGGCCGATGCGCCCGACGAACTACTCTCCCTCATCGGCATGATGCTGCTCGCCGCTGAGATCGCAGCAGCCCGAGACGGAGACGCGGACACCTCCCTCACCATGCACGAGCGGGCAACGGAACTCGCGCTCAAGCTCGGAAGCGACTACGACCACCCGCAGACCGCATTCGGTCTGCCGAACGTCAAGGTCCATCGTCTTTCGGCACTTGTTCGGCTTGGGAACGGCTCAACTGCGATCATCTATGCCCAGCAGATCAGTGACGAAGAGCTCAACCGGCTGCCCAGAGAACGCAAAGCCAACTACCTGCTCGATCTCGCTGAGGCACATCGCCAATGCGGCCAACCCACACAGGCCGTCGAAGCCCTTGTACTCGCGGACCGGACTTCACCACAGGAGGTCCGCCGCCGTCCTCTGTCCCGAGAACTCATCACCTCTTTGCTGTCTACCGAGGAGACAGGCCAGTCGAGGAGTTTGCGCCAGGTCGCCGCACACGCTGGACTTTCCATGTGAACGACACGCACCGTCCCGTGCTTTACCTCATCGTCTGCGCCGCCGGCCCCGCCTCTCACGTCGCCGACATGGTCCGCCACGCCCAAGAACGCGACTGGACCGTCTGCGTGATCGCCACCCCCTCAGCGACCGGCTTCATCGACACCACCGAGCTGCGAACGCTCACCGGCCAACCTGTGCGTAGCAACTACCGCGAACCCGGCGAGAACAGACGACTCCCCAAAGCGGACGCCGTCATCGTCGCGCCCGCCACCTACAACACGATCAACAAATGGGCACACG
The DNA here is from genome assembly GCF_039525175.1 of Actinocorallia libanotica. Lineage (NCBI taxonomy): Bacteria > Bacillati > Actinomycetota > Actinomycetes > Streptosporangiales > Thermomonosporaceae > Actinocorallia > Actinocorallia libanotica. The sequence goes on from NZ_BAAAHH010000041.1 coordinate 1,002, forward strand.
GCACCGCCGACAACTACGCCCTCAGCACCTTGGCCGAACTCGTCCCTCTCGGAGTCCCGACCGCGGTTCTGCCCTTTGTCAACACAGCCTTGGCCGCGAATCCCGTCTTCGCCCAGAGCATCGCCTATCTACGCAGCACAGGCGTCCAAGTGCTCTACGGTCCAGGCCAGGTCGAATCCCACCCACCAGGCACCGGCGGCGACCGGTTGGCCACGTTCCCTTGGCACCTCGCCCTCGACACTGTTGCCGGGTGATTGCGACAGGACCCACGTGCGTGAGGCTTTCCCCTACAGGATCAAGGGGGACCGCCGCTATCGCGGCGGTCCCCAAGAGCCTGCTGATCAAGCGTGCAACACAGTGGCCCCCTCACAGCAGACCCTTCACCACCCACCGTCTCCCGCAGGCGACTACACCCGTGGTCGACTGTGCCGCCGTGGGTACGCGGCAGGCCCACCTATGCCCCCTCTGTCACAAAGTCCCAAGTCAACAGGGCATAGGTGCGCCGACTGCGCACCATCACCCGCGCCCCGTCACCGACGATCGACACGACCCCGAGCCGGCAGAACGCCGAATGGCTCAACGAATACAAAGCCGCCCTCGCCACCGCTTCCACCCACTCGTGAACCGCGAGCAGAGGTTCCTGGCGATGGGGCTTGAGACGGACAAGGACCGCTGCTCAGCGATGCTCGTTGACGAGGAGACCGCTCTCCATCTGGCGCGTCTCGGGCCCTTCCCGTCGGCTCGTCTCGCGTGCCCGCCGTACGTCCCGCTCTTATCGGGTGTTCTGGTGGCGTAGGCCGGAGATGAGGAGGTCGACCAGGCGGCGGGCGTCGTAGCGGGTGTCGTTTTCGGCGCCGATGCAGAGGTTTCCGACGCCGCGCATGAGTTCGTAGGCGGCGATGTCGGTGCGGATCTCGCCGGATGCGGCCGCGGCGTCGAGGAGGCGGGCGCAGACGGGCACCAGGCGGTCGAGGAAGTAGGCGTGCAGGGTCTCGAAGCCGGCGTTGTCGGACTGCAGCACGGCGGCCAGGCCGTGTTTGGTGACCAGGAAGTCGACGAAGAGGTCGATCCAGCGGGCCAGGGCGGCGTGCGGGGTCTCGGCGGTCTCCAGCAGGGCGGGGCCGGCTTCGGCGCAGGCTTCGACCTGGTGCCGGTAGACGGCGATGATGAGGTCCGCCCGGGTCGGGAAGTGGCGGTAGATCGTGGCGGTCCCGACGTTGGCCTTGGCCGCGATGTCGCGTATCGGGGCTTCCACGCCCGACGCGACGAAGACCGCGGCGGCGGCGTCGAGCAGTGCCTCCTTGTTGCGCCGGGCGTCCGCCCGCCGGGGGCGGGCCGCGCGCTCCGCGGCCTGGCCGTCTTCGTTCATCGCGTGTTCCTCCACTGCCGGGATTGCTAAACGGGACAATGTCCCATATCGTCGAAACGGGACGACGTCCCGTTTGTCCATGATGGCAGGCGGGCGCCCCACGACCAAACACGCACGACGGAAGGCGTTTCCATGCCTACATCAACCATGGCGAGCACCGAGGCGAACACGCGCGTACCCGCGCCGGTGGTCTCCGTGCGGCCGGTCGTCCTGCCCGCCCCGGGCCGCGGCGAGGACCTCCAGGTCCGCGTGTCCGCGCCCGTGACCGGGCACGACCTGCCCCTCGTCGTCTTCTCGCACGGCTATGGCTGGTCGATGGACGGCTACGCCCCGCTGGCGGACTTCTGGGCCGCCCAGGGCTTCGTGGTGGCGCAGCCCACCCATCTCGACTCGCGGACGCTCGGCCTCCCCGCCGACGACCCCCGCACCCCGCTGATCTGGCGCCACCGGGTCGAGGACCTGAAGCGCGTCCTCGACCGGCTCGACCTGCTGGAGGCCGCCGTGCCGGGCCTCGGCGGCCGCCTCGACCGCGACCGCGTCGCCGTGGCCGGGCACTCCTGGGGAGCGCAGACGGCGAGCACGCTGCTGGGCGCGCGCGTCCTCGACTCCGCCGGCGTGCCGGGAGAGGACATGTCCGACCCGCGGGTCAAGGCGGGTGTCCTGCTCGCCCTGCCGGGCCGGGGCGGAGACGACCTGTCCCCGTTCGCCGCCGAGCACTTCCCCTTCATGAGCCCGTCCTTCGACGGCATGGCCGCGCCGGCTCTCATCGTCGCCGGGGACCAGGACCGGTCGGCGCTGTCCGTCCGGGGACCGGACTGGTTCACCGACGCCTATTTCCTGAGCCCCGGCGACAAGGACCTGCTGACGCTGTTCGGGGCGGAGCACGCGCTCGGCGGCGTCCCGGGGTACGGCGTCGCGGAAACGACCGACGAGAGCCCCGAACGGGTCGCCCTGGTGCAGCGCCTCACCTCGGCCTTCCTCCGCAGCGCCCTCCACCCCGAGGACCCCGCCTGGCCGACGGCGTGCTCCGAGCTGAAGGAGGACCCTCACCCGCTGGGACAGGTGCAGACCAGGTGAGCGAACCTCCTCGGCGGTCCCTTCGTCATCGTGCGCCTCCCTCGACGCGCTCGAAGTCCCTACGGCGGAGCAGGGCGAGGAGGAGGGCCGCCGCGACCAGGATCCCGCTGACCCAGACGGGGCCCGGTCCGGCCGCGCCGGTGGTCAGGGCGGCGGCGGCGAGCACGGGGCCGACGGCGGCGCCGACGTTGAGGGCCGCGGTGGCGTAGGAGCCCGCCATGGTCGGGGCGTCCGCGGCCTCGTACAGGGCACGGGCGATCAGCGTGCCGCCGAGGGCGAAGGACAGGGCGCCCTGGGTGAAGGCGAGGAGCAGCAGGGCGGGCGGCTGGGACGCGGTGAGGGCGAAGGCTGCCCAGCCGCCGAGGAGCAGCGGGCCGCCGACCGCGATGACGGTGCCGGGGCGGTGGTCGGCGAGGCGGCCGGCGATGGTCGTGCCGGTGAAGGCGCCCAGGCCGAACAGCACCAGCACGACCGGGATCCACAACGGCCCCAGGTCGGCGACGTCGGTGACGATCGGCGCGAGGAAGGTGAAGGTGCCGAACGTCGCGGCGTTGACCAGCGCGCCCAGGAGCAGGATCAGGGCCAGGCGGGGGCGCCGCAGCAGGCCGAGTTCCCGACGCAGATCCGGAACCGGTGCCCCGACCGTCCGTCGCACGACATCGGGGACGGCCCCCACCAACCCGGGAGCAGCGTCGGAAACGGCCCCCGCCACCTCGGACGTGGTATCGGAAACGACCCCCTCCACGCCGGGAGCTGTATCAGAGACGGCCCCCACCACGCCGGGAGCGGCGTCGGAGACGGCTCGCGCCGCCTCGGACGTGGTGCCGGAAACGGCCCCCACCACGCCGGGAGCGGTGTCGGGGACGGCCCCCGCCACGTCGAGTGTGGTGGGGGGAAGGGCTCGTGCCACGCCGAGGGCGGAGAGCAGGCACAGAGCGGCCACCGCCCAGAACGTGGCGCGCCAGTCGAGCAGGGTTCCGAGGAGTGCGCCTCCGGGGACGCCGGTGATGATGGCGAGCGTGGTCCCCGCCAGCAGGACGGACAGGGCACGGCCCTTGCGGTCGGCGGGGACCAGGTCCGCGGCCGTGGTGAGCGCGACCGCCAGGAATCCGGCGTTGGCGACCGCCGCGACGACGCGGGTGGTGAGCAGGACCGTGAAATCGCCGGTGACGGCGCCGAGGGCGTGTGCCGCCACGAACAGGCCGAGGAAGCCCAGCAGGCTGGACCGCCGTGGCCACCGGCGTGCGAGCCCCGCCATGAGCGGGGCGCCGACGACCATGCCGACGGCGAAGGCGGAGGTGAGCAGCCCCGCCGTCGCGATCGGAACGCCGAGGTCGACGGCGATGTCCGGGAGCAGCCCGGCGAGCATGAACTCCGAGGTTCCCATGGCGAAGACCGCCACGGCGAGCAGGTGAAGAGTCAGAGGCATCGAGTGGCTCCGAAGTGAAGAGGTCGAAGAAGACGTCTCGTCACCGCGGTCAGCGGCCCGACCGCTCCCGCGCACAGCCGCCATCGGCGAGCCGCCGTTACCGACGGACCGCCGTCATCGACAGGCCGCCGTCATCGGCGAGCCGCCGTTATCGGCAGACCGCCGTCATTGACGGGCCACCGTTACCAACGGACCGCCGTCATCGGCGAGTCGCCGTCGTACGGCGGGCGGGAGTGTTCTGGTGGTTCAGGGGGCTGACGGGTGACCGAAAGCCCCCACCCTGGATGCTTCTGGGCTCGACATGGTGGGCACCATACCCCGCCGGGCCCCACCGCGCACTGCGGTTTCCGGCCGGTCGCGGCACTGCGGTTTCCGGCCGGTCGTGTGGGCGGCGGGGTGTTCGGGGTCAGTACGGGTGGCGGTCGGGTTTTCGCTCCCAGGCGCGGTAGGCCGCGGCGCCCAGCTCGGGGTGGTGTTGTTCGAGGAGGATGCCGCGTTCGGCCGGGGGTTTCTTGAAGTCCTCGTACTGGAAGGCGTCGCCGAAGCCGATCTCTTCGGCGGCCTCCGGGCCGCAGCTGTAGTGGACGGCGCCGATGCGCGCCCAGTAGATGGCGCTCATGCACATGGGGCAGGGGACGCCGCTGGTGTAGATGGCGCAGCCCTTGAGCATGCGGGCCCGTTCGGGGAGGGGGTCGGGGGAGCCCTCGGGACGCGGGGTGAGGGCCAGCGTCGACTCGTCGAGGTGCTCTTCGGGGATGGAGGGGGCGCGGGGATTGAGGACCTGGACGGCTTTGCGGATCGCCTCCAGCTCGGCGTGGGCGGTGGGGTCGCCGGTGAGCAGGACGCGGTTCTGGCCGCGGGCGATGATCCGGTCGTCGTGGACGATCACCGCGCCGAACGGGCCGCCCCAGCCCTTCTCCACGGACTCGACGGCGAGGCTCACCGCTTCGGCCAGGTGTTCTCCGTGTCCCATGGCGCCTCCCTCGCGTTCTCTCCCCTGGTGGATGTCGTTCCCCGTATGCCGGTGAAGGCTCCCAGGAGCGGTGAAGGTCACAGGGAACACGGCGGCCCCGGCCGTCACCTGGACGACGGCCGGGGCCGGTGCACGACGTGGAGCGGGTCGCCTCCGAAAGGCGCCGCCGTTTCGTGGCGGGTCAGCGGACGGGTTCGATGACCTCCCGGCCCAGGTACTTCTGGAGGGCCCGGGGGACGCGGACGGAGCCGTCGGCCTGCTGGTGGTTCTCCAAGATGGCGACGATCCAGCGGGTGGTGGCGAGGGTGCCGTTGAGGGTGGCCACGGGCTGGGGCTTGCCGTCGGCGTCGCGGTGGCGGATGGACAGGCGGCGGGCCTGGAAGGTGGTGCAGTTGGAGGTGCTGGTCAGCTCGCGGTAGGCGTTCTGGGTGGGGACCCAGGCCTCGCAGTCGTACTTGCGGGCGGCGCTGGTGCCCAGGTCTCCGGCGGCGACGTCGATGACGCGGTAGGGGAGCTCCATCTTGTCGAGCATCTCGCGTTCCCAGGCCAGGAGGCGGAGGTGCTCGGCGTGGGCGTCGGCGGGGTCGACGTAGCTGAACATCTCGACCTTGTCGAACTGGTGGACGCGGATGATCCCGCGGGTGTCCTTGCCGTAGGAGCCCGCCTCGCGGCGGAAGCAGCTCGACCAGCCCGCGTAGCGCCTGGGGAGGTCGGTGACGATCTCGTTCATGTGGTAGCCGGCGAGCGCCACCTCGGAGGTGCCCACGAGGTAGAGGTCGTCGGCGGGGAGGTGGTAGACCTCGGCGGAGTGGTTGCCGAGGAAGCCGGTGCCCTCCATCGTCTCGGGCTTGACCAGCACCGGGACGTACATGGGGGTGAAACCCGCCGCGACCGCCTGCTCCATCGCCAGGTTGAGCAGGGCCAGCTGCAGCTGCATGCCCACGCCGGTGAGGTAGTAGAAGCGCGAGCCGGAGACCTTGGCGCCGCGCTCCATGTCGATGGCGCCGAGCTTCTCGCCGAGCTCCAGGTGGTCGCGGGGCTCGAAGTCGAAGACCGGGATCGTGCCCGCCTCCTCCAGGACCACGTAGTCGTCCTCGCCGCCGGCGGGGGCGCCCTCCTCCACCAGGTTGGGGACGGTGCGCAGGGCGGCGTCGAGCTCGGTGGCGAGGGTGTCGGCCTCGGCCTCGGCCTCCTTGACCTGCTGGGCCATCTCCTTGGCCTTGGCCAGCAGCGCCTGCTTCTCCTCGCCCTGGGCGCGGGAGACCAGCTTGCCGGAGCTCTTCTGCTCCGCGCGCAGCTGCTCGAACCTGGTCAGCGCGGCTCGGCGCCGCTCGTCCAGGTCGAGCAGGACGTCGACGACGGCCACGTCCTCGCCCCGGGCGCGCTGGGAGGCGCGCAGCCGGTCGGGATCTTCTCGAAGCGCTCGCAGGTCAATCACAGAACCGAGGTTATCGTTCCCGGCGGCCGCGCCGCCGCCCGATATCCACAGGAGCCGCGTGCCCGACGGCACGCCGCCCGCGACCGAACGCGCGCCGACGCGCACTGAACGATCCGCAGGAGCCCCATGCCGCCCGCGGCTGAGCACACGCGCCGAACGAGCCGCGGAGATAAGGAAAGGCCGCCTCCCGCGCCGGAGACGGCCTTCCTCGTTCTCTCACTATGACGACCGCTTGGGCCGTTTTGTTGTGAAGTGTCCGGTCAGCGAACGTTCACGAACCAGGTCCTGCTGCTGTCGCCCAGGTGGGTGGCGCTGCCGTGGTAGACGACCTTCCAGCGGCCGTCGCGCTTGGCGGTGAAGCGCTTGCTGAACCTGCCCTTGCGGTCCACCCAGGCCCAGCCCTGCAGCTTCCACTTCTTGGAGCCGCTGACGCGCTGGTAGACGGCGACCTTGACGCCGCCGAAGTTCGCCCAGGAGCCGTCCACCTTGCGCTCGAGCTCGCCGTGGACGCGGAGCTTGCCCTTGTAGCGCACGCTCTTGGCGGAGGAGGCCGAGACGCTGGTGCGGTAGCGGGCGTCGACCTTGGCCGAGCGCTCGGTCTGCAGCCAGCCGTCGGCGACCAGGTTGGGCTTGAGGACGACCTTCCAGGTGCCGCTCTGGCCGGCGGTCGGCGTGAAGCGGAACTGGCCCTTCTTGTCGCTGGTCGTCGAGGAGACATAGGACCAGGTGCTGCCGTCACCGGTGAACAGCAGATCCAGGCCCGCCCCCGTGAGCCTCTCGTCGCCCGCGACGGCGATGCGGTTGGTGCGTCCCGTGATGGTCACCGGCTTGTTCTGCTCGACCGGACGCGGCGAGGCGGAGAACTTGTCGATGAACGTGCGGTACTGCAGCGCGTAGTAGGCGGTGGCCGCGGCGGACTCGTCGTAGGAGTCCGAGCCGAGGTACTCGGCGGTGAACGTGCCGCTCTTGGGCACGCGGAACTCCGCGATGTACAGGCCGTCGGAGTTGGTCCTGACGATCTTCCGCTTGCCCGCCACGTTGATCAGGACGTCACGCCCGCTCAGGGCGCTCCCGCTGGAGCGGGTCAGCTTGCCGCTGACGGTGACCTCGTCGCCGATGTAGGCGGGGGCGTGGTCGGTGCGGATGGTGATCTTGGTCGCCACCGCGGCGTGGGCGGGGGAGGCGTAGGCGAGGGTGCCGGCGACCATGACCAGGCCGGTGGCTACGCCGGTGATTCTCCGCAAGGGGTCCTCCGGGAGGTAGAGGTACGAGTGCCCGTTGGCCGGACACATCAGCAGATGGCGCGTGATCATCGTTTATACCAGGATTCTCAAAATTTCCTAGAATCCCGTGCAACCTTTTCCCGCGCTCATGTGTCGTCCCGAGGAGCCGAAGCGTGCGTTTCGGCACGTCAAATAAGACTCAGGACACAACCGAAGAGTTGGCCCCAAGCCGGAAATTTCTCAGGATTACTGACGCGTCCAGGTGAATCGGGCGGGTCGCCGCGCCAGGAACGCCGCGATCCCCTCGGCGGCGTCCTCGCCCTCCACCGAGCCGCGCATCCAGCCGTCCACCCGCTCCTCGGTCAGGGAGCCGTCGGCGATGCCGCCGACGATGTCCTTGGCCGCCTCCAGGCTGAACTGCGAGCGCGACAGCAGGGTCCGCACGAACTCCGCCACCCGGGCGCCGACGTCCTCGGCGGTCTCCTCGAGGAAGCCGATGCGCAGGGCGTGCTCGGCCGTGACGAGGTCGGCGGAGTAGAGCAGGTACTTGGCGGAAGCCGGGCCGACCAGGCCCACGAGCCGCTCGATCGCGGTCGGCGGGTAGACGATGCCGATCTTCGCCGGGGTGATCGCGAACCGCGCCCCGTGCTCGGCGAACCGCACGTCGCAGGCGGCGGCGAGCTGGCAGCCGCCGCCGACGCAGAACCCGCGGATCGCGGCGACCGTCGGCCGGGGGAAGGCGGCCAGCGCCTTCTCCGCCCGGGACGACAGATTGGCGTCACCGCTGCGGTTGATGTCGGTGAGCTCGGAGATGTCGGCGCCCGCGCAGAAGTCGGCTCCGGCGCCGGTCAGCACCAGGACGCGCACGGCGGGGTCCTTGGCCAGGGGCTCCAGCAGCTCCGGCAGCTCCCGCCACATCCGGGCGGTCATGGCGTTCCGCTTGGCGGGATTGTCGATCGTCACCGTCGCGACACCATCGCGAACCGCGCATTCCAGGCCCATGAGCGAGAGCGTACCTGTGAGTAACCTGCCCGGTGGCGGTCAGCCCCGGATTCGCGCCAGCCAGTCGGCCGCGGCGGCGAAGTCGGCGTCGTCGGTGCCCCGCCGCACCTGCGGGCGCGTCCCGGCGGCGGCCGGGTAGCTGCCGACGAAGCGCACGTCGGCGCAGACCCGCCGCAGCCCCATCAGCGCCTCCCCCACCCGGGCGTCGGCGACGTGGCCCTCGAAGTCCATCCAGAACAGGTACGAGCCCAGGCCCGCGCCGGTCGGCCGGGACTGGATGAGGGTCAGGTTGATCCCCCGCACGAAGAACTCCTGGAGGATCTCCAGCAGGGCTCCGGCGTGGTCGTCGCGGATGTAGGCGACGGCCGTCGTCTTGTCCCGGCCGGTGGGGGCCGGCGGCGAGCACGGGCGCGCGAGCTCCACGAACCGCGTGACGGCGCCCTCGACGTCGTGGACGGAGGAGGCCAGCACCGACAACCCGAACCGTGCCGCGGCGAAGGAGCCGGCCAGCGCCGCGTCGTACAGCCCGTCCGCGACGTGCTGGGCCGCCTCGGCGTTGGACGTCGAGGCCCGCCACTCGGCGTCCGGCACGTTGGCGGCCAGCCAGCGGCGGCACTGCGGCTGCGCGTGCGGGTGGGAGGCGACGGTCTTGATGTCCCTCAGGGACGTGCCGGGCCGCACCAGGAGCGCGAACTCCACCGGAAGGTGGATCTCGCCGATGATCTGCAGCTGCTCCCCGGTGGACAGCTCGTCCAGGGTGGTGGGCACCGAGCCCTCGACGGAGTTCTCCAGGGCGACGACCGCCCGGTCGACAGCACCGCCGCGCAGGGCGTCGAGCGCGGCCGGGACCGTGGCGAAGGGCAGCCTCTCGGCCCGCTCCGCTCCGGGAAGCGTCAGCAGCGCGGCTTCGGTGAACGTCCCCTCGGGACCCAGGTAGGCGTAACGGTCCGGCATGAAACAGAAGGGTAACCGAGGGAAGCGGCTGCTCAGCTGTGAACGGGGTGCCCGAAGTCCGGAAGCGGATCGTCCAGGTCCACGATCGGGCCCTTGCCCAGGCGGGCGGCGCGCAGCGCGCGCTCCTCCTCGGGCGAGAGCAGCGTGACGCCCTGGCCGTCCTGGACGACCTTGGCGTAGGTGCGGGTCTCGGTACGGCCGTTGATCGAGGTCAGGATGATGCCGTCGCCCACGGAGTTGAGCAGGGCCAGGGAGAACGACAGCCGCCCCGACATCTCCTCCAGCGCGTCGTACTGGACGATCGCCAGATCGCGGTACGCCTGCTTGTCGACGCCGGTGGCGACCTGCATCTGCTTGCGCAGGATGCCGGCGCACTCCTCGACGACCTGTCCCATCCGCCTGTGCGCGACCAGCGCCATGGCGAGCCCCGCGAGTCCGGCGAGGGCCCCGATGACGGCCACGGTGATGAGCATCACGAGGTGAACATACCCATCGATGCGTCGGTACGCGCCTCATCTTCGTGTTCTGCCGGTGTTTCCCGCCACATTTCGCTCACCAACCAGCTTCCCAAGACGAACAACAGAGCGACCGCGCCCAGCCCGTAAGAGCTCTGCATGATCCTACCGAGGGCCTGTTCCCAGAGCGGCTTGGCCGACTGGATATGGCTTGTTCCCCACCAGGGAATGGTGAGCACATAGAAAAGCCACACTCCGGCCGCGGCCGAACACCTTCTCAGGTTCCTGCCGTCCCCCGCCAGGGCCCCCACGACCGGCACGAGCCAGGCCAGGTGGTGGATCCACGAGACCGGGGAGACGATCACCGCGAGCAGGCCCGTCACGGCGATCCCCGCCTGCTCGGCCGACCAGGAGTCCGCGGGCGACAACCGGCCGGAGGCGCCCAGCAGGGACAGCCTCCTGGCGTACCGGAAACCCGTCCACGCCAGCACCGCCACGGCCGCCGCCCACACCGCCGTGGTGACCGGGTCCGGCCAGTACATGCGCAGCAGGACGGCGCGCACCGCCTGGTTGGCGGTGACGTAGTTGGAGCCGACCCGGTCCCCCTCCAGCAGCGCGCCCAGCCAGAAGTCCCGGGACTCCCACGGCAGCAGGGAGGCGGTGAAGAGCGTGGCGGCCGCCGCGGTGAACAGCGCGTTGACCGCGGCCTCCCGGCGCCGGGTGATCAGGAGGTAGACGAGGAAGACGCCCGGCGTCAGCTTGACCGCCAGGGCCAGGCCCACCAGGAGCCCGCGCGGCCAGCGGGCGCGGGGCGCGGCGCAGTCCACGACGCACAGCGCCACGAGGAACAGGTCGACCTGCCCGAACCGGATCTGGTCGCGCATCGGCATCGGGCACAGCATCAGCGCCACCAGCACGCCCAGCGCCAGCGGCGACCAGGCGCCGGTCCGCCGCAGCAGGGGACGGAAGCCGTACCGGACCGCCAGAGCCAGCGCCCCGTAGATCAGCAGGACCATGACGACCTGCGCGACCGGCCACGACATCCAGGCCAGCGGGACGGCCAGCAGCGCCGCGAACGGGGGGTAGGTGAAGGGCAGCAGCTGCGGCGGCTCGGTCACGAAGCCGTAGATCGGCTCCCCGTGCACGAGCGCGATGGCCGCCGTACGGTAGACGTCGAGGTCCACCAGCCTCTGGTCGGCCGGATTGGTGAGCCAGTTCACCGCCATGGGGACCAGCACGAGGGCGGCGGCCGCCAGCCCCGCCACTGCGGCGAGCACACGTCTTCCAGGTCCGACCATGGGACCATCCTGGCCTAATCCGACCACTAACCTGGGGGCGACCGTCTTGTAGAGCAGCCGTTGGAGGTCTCGTGGCCCGCAGGTGGCCCGCCGCCCGGGCATTGATCACCGCGCTGGTCGCGGCGGTCATGACCCTCTGCGCCCAGCCCGCACAGGCCGAGCCGGCCTCCCGCGTCGTGGTCGTCGGCGTGCCCGGCCTGCAGTGGAGCGACCTCTCCGCGGAGGGCACCCCCGCCCTGTGGCGGCTCACCGGCGACGGCGCGGCCGCCGCGCTGTCGGTCCGGACCACCACCACCCGCACCTGCCCCGTCGACGGCTGGCTGACGGTCTCGGCGGGCCAGCGGGCGCGGCTGGCCAACGGAAGCTGCGCGCTCCCCCCGCCCCCCGCCACCGCCGAGGGCGGCGCGACCGTCCCCGGCTGGGGCGAGATCGTCACCGACAACGCGGGGACCGCCTACGGGGCGAAGGCGGGCCTGCTCGGCGACGCCGTGCGCCGGGCGGGCGGCTGCACCCAGGCGGTCGGCCCCGGCGGCGCCTTCGCCGCGGCGGACGGACAGGGCCGGGTGGACCGCTACGCCGCCGACGAGAACGCCGTCACCGACTGGGCGGCCTGCGCGCTGACCGTCGTCGACGTCGACGACGTCTCCCGCGCCTACGTCAAGGCCGGTGTCGACTCCTCCGGCGCCCAGGCCCAGGTCAGCGCCGAGGACCGCGCCCGCGCCGTGACCGCCGACGACGCCCGGATCGCCCGGGTCGTCGGCGCCCTGCCCGCCGGCACGACCGTGCTGATCGCCGGGCTCGCCGACACCACCCCGACCCCGCACCTGCACGTCGCCCTGGGCGCGGGCGGCTTCGAGCGCGGCTACCTCACCAGCGCCGCCACCCGCAGGGACGGCCTGGTCACCCTGACCGACCTCACCGCGACCGTCCTGGCCGAGCTGGGGATCGAGCGCCCGTCCGGCGCGGTCGGCTCGGCCTGGCGGTCGGCCCCCTCCGCCGACCCGGCCGCGGCCAAGGTCGAGGCGCTGCACGACCAGGACCTCGCGGCGCAGGCCGTCCGCAAGCTGAGCAGCGGGTTCTTCATCGTGCTGTTCAGCGTGCAGCTGCTGCTCTACGGCTACGCCGCGCTCGCGCTGCGCCGCAGCGGCGCCCGCGACCGCGACCGCAGGCGCATCCTCGGCTGGACCAGGATCGGCGCGCTGGCGGGCGCGGCGACCCCGGCCGCCGCCTACCTGGCGGGGATGCTGCCCTGGTGGCGTGCCTCCTCCCCGGGCACGATGCTCGTCGTCTGCGTGGCGGGCCTGGCCGCGCTGATCACGGCGCTGGCGCTGGCGGGCCCCTGGCGGCGCTCGATCACCGGGCCCGGCCTGGTGATCGCCGGGCTGACCGCGCTCGTCCTCGGGCTGGACGTGATCAGCGGCTCCAGCCTGCAGATCAACACGTTCATGGGCTACACCGCGCTGGTGGCGGGCCGGTTCTACGGTTTCGGGAACATGGCCTTCGCGCTCTTCGCCACCGCCTCGATCCTGACGGCCGCCTGGCTGGCGGAGCCGCTGCTGCGGGCAGGACGGCGCAAGGCCGCGCTGGCGGTCGTGGTGGCCATCGGCCTGGTCGCGGTGGTCGTCGACGGCCTGCCCGGCTGGGGCAGCGACTTCGGCGGGGTCGTCGCGATCCTGGTGGGGACGGGCACGCTCGCCCTCCTGCTCAGCGGCAGGCGGATCTCGGTGGTGCGCCTGGGCCTGCTGGGCCTGCTGGGCGCCGTGGTCGTGCTCGGCATGTCGTACGCCGACTCGCGCCGCGCCGAGCCGACCCACCTGGGCCAGTTCTGGCGGCAGCTGGCGGCGGGCGAGGGCTGGAGCGTCGTCACCCGCAAGTTCGGCGCGATGCTGGGCAGCCTGGGCCACCTGGAGTACACCCTGGCGGTGATCGGCGGGCTGCTCTTCCTGTTCCTGGTGCTGGCGCGCCCCTCGGCGTGGCGGACCCCGATCCTGGCCTCGGCCTACCGGCGCACCCCGACGCTGCGGCCCGCGCTGCTGGCGGTGCTGACGGTCGCGCTGATCGGCATGCTGATGAACGACTCCGGCGTGGTGATCCCCGCGCTGGTCTTCACGCTGGCGATCCCGCTGGTGCTGGCGGCGTGCGTCAGAGCGCTGGAGCTGGACGCGGCCGACGCAGGCAGCACCACACCAGAAGAGCCAGCACCGACGCCAGCACGAACGGCATGACGGTGGCGCGCACGCCCGTCACCAGCCAGTGCAGCCCGTCGGGGAGTCCGGCGAGCCGGGGGTCCCGGGCGGGCAGGTAGGCCAGGCTCAGCGCGACGGTCCGCGCCAGCATGCACCAGTCGAACCGCGACCACGGCAGGAAGGCCAGCAGCGCCCAGCCGAGCCCGTCGTACCAGGGCAGCGCGTAGGAGGCGGCGAACAGCCAGGCCAGCACCAGCCCCGCCGAGACCGTCAGCACGGGATCGGTCTCGGGCAGCGCCCGGACCAGCAGCCACAGCAGCAGCACCAGCAGGACCAGCGAACCCGCCGCGACGAACGAGCGCGGCAGGTCCAGGCCCAGGACGCCGCCGCCCCGGCCGGCCAGCAGGCGCCAGGGATTGGCCAGCGAGATGGAATCGGCGGCCTCCCGCACCCGGTCCAGCGCGTGCGGCCCGGCCAGCCGGTAGCCGACGGCCACGACCAGGCCCGCGCCGGCCAGCAGCGCGGCCAGCTCGGCGAACCGGCGCCGGGTGAGCAGCCGCCAGGCCGGGCCGCCGCCGACGACGCCGGCGGGGAACTTGGTGGCGACGGCCATGCCGACCGCGGCTCCCGTGCCGAACGCCCGCCACACGCCGCCCGACCCGGCGGTGAAGAGGGCGAGCGCGGCGACCGCCGCGGTGATCCCCAGCACGTCGTTGTGCGCGCCGGCGACGAGGTGGTAGAGCAGCAGGGGGTTCAGCGTCCACAGCAGCGCGGCCCGCACCCGGGCCCGGGGGTCGCGGGTGCGCAGGTGCAGGATCAGGCCGGCCAGCACGAAGGCCAGGCCGTTGACCAGGGAGAGCCCCAGCACGGTCAGCCGCGGCGAGTCGCCTCCGGCCAGCGCCGCCAGCGCCTGGACGCCCGTCACCAGCGGCCCGTAGATGGACGGCGTGTCCCGCCACTCCTGGACGGCGCGGCCGTACGGGTCGTCCCCGAGGTCGGTCGCCGTCGTGGTGTACGGGTCGAGCCCCGAGACCGCCATGTGGCCGTACGCCGCGTAGTTCAGGTGGTCGCTGGAGCCGACCGGGGGGGTCACCGAGAACAGGACGGCCAGCCCGACGCCGGCGCCGAGCAGGAGTCCGGGGCGGGGGGACCAGCCGCGCGCCGCCGCGCGGAAGCACAGGGCCAGGCCGAGCCCGGCCAGCAGGACGCCCGCCACCAGCAGCGCCAGCACCGGCTCGGGCGGTGGATTCACGTGAAACGACCACGGCGGGCCGGAGCCGTCCAGCGCGGGCTGCACCAGGGACGGGCCGAGCAGGGAGAGGGTGAGGAAGGCGGCGAGGCTCAGCCCCAGGCAGGCCAGGCCCGGTATCCCCCGGGACGGGGTGGAAGTGGCGCCTCCGCCGGGACGCGGGTCCGCGGACGACCCGTCGAGAGCGGGAGAGGCCTGGTCAGAGGCCACGGGCGCGGAACCGGCCGAGCCGGTCGCGTACCGCCGGGTCGCGGGTGGCCAGCGCCCTGGCCACGTCCCGGAACTGCCTGGCGCGGTGCAGCTGGGCCCGCAGGTCGGTGCCGGTGGCGCGGTGCGACAGCGGCACCTCGACCTCCTTCAGCCGGAACCCCTGGCGCAGCAGGTCGATGGTGAGCGCCGTCTCCACGCCGAACCCGGCGGCGAGCGGCCGCGCCGCCTCGAACGCGGCGCGGGTCAGGCAGCGCTGCCCGTTCAGCGGCTGGGTGGCGCTCCAGCCGGTGGCGCGCAGGATGCCGTCGCGCGCCAGGCGGACGACGATCCCATGGCCGCCGAGCTTCACCCGCGAGACGAAGACGGCGATCGTCATGTCGGCCTCGCCGGCCCGGACGGGCTCGATCAGCGGGGCGGCCTCCTGGGCCGTCTCCCCGAGATCGGCGTCGAGGAAGAGCAGGTGGCGGGCGGGCACCCCGTCGTGGGCGTCCAGCAGGCGCACCGCCTCGGCGCCGGTCTCCATGGCCGCGGCCTTGCCCCGGTTGCGGGCGTGCCGCACGACCCTGGCCCCCGCCCGCTCGGCGAGCTCGGCGGTGGCGTCGGACGATCCGTCGTCCACCACCAGCACCAGGTCGGCTCCGGGCAGCTTGAGCGCGGCCTGGACGGTCGCGGGGATCCGCTGGGCCTCATCCTTGGCGGGGATGACCACCGCGGTGCCGATGGTGTCGGCCGGGGTGTTGTCGGGCATGCCTGCGATGGTAGTGGCCCTCAGGTGGCGTCGAGTGCCGGAACCGCGTCGTGCACGGTGAAGACGGTGTCGAGACCGGTGACCTGCAGGATCCTGCGGACGGCCGGACGCGGCGCGGCGAGTTCGAAGGTGCCGCCCCGCTCCTTGGCGCGTTTCATGCCGGACAGCAGCACGTTCATGCCTGTCGAATCACAGAACTCCACTCCCGAGAGGTCGACGACCACCCGGCCGAAGTCCTGCTCGGTGAGCGCGGCGGCCAGTGCCTGCTGCAGTCTGGGTGCGGTGTACAGGTCCAGCTCACCGACAGCGGTGATCGCGATGTGACCTGCTTGTGATGCAGTCGAGACCTGAAGCTCCATGACCGGCACACTATCCGCCAAGTCGGCCGGGGGCCAGAGAACGCCTACCCAGGCCCGGCGATTCATCTGTTCTGCCGGTAATCATCATGTCCCGTCAAGGTAATGACACCGTCTGACCTGGTGATTACTGCCCCATGAACCGGCGATTTTGGCAAGCTGAACGGGTGAGGATTTCGCCTGAGCGGCAACGTTCCCGGATACGTGAGCGCCTGGAGACGATCCACGCCCGATCGGAGAAATCCACGCCCTGGCGCGGCACCGTCAGGTTCCTGCTGCGGCTGGTCAACCGCGACGGGATCGTACCGGTGCGGGCGCGGCTCACCCGGGAGGACCTCC
Organism: Actinocorallia libanotica; assembly: GCF_039525175.1. Lineage (NCBI taxonomy): Bacteria > Bacillati > Actinomycetota > Actinomycetes > Streptosporangiales > Thermomonosporaceae > Actinocorallia > Actinocorallia libanotica. Next base: position 17,308 of record NZ_BAAAHH010000041.1, read on the forward strand.
TCTTCCTCGCCGAGGCGCGGGAGGACGTCGCCGCCCTGTCGGAGATGGCGCTGCGCGTGTTGTGCCTGCACCGGCCGCGCCAGGGCGGCGGCCTCACCAGCGACCCGGACGCCCCGCTCCGGCGCTGCCACACCTGCATGGTCAGCTGGCCGTGCGCGACGTACCGGGCGCTCAGCGAGTCCCTGCGAAGCTGAATCCGGTCCCTGCGAAGTCCGGCTCCGGCGGCCGGTGAGAGGTCTCATGCCGGGTGTCCCGGCGAAGGGGCTCACGGGCTGGAGGGCGTCACACGGGGCGGAAGATCATGTTCGCCGCACTCCGGACGGGGCGGAAGGCTTGGAGGCCCGGAGTGCTACCGACGGGGGCACGACAGCACCCCGAGCTAAGGATGACCTTAGCGTGTCACTTGACGCAGATTTTGCATTGGGGCCCCTCTTTCACCGTTCGCGTACCCGACCGGTGCGTGCAGGTGGGCCCAGACGGTGTTGCCCTGGTCGTCGCGGCGTACGCCCCAGGACTGGGAGAGGATCTCGACGATGCCCAGCCCCCGCCCTCCGAGCGAGGAGAGCGCCGGCTGGCCCTTGCGCGGTTCGGTGATCGCGCCCCCGTCGGTCACCGCCAGCTCGACGGTGTCGCCGACCTTGATCCACGAGACCTTGACCTCGCCTTCGCCGCCCGGCAGCGGGCGGGCGTGCCGCAGCGCGTTGCTGAGCAGCTCGCTCAGGATCACCGCGGCGTCGTCCGCCACGTCGTCGGCGACTCCCCACGAGATCAGATCGCGGTTGAGACTCCGGCGGGCCGTCGAGACGCTGGCCGGTGCGTGCGGAAGGTAACAGGTGCTCATCGTCTTCACCTCCTCCGCATCTCGCGCAACTCCTGCGTCTTCTGTACGACCGAAATGCCCAGTTGGTGACACCCGGAAACCCGGGCGAAACGTACGTTTGCTCGCCGTGCGAGACACTGACCGGGATCTCATCACCAACCACCCCCGTATGTTGGCGCGAAGCGGTCAACCTACCGTTCTCCGTCCGCCGGTTGACGGCCGGGGTTGTGCACTTCAAGCCATTTCCAGCGATCGGCCCGGTTACTCGTCACACGCGCGTTTCGTCCGTCACATTCGCGAGCGGCAGGGTCAGCCGCAACCGCGCCCCGCCTCCGGCCCGGGACCGGGCGCTGATATCGCCTCCCTGGGCCGTGGCCAGCCGTTTGACGATGTAGAGGCCCAGTCCGACACCACCGAATCTGCGGCGGTCCCCCGCCTCGCCCTGCACGAAGCGTTCGAAGATCCGCTCATGGTCGCCCTCGGCGATGCCCACTCCCTCGTCGTCCACGGTCACCACCAGCAGGTCGTCCTCCAGCGCCGCCTCCACCGCGATCAGGCCGCCCGAGGGCGAGTACTTGCAGGCGTTCTCCACCAGCTGGCCCACGATGATATCGGTGGCCATCGGATCGCCCAGCGCCCGCGGCAGCCCCTCGGGGACCCGCACCTCCAGCCGGTGCAGCTCCGACAGCGGCTGGAAGGCGGGGACGACCCGCCGCAGCAGCCCGCCCACGTCGAACGGCTCGCGCACCACCGGCAGCTCCTCCGCGCCCGCCCTGGAGCCCATCAGCAGCTGCTCGACCAGGCGGCCCAGCGCCCTGGCCCGGTCGGCGATCGTGCCGACCGCCTTGCGCCGCTCGGCCTCCGGCAGCTCCTCCCAGCGGTTGACCAGGGTCTCGGCGAAGCCCCGCACCACGGTGATCGGGGTGCGCAGCTCGTGGCTGGTCGTGGCCAGGAAGAGGTCCTTGGACTCCTCCAGCTCCTTGGCCTCGGTGACGTCGCGGAAGTCGATCACCAGCTCGCCGGTCTCCGGGATGGGCGCGCACAGGACGTCCAGCCAGACGCCGTTGGGCAGCTGCAGCGTGGTCTCTCCGCCGGGGACGTGGTCGAACGGCAGGGAACCGCCCAGGACCGCCTCGGCCGGCATCCCGGTGAGCCTGGCGGCCGCCGGGTTCCACTGGCAGACCCGGCCCTCGGCGTCCAGCACCGCGATCCCGTCGACGCTGGCGTCGATCACGGCCCGTTCGTGCGCCCGCTGCCGGACGACCTCCTGGTAGGACATGACGTTGCCGACCGCGACGCCCGCGTGCCCGGCCAGCAGCTCCAGCAGCTCCAGCTCGGTGTGGCCGGCCGCGCGGCCCGCGAACAGCGCGTAGAGGGCGCCGTAGGGGCGCTCCCCCAGGAAGGCCAGGCCCAGCGCGACCATCCGCAGGCCGGGCAGCGCCCGCCAGATCAGGTCGTCCAGCCGGGGCCGGGTGGCCAGCAGGACGGGCCGGTCGGCGCGCAGGAGCTCCTCCACCAGGCTGTCGTGCAGCTCCACCGACGTGCCGAGCAGATCACCGGGCAGGCCGCGGGCCGAGACCAGCCGCAGCCGGTCCTCCTCGATCCGCACGAACCCCGCGGCGTCGGCTCCGGTGAGCTCCAGCACCGCCGCGGTGATCCGGTCCAGCACCCGGTCGAGGTCGTGCTGGGCGTTCAGGTCGCCGAGGATGTCGTTCAGCCGCCGGACGAGCCGCGCCTTCTCGGCGGCGACGTGCTGGTCGGCCTCGGTGACCCGGTGGTAGACGCTGACCCAGCCCAGCAGCGCGCCGCCGGAGTCGCGCAGCGCGCTGGTGTCGATCCGGACGTCGACCAGCCGCCGCTCCCGGGTGAGCCGCCGCGTCCCGATCGAGATCTGCGGCCCCTCCCGCACCCGCTCCAGCACCGCGTTGTGCTCGGCCTTGAGCTCGTCGGGGACCATCGGCACCACCCGGCCGAGCACCTCCTCGGCCGTCCAGCCGAACAGGCGCTCGGCGGCGGGGTTCCAGGCCACGACGCACAACCCCTCGTCGAAGGCCACCACCGGATCGGCCGCGCAGCGGAGCACGGCGCTTGCCGTCGAGTCTGGGACGTCCGAGAGCACCCCGTCATGGTGCCACCATCCCCGCTCCGCCACCCGCGACCTGACCGGATCGCGATGGAACTCTAGGCCCGCCGGCCGATCCGACCCACCAGGAACGCGGCGAACCCGGCGGCCAGGAACGACAGCAGGGAGGCGCTCATCCACGGCTGGGGCGTGAAGTGGAGCAGGTCCTGCACGTCGGTCCACAGGCCGCTCCACCAGCTGACGGTGCCGGGGTTGATCAGCTGGTAGACGGCGAAGCCGGCCAGCCAGGCGGCGATCATGCTCCAGCGGGAGGGCGCGTCGGGGGAGGTGTCCCAGGAGCCGCGGGCGCGCAGGAAGAAGTCCGCGGCCAGGACGCCGAGCATCGGCACGAAGACCGAGCCGATCAGGCTGAGGAAGCCCGCGTAGTCGCCCATGTTCAGGCCGAGCGCCAGCACGGTGATCAGGACGCCGAGCCCGACGCTGAGGACGCGGCGGTCCAGGCGCGGCAGCAGGTTCTGGATGGACAGCGCGGTCGAGTAGACGTTGGCGAACGACTGGTCGGCCTCGCGCAGGACGAAGACGAAGAAGAACACCGCGCCGAGCGTCACGGTGAGGAACGGCTGGTAGACCCCCTCGCCCTGGACCGCGAACGCCAGGGCGAACAGGCCCAGGACGTAGGCGACGATCTGGGTGAGCGCGTACGCGCCGCTCGCCGCGCCGAAGGCCGCCTTCTCGCTGCGGGAGTGGCGGGTGTAGTCGGCGGCCAGCGGCACCCAGGAGATCGAGACGGCCAGCGCGGCGTCGGTGGCGAGCCAGAACATGCTCCAGTCCGTGCCGAACGGGGCGCCGCCGGACGGGCCGGGGTTGTCCGTGAGGTCGGGCAGGCCCTCCCGGAAGAACTGGAGGTAGAACCAGCCGAGCGCGATGACCACCGCGACGGTCACGAACCGGCGCAGCAGCCGCACCGAGCCCAGCGGCCAGATCGTCAGGACGGTGGTCAGCACCCCGGCCGCCACCACGTACAGCCAGCGGGGGCCGCCGCCGAAGAGCTCCCCGGCGGCCTCCGCGATCACGATCAGCTCGAACGTGCCCCAGCCGATGAGCTGGGCGACGTTCAGGACGGTCGGCACGTAGGAGAGCCGGGCGCCGAACAGGCCGCGCAGCAGCACCATCGCGGGACGGCCGGTGCGGGCGCCGGGCACCGCCGCCAGGCCGAGCATGAGGCCGCCGAGCAGCGTGCCCACGGTCATCGCGACGATGCCCGCGGCGATGGACAGCCGCAGCGCCCCGTCGACGTCCGGGGCGAGCACCGTGTAGGCGCCGGAGAAGGCGAACAGGCTGACGCCCAGGTTGGCCCAGAAGGCGCTCTGGTCCCAGAAGGACAGCACCCTGGGGGCGGGCTCGTCGAGCGTCAACGGCGCCTCGTGGGCGTCCGGGCGCGCGGAGGCCACGCCCCCGCGCACCGGTTCGTCGCCGTTTTCGAGCATGGCTGGGGGCATGGCGGAAGCACTCTCCCTACGCCGGCATTACCCGGACAGGTTCATGCGGTCGGCGACGCACGGGGTCGCCCTCTCAGCCCGGCCCTCGGCCCGAGCTCCCGCGGTGTGATCAGAACGCTTGAATGATACCCATACGGGACGAATCGGATCTAGGCCACGTAAGGCTCTCCGGCCTGCTCCGCCACCATCGGCCTGCCATGATGGGCCCATGCCATCATCCCGCCGTCCACGTTGGAGGCCTGCCAGCCGGCGTTGTTGAGGGCGATCGTGACCTGCGCGGAGCGCCCGCCGACCCGGCAGATCACGTAGACCTCGCGATCCTGCGGGATCTCGCCGGCCCGGTCCCGCAACTGGCTCATCGGAATGTGCACCGCGTCGGGCGCGTGTCCGGCCGTCCATTCCTCCGGTTCGCGCACGTCCAGCAGATACGCGTCCCGCGGCACCGCCGCGGCGTCGACGGAGGGTACGTTGTCCCCGAAGCTCATCACCACTCCCATGGATCTTCTGTCTCGACCACGACGTGCGAGGTGTCCTTTGCCCAGATCGGCGGCCACGGCCCTCCTGCTGGCCACGGCGACCCTGGTCGCGACCGGTGCCTGCGGGGCGAAGAAGGCCGAGACCGGGGACTCTACCGTCGCCGGCCCGCCCACCTCGCTCGCGGCCCAGGTGAACCGGCTCACCATCACGTTGAAGAAGTCGCCCACCTCCGACCCGCAGAGCTGGACGCTGACCTGCGACCCGCCGGGCGGCGACCACCCCGCGCCCCGCAAGGCCTGCGCGCAGCTGGCCAAGTCGGGCGCCAAGACCTTCGCGCCGCCGCCCTCGGACGCCGTCTGCACCGAGATCTACGGCGGGCCCGAGCAGGGCACGGTCGAGGGCGTCTGGCGCGGCTCCAAGGTCCGCGCCACCTACCAGCGCAAGGACGGATGCGACCTGGACCGCTGGGCCCAGGTCAGCGAGCTCTTCGGCGAGCTGCCCCGCGTCCGCTGACCCGCGTCCCAGGGTTTTCCACAGGCCCCGGGCGCTCCTCCACGGGTTTTCCCCAGTTATCCCCAGCCCTGTGGAAGCCTGTGGACAAGGCCTGTGGATAACTTGCCGTGAGACCGGAAACCCTGCCATCCGAGCCGTCAAAAAGCATCAAACCCAGACATAGCTCCCGAGCTTTTCCCCTGAGGATATCCACAGCGCCTGTGGATAAGTTTTCCCCAGGGTGCATCCGCACGCCCGGAACCGGATGCGGGCCGATCGGCCCGGTCCCCACCCGGCCCGGAACGCGGCGTCGGCTCAGGAGGTGAGAGCGGTGCGGAGGGCGGCCCGGGCCGGGAGCGCGGTGGCGACCAGGGCCAGGACGCCGGCCGCGAGGACGATCGCCAGGAGGGCGGACGGGGGGACATGGGGGCGGGCGAGACCCGTCATGCCCCGGCTGAAGGCGGTGAGGACGACCAGGGCGATGGCGGAGCCGAGGACCGCGGCGACCGCCGTGGCCGCGAGGGCCTCCCAGCGGGACATGCGCAGGACCTGGCGCCGGGTGGCGCCGGACAGGCGGAGGAGCGCGAACTCGCGGCCCCGCTCGGCGGTCGACATGGCCAGGGTGTTGACGACGGCTATCGCGGCGAAGGCGATGATCAGCCCCATGGCCACGTAGTTGACCTCGGCGTTGTTCTGCGCGGGGGCGGCGGCACCGTAGGGGTCGTCGACGTGGCGGGCGAGCAGGCCGCGGTCGAAGAGGAGGTCGCCGAAGGCCAGGTCGCGGGTGTAGACGGCGATGACCTCGAACTCCCCGGGGGTGCCGTCGCCCAGAGTCAGCCGGACGATGTCGCCGACCTCGCGGTCCATGCGCTCGCCGACGGCGACCGTGCGCTCGTCGAGGTCCGCCAGATCCCCGGAGCGCACGCCCGGGTCCACGGCCCGCGGGTCGACGCCCTGGGCGGCGTACCTGCCCAGACCGACCCGCACGGAGGTGTGGACGGCCGGCGCTGACGTCCTCGTGCCCGCACGGTGCTCGTCCTCGGCCGCCTTCTCCATGGTCGTCCGGGTGAACAGGATCGTGGCGGACAGCGCGATCATCAGGGTGAGCGGCGTCAGCACCGACGCGAACCGGCTCGCCCTCGTCCTGAGGTTGGCGGCGGCCAGGTGCCCCACCGCGCCGTCCAGCCGCAGCAGCGGGCCCAGGACCGCCGCCGCGATCCGGACGATCATCGGGCCGAGCACGGCGACGGCCATCGTCCACAGGAGCGCGGCGAGCACGACCACCGGGCTGGAGGCGGCCTCGGTGTCCAGCCCGCTCAGCACCAGCGTCAGGGCGATCGATCCGGCGAGGAGCACCGCCCCCGCCACCAGCCGGGGCAGGCCCGGACGCGCGGGTTCGAGCGCGGCCGCGCCGAGCGCCTCCACGGGGCGGATCCGGATGACGCGCCGGGCCGAGAGCCGCGCCGCGGCCCAGGCCGTCACGGCGGTCGCGACGAGCGCGGCGAAGACGGGGAACGGGCTGCGGACGAGCGCGAGGTTCTCGGGCATCGCGCCGAGCTCGACGAACCTCGTCCGCAACCACCCGGCGAGCAGCAGGCCCGCCGCCGAACCCGGCAGCGCCGCGGCGAGACCGACGAGCAGCGTCTCCCCGCCGATCATCTCGCGGAGCTGGCGGGGCGTGGCCGCCACCGCGCGGAGCACCGCGATCTCCCGCTGCCGCTGCTGGATCGTCAGGGCCAGCGTCCCGACGACCACGAGGACGGCGACCAGCAGCGACGTCCCGCCCAGCGCCCCGCCGAGGCTGATGAGCCTGACCCGGGCGTTCTCGGCGCCGAGGAACTCGACCCTGCCCCGCGCGTCGCCGGTGTGCGCGGTGGCGGTGGTGCCCTCCAGCGCCCGGGAGACGTCCACGGCGGGGAAGACGCCGATCGCGGTGAGCATCCCCGGCCGCCCGGCCAGCCGCCCGGCCTCCTCCGTGGTGAAGAACAGGGCGGCCTGGTACTCCGGTTCCTGCGCGGTGATGCCGGAGACGCGGTAGATGCCCGTCCCCAGATCCACCTCGTCACCGGGCGAAAGGCCCTTCAGCCCGGCGGTCCGCGCGTCGACGACGAGATCGCGCGCGTCACGCGGAGCGACGCCTTGCCGCAGGGTGAAGGGGGTGAGGCCCGCCGACTCCCAGCCGTGCCCCCACGCCTGCGCGACGCCGGGCAGCCGCACCGGGAACGTGACCTCGGTGACGACGCGCTCCACCCCGGGCACGGACCCGATCCGGTCGGCGAGCTCCGCCGGGATCCATGCCCGCTCGGCGATCGGCTTGGCCTTCTCCTTGGCCTTGCCCTTCTTGACCTCGGTCTCCCGCACGTACTGGTCGCCCGAGACGATCAGCGGGGCGCCCGCGTACCGTTCGGGGGCGATCCGGCCGCGCAGCCCGGTGTCCAGGAGGGTGCCGCAGGCCGTCACCAGGGCGGCGGCGCAGAACAGCGCGAGGAAGGCGCCGGCGAAGGCGGCCTTGCGGGCGCGGAGCGAGGCGAGGACGAGGGTCAGCATCAGTTCCACGCCCCCAGCCGGGTCATCCGGGCCGCGACGGCGTCGGCGGTCGGCTCGTCCAACTCGTCCACGATCCGGCCGTCGGCGAGGAGGAGCACCCGGTCCGCGAACGAGGCGGCCAGGGGGTCGTGGGTGACCATGACGACGGTCTGGCCGGTCGCGTCCACGGTCTCGCGGAGCAGGGTCAGCACCTGGCGGGCGGTCACCGTGTCCAGCGCGCCGGTCGGCTCGTCGCCGAAGACCACCTCGGGGCGGGTGGCCAGCGCCCGGGCGAGCGCCACGCGCTGCTGCTGGCCGCCGGACAGCTCGGCGGGCCGGTGCCCGATCCGCTCCTTCAGGCCCACCCGTTCGATCACCTCCGCCAGCCATGCCCGATCGGGGCGCGTCCCGGAGAGGCGGAACGGGAGGGTGATGTTCTGCTCGACGGTCAGCGACGGGACGAGGTTGAACGCCTGGAAGACGAAACCGACACGTTCGCGGCGCAACTCCGTCAGCCGCGTCTCGTTCATCCCGGACAGCTCCGTCCCGCCCAGCCGCACCGAGCCGGAACTCGGCGTGTCCAGCCCCGCGGCGCACTGGAGGAACGTGCTCTTCCCCGACCCCGACGGCCCCATCACCGCGGTGAACCCGCCCCTGCGGAGCCCCACCGTCACCTCTCGGAGCGCCGCCACGGCGTTCCCGCCCCTGCCGTAGACCTTGCTCACCGCGTCCAGACGCACAGCTTCATCCATGGCAGAAAGCCTGCCGACCTGGGCGTTCACCGACCAGAGAGACGATCACCGATCGACCATGACATTTTCACTGGTAGACCTGAAGCCGTGATCAAGGTACTGCTCGCCGAGGACCAGCACGTGGTGCGCGCCGCCCTCGCCGCCCTCCTCGACCTGGAGCCCGACCTCACCGTGGTCGCCCAGGCGGGACGCGGCGACGAGGTCGTCCCCCGGGCGCTCGCCGCCGCCCCCGACGTCGCCGTCCTGGACGTCGACATGCCCGGCCTGGACGGCCTGGAGGCCGCCGCCCTGCTGCGCGAGGAGCTCCCCTCCTGCCGGACGCTGATGCTCACCGGCAACGGCAGGCCCGGCCACCTCCGGCGCGCGCTGGCCGCGGGCGTCACCGGCTTCCTCCTGAAGACCGCCCCGCCCGACGAACTCGCCGACGCCATCCGCTCCACCGCCGCCGGACGGCGGGTCCTCGACCCGTCCCTCGCCGCCGCCGCCTGGGACCTGGCCGACAACCCCCTCACCCCCCGCGAGACCGAGATCCTGCGCCTCGCCGCCACCGGCGCCGAGCCCGACGAGATCGCCGCGACCCTGTTCCTCTCCTCGGGCACCGTCCGCAACAACCTGACGTCCGTCGTCACCAAACTCAACGCCCGAGGCCGCCCCGACGCCCTTCGCATCGCCACCGAAGCCGGGTGGATCTAGCTCCCCGCAGGGCCGCGCGTCCAACCGGTCTCCGACCGACGCAGACCCGCCCCGGCCGCACCGGACTCCCGCCCCCGACCCACGAGGCCCCGCGGGCTTCCACCGGGCCTCAGGACGGTGCGGGATCCGGTATCGGGCTCGCGGACGGTGCCCCGGCCGGGTCCGTGGCCGGGTCCGTGGCCGGGGAGGCAGGGGGGACCGTCGCCTCGATGCGGAAGAGGCCGGGCCCGGTGGTGACGGACAGGGTGCCGCCCAGTTCCGCCAGGCGGGTGGTGAGGTTGCCCAGGCCGGAGCCCGGGGGGCCGGTCCTTCCCCGGGGGGCGTCGTTCTCGACGGTCAGCGTCGTGGGGGTCGAGGCGATGCGGCAGGTCGAGGCGCTGCTGTGGCGCAGGATGTTGGTCACCGATTCGCGGACGACGATGCCGTAGACGGTGTCGAGCCGTTCGGGCAGGTCTCCGTGCGCCGCCTCGAACCGGGGGTCGATGCCGGCGCTGGCGAGGACGTCGCGGGCCCGGGCCAGCTCCCCGTCCAGAGTCGTGCCTCGGGAGGGCGCCAGCTCGTCCTTGGCGAGCTCGGCCATCTCGACGAGTTCGGCCAGCTCGCGGGCCGCCCGCTCGGGCGGCAGGCGGCGGGCGAGCTCGCCCTTGAGGAGGATCGCGGCCATGGTGTGACCGAGGATGTCGTGCAGGTCGCGGGCCGTGCGCAGGCGTTCCCGGACGGTCGCCGCCCTGGCCAGCTCCTCGCCGGCCTCCTGCATCTCCCTGATGACCCGGGCCAGGCGCACCAGCACGAAGACGACGACACCGCTGACCAGGGTGCTGATCGTGTGGTTGGCCACCGCCGCCGGTTCGAGGCCGTGGCCGTGGGCGGCCCAGGCGACGCCCGCCATGATGGCGAGCACGAACGGGATCGGCCTGGCGAACGCCACCATCAGCGTGCCGGCCAGGAAACCGGGGACGCCCAGCCAGGCCTCGCCGAACCAGATCATCGGCAGGTAGGCGAGGGCCGCCTCGGCGGCCAGCGACCACCGCCAGGCCCGGGGCCGTTCCGGTCCGCGCCAGCGCAGCGCCAGGAAGGCGAAGGCCGCCAGGCAGGCGGTCGCTGCCGCGAGGGACGCACCCCACGGGATCATGAGCAGCGCCTTCAGGCAGAACCCCGTCAGGACGGTCGCCAGCAGCGCGACCGACAGGCGGTGGGCCGCCGGGTCGGTGGGAGGCGGCTCCCGTTCGACGGCCGCGGCCTCGACGAAGAAGGTGCCGTCGGGGTCGAGGCCCGTGCGCAGCGTGCCGCCCGCGGCCTCGATCCGCTCTCCGGCGCGCAGCAGCGCGTCGGTGCCCAGCGCGGCGTTCGAGACGCCGTCGTGGGAAACGCGGAGCCCCACCATGCCGTCGTCGCCGTTCCACGTCCTGATCGTGCAATGCGTGGCCGTGCCCTGCCGCACGACGTCCGTCACGGCCTCCCGCAGCACGACCGCGAGCAGCGTCCCGGCCGAGTCGAGCGGCTCCCGGTGGGCGGTGTCGACGGTCACGCTGATTCCCGCCGACCTCAGCAGCGCCTCCGCGGTCGCCGTCTCGGGCCGCAGGGACAGACTCCGCAGGTCCAGGGCCACCGCTCGGACGTCCGCCGCCGTCCTGCGCGCGCCCTCGATCATCCCCGCGACGAGTTCGGGGCGTTCCAGCGCGGCCCGTCCTTCGCGCGCGATCTCCTCTAGCCCGCTGCCGAGCCGTCCGTTCAGCTCCTCCGCGAGCCGCAGCCGCTCCCGCTCGACCGCCGAGGCCGCCACCGCGCCCCGCGTCGCCTCGAGGTCCTGCGTCCGCCGCAGGAGGACGACCGTGACGGCGACGACCCCCGCCGTCAGCCCGACGGTGATGGCCGAGGACAGCGCCTCATCCGGCGCGCGGACCGTTCCGATCACCAGGGCCGCGAGCAGGATCAGCGCGGCGGCCCCCCGCCGCCGCGCGACCGCGGCGATCCCGGCGACCGGCGCGACCAGCGCGGGCGAGAGCCCGAACCCGAGCACGCTCCCCAGCGCCACGACCGCCTGGCCGAGGAGCAGCCGTTCGTCCGCCCGCCACCACAACCACGCGGCCTGCAGGCCGAGCACCACCAGCACGGCCGGCAGGCCCCAACCGCGGGCTCCCAGCAGGTGCACCGCCCCGAACGCCCCCAGGACCACGGCCACCAGCGGCCGTGCCCCGATCCCGCGAGCCCGTCCCCCCATCCCGATCACCATCCCGCCCGCCATCCTGCCGCACCCCCGTCCGCCCCTTCGGCCCTGATCCCACATCTGTGGACCGTCCGGCACGCGGCGGCGTGCTCGGGAGAGAGAAGCCCCGGATACCGATCCCACCTGCTCAGTCGGGGTACCACCCGAACGATCAAGATCTCGAACACCGAGGAACCCGCCATGGCCGCCACCGCACCGCCTCCGCCGGGCCGCGCCCTGCCCGCCGACCTGGCGCTGACCGCGCTGGCGCCCATGTCATGGGGCACCACCTACGTCATCACCACCACCCTGCTGCCGCCCGAACGCCCGCTGCTGGCGGCCATGCTGCGCGCGCTGCCAGCGGGGCTCCTCCTGCTCGCCCTGGCGCCCCGGATGCCGCGGGGGCGGTGGTGGCCGCGGCTTCTCGTCCTGGCCCTGCTGAACTTCGGGGCGTTCTTCCCGCTGCTGTTCGTCGCCGCCTACCGGCTTCCCGGCGGGGTCGCCTCGACGATCAACGCGCTGCAACCGCTGCTCGTGGCGTTCTTCGCGTTCACCGTCACACGGGTGCGGCCACGGGCGGCCGCCCTGGGAGCGGCGGTCACCGGGGCGGCGGGGGTGGCCCTGATGACGCTGACGGCCGAGGCGCGCCTGGACGGCACCGGCATCCTGTCCATGGTCACCGCGCTGACCCTGATGAGCCTGGCGATCGTCCTGAACAAGAAGTGGGGGCTGCCGCCGGAGATGGGGCTGCTGACGTTCACCGCCTGGCAGCTCTCCCTCGGGGGGCTCATGCTCGTGCCCCTCACCCTGGCCGTCGAGGGGCCTCCCGCCGCCCTCACCGCGCAGAACATCCTGGGCTTCACGCTGATGGGCGGCCTCGGCACCGCGCTGGCCTACGTCCTGTGGTTCCGCGGCATCGACCGGCTGCCCGCCACCTCCGTGGCGCTGCTCGTCCTGTGCAATCCCCTGGTCGCCACCCTGGCGGGCTACTGGATCCTGCACCAGACGCTGACCGCGGGGCAGCTCGCGGGCTTCGCCGTCGCGCTGGGCTCCCTGGTCGCCGGGCAGCTCGCCCAGGCCGCCGCGCCGCCGGACGGGAGGCGGCGCGCCGCGGTCAGCGGGGGTCGCCGAGCCTGACCAGGGAGGCCGCGTGCCCCACCACCGCGTCCAGGTCGTCGCCGAGGGCGCCGGAGAGCCACTGGTGGGCCAGCTCCACCATCGCGCCGGTGAACATCGCGGCGCTCACCTTCGCCCGGCAGGGGTCGGCCTCGGGACGGGACTGCGCGTTCTGCTGCAGCACCGCGTCCATCAGCGCGCTCTGGGTGTCGCGGCGCCGCGCCGTCAGCACGGGGTGATGGCGTCCCTCGGTGAACAGCACACGGCCCCGGCGCGGGTCGGCCGAGCTGAACTCCAGGACGCCGTGGACACCGGCCCTGAGCCGGGCCGACAGGTCGTCCCCCGCCGCCGCCAGCTCACCCAGCAGCCGCTCGGCCAGTTCCGCCTCCACCTTGTCGTACACGGCGCCGAGCAGTTCGCCGGTGTCGGCGAAGTTCTCGTAGAAGTAGCGGGCGTGCAGCCGCGCCTCCCGGCACACCGCGCGCACCGAGACGGCCGCCTCGCCGCCGGTGCCGAACAGCGCGAACGCCGCGGCCACCAGCAGGGAACGCCGTTCGCTGCGGCGGTCGGCCAGGGAGACGCCCGCCCAGCGGGTCGCCGACGGCTCCCTCTCGCGCACCATCGCCCCACCCTATCCCGGCGACTCTGGCTACACATGTGGCCAGAATTTCCCTAGACTGGCCACACCCGTAGCCAGAAGGGGAGTCGCCATGTTCCCGCCGTCCCTGCCCCTGCCCCACGAACTGCTCACCCGGCCGCTGGCCGCCAGGTTCGAGGACTTCTTCGACGCCCAGGTGCGCTCCCGATACTTCAAGGGCCTCGAGTTCGCCGGTCCCGAAGGCGACCCCGGCTGGTTCGGGCCGGACAGCGCCGTCTGGTACGTGCACTCGCACTTCCCGACCCTGGCGTTCGGCCTGGCGTGCGCGTCCTACATCGAGGGCCTGGACCCGAGCATCTTCTGGATGGCGGCCGACCACGTCCGGTTCGTCGTCAGGGACGCCGAGGGCAGGCCCACCGGGCAGATCGACCCGGAGGGCGCGGCCGTGCGCTTCGGGCACTCCCTTTCGTTCTTCATCGGCACCGCCTACGGCTCCACCGAGACCGCCGAACGCCTCGCCCGCACCGTCCGCGCCATGCACCACACCGTCAAGGGCACCCGCCCCGACGGCCTCCCCTACGACGCCGACGACCCCGAATGGCTGCGCTGGAACTACGCCACCGTCGTCTGGGGCATCGCCACCGCGCACGAGCGCTACCACCCCCGCCCGCTCCGCGGCGCCGAACTCGACCGCTACTACGGGGAGTTCGTGCGCGTCGGCCACGCCCTGGGCGGCACCGACCTGCCCGCCACCAAGGCCGAGACCCTCGACTGCCTGCACTCCTACCTGCCCAGGCTGGCCGTCACCCCCGGCAAGGCCGAACGCACCGACCCCAACCTGCGCGGCGCCCAGACCGGTCCCCTGGACAACCCGTTCATGGACTGGGCCATCCGCGACACCCTTCCCAGGTGGGCGGCCCGCATGGTCATGTACCAGCGCCCCAACCCCATAGAGCTGCGCGCCCGCCGCAGCGCCCTGTGGACCGTCCTCAACTCCCTGCACGCCGTCACCGGCCCGCTCCCGGAGTTCCGCCAGGCCCAGGCCCGGGTCGCCGGCGGCACCGCCGTCCCGCACACCGAACCCGCCTACGTGCTCGGCAGCGACCCCGAGCGCACCCGCGAGGAGGTCGAGGCGGACGCCTGACCCCGGCGACGGCCGCCGGTCACCGGCATGATGGTGCGGAGACCGTAGGCGACGTTTCCGGGGTGACCGTGATCAAAGTGCTGCTGGCCGAGGACATGCACCTCATCCGGGGCGCGCTGGCCGCGCTGATCGACCTGGAGGACGACATGCGGGTCGTCGGCCAGGTGTCCACCGGGGACGACGCCGTCGCCCGGGGGGTCGAGCTGCGCCCCGACGTGGCGGTGCTGGACGTCCGGATGCCGGGGCGGCTGGACGGGTTGGGGGCGGCGCGGGAGCTGCGGGAGCGGGTGCCGCAGTGCGCGCTGCTCATGCTGACCTCGGCGGGAAGGGCCGAGACGCTGCGCAGATCGCTGGCGGCGGGGGCACGGGGCTTCATGCTGAAGGACGCGCCGCCCGCCCGGCTGGCCGAGGCGATCCGGCGGGTCGCGGCGGGCGAGACCGTCGTCGACCCGGATCTGGCGGCCGCGGCGATCACCGGGCCGCCCAACCCGCTGAGCCCTCGCGAGGCGGAGGTGCTGCGCAAGGCGGGGGAGGGCGCGGACCTCAAGGAGATCGCGGCCGAGCTGTTCCTCAGCAAGGGCACCGTGCGCAACTACCTCGGCGCGATCGTCACGAAGCTAGACGCCCGCAACAGGCTCGACGCCGTCCGCATCGCCGCGGAGAACGGCTGGATATAGAACCGTCAGCGCGTACTCGCCTCCGCTCTCCCCGGCGGTGAGCGTGCCGCCCGCGGCGGTCACGCGGGCGGTGAGATTGGCGGTGCCTCTACCGGCTCCCCTGGTCGCGGAGGCTCCATCGTTGACGATCTGGAGCCCGTCTCGGGTGATCTCGATACGGCAGCGGGTGGCCGAGCTGTGCCGCAGCACGTTGGTGACGGCCTCGCGCAGCACGACCGCCAGCAGCGCATCGTCCCGTTCCGACGTCCGGTGGACGGTGACCTCCACGCCCGACGCCGCCAGAAGCGACCGGGACGAGTGCAGTTCTTCCGCGAGCGAGAGGTGCGGATCCGGCTCGTCGGGGATGGCGCGCAGCGCGGACAGGGACCGGCGCGCGATCCCCGCGATCTCCGCGAACTGCTCCCCCGCGGCCTGCGACGCGAGCCTCCCGGCCAGCTCCGCCTTGACCGTGATGGCGGACAGGCCGTAGCCGAGGAGGTCGTGGACATCGCGGGAGATGCGCCTGCGCTCGTCCGCGGCGGCGAGCGCGGCCAGCGTGCGGCGCGCCTCGTGCGCCCGGAAGACCAGCGCCGTCTGCGTGGCCAGCCCGTAGAGCATCGCGGCGACGGCGACGGTGTTGAACGTCCAGTAGAGGTTCTCGGCGGGAGAGTACCCGCGAGCGGCCAGGACGACGGCCACCGCGGCCGTGACCACGCCCGCCGCAGGCCACCAGGCCCGCCCCAGCACGAGGAAGCCACCGACGGCGAACCCGGCGAGCTGCGGATAGGCCTGCCCCGGATACAGAAGCACGACGACGGCGAGCACGAGCTGCACCGAAGCCGTCCACCGGACGACGCGTGCCTGACGGCGCACTACCCGCGGCTGAACGCGCGCTGACGCGCGCTCAACGAACCACCGGACGACGCGTGCTGACGTGCGCTCAACGAACCACTGGACGACGTGCGCCTGGCGGGGCGCCGGCAGGGGGCGGGGTAGTGCGTGGTGGAGGTGGAGGCCGAGGGTCGCGGTGGCGAGGAGGGCGGGGGCGGGGCTGCCGCCGAGGTAGATGAGGGCGGTCATGAGGTAGCCGGCGTGGACGACGAGGAGGATCGGCAGCGCGAGGCGGGGGGTGAGGTCCGGCTCGGGAAGGGGGGTGCCCGGGGTGTCGGGGACGGCACGGGCCCGGGCCGCGGCGGCGCGGGAGGTCTCGGCTGTCCGGGCGGCGTCGCCGCGGGCGGCCAGGGCGATGATCGCGGACAGGGCGGTGCCGAGGGCGGTCTGCAGTTCGCGGGCGGCCCGCGCGCGCTCGGCGGCGACCGTCCGGGCGGCGAGTTCGGCGCGGGTGGCGTGGAGGGCGGCGCGGGTGTCGCCGAGCCGCGTCACCCCGAACAGGACGAGGCCCTGGCACACCGCGTTCAGCAGCGCGAGGGTCTTCTCGAACGGCGTCGCGGGCGCGAGCAGCACCGCCGTCACGGCCACGGCGGCGAACAGGCACCAGCGCGCGGCGCCGCGCAGGAGGAGCAGCGCCGACGCCGCGACCATGCCCGCCGCCGCGGGCCCCGCCCAGGGGAGGAGCAGGAGCTGCGCCGCCAGCGTCCGGCGCTTCCGCCAGGGCGTGAGGCAGTGGAGCAGCTGGAGGGCCAGGACGAGGGCGAACGGCGGGTCCGGCACCGGATCGAGCGGATCGAACGCGACGCCCGCGAGCACCACCAGAACGATCACCACGGGTGCACCATATGTCCAAATCGCGCATTCTCCACGGCCTACCGGGTTACCGGGCACTGATGCTGGAAGCACCGCTTTCGCCAGGCTGAACGGCATGAAGAAAGCGCTCGCCGCAGCCCTCGCCGCCCTCTGCCTCCAGGCGGCGCCGCTCCCCGCCCACGCCTCCGCCGGGACGGACGACCTGGCCGAGCTGATCGACGGCGCCGTGCCCGCGCTGCTGGCCGAGGACGAGATCCCCGGCGCCGCCGTGGTCGTCGTGGCGAACGGGAAGGCGGTGTTCAGCAAGGGATACGGTCTCGCCGACGTCGCCTCGGGACGGCCGGTCGACACCGAGACGCCCTTCCTCACCGGCTCGCTGGCCAAGGTCTTCACCGCTGAGGCCGCCCTGCGCCTGGTCCAGGAGGGCAAGCTCGACCTGCGCGCCGACGTCAACCGCTATCTCACCGCGTTCCGGATCGAGGACTCCTATCCGGGCCGTCCGGTGACCCTGGAACACCTGCTCACCCACACCGCGGGCTTCGACGACGACCTCGTCGGACTGGCCGAGGAGAACCCGGCGGACCTCCCCTCACTCGTCGAGAGCCTCAAGGAGCGCCGGCCGCCCCGCGTCCGCCCGCCCGGCTCCCGGATCGCCTACGACAACTACGCCCTCGCCCTGGCCGGACACCTCGTCGAGACGGCCTCAGGCCTCCCGTACGCCCGGTACGTCGCCGAGCAGGTGTTCGCCGCCCACGGGATGACCGGCTCGACCGCGGCGCTCCCGCATCCCTCCGGCGTCGCAGAGCGCCTCGCCCGCGGCTACCGGCCCGAAAACGGCGGCCAGACCGAGCAGAAGGGCCAGTACGCCCCCTGGACGCCCTCGGGGACCGGACCCGCCGTCACCCCCGCCGACATGGCCCGCTACATGATCGGCCAGCTGCGGGGCGGGCCGGTCGCCGAGCTGATGCAGGAGCGCCGTTTCACCGCCGACGACCGGATGCCCGGCATGGGCTACGTGCTCGAAGAACGGCCGCGCAACGGCCGCCGGCTCCTCTACAAGGACGGAGACGTTCCCGGCTACCACAGCGCCATGGCCCTCATGCCCGACCAGGATTTCGGTGTCTACGTGGTCTTCAACGGCGACGGAACGGCCGGAGCCGCTCCCTGGGACGCGCAGAGGCTCCTCGACCAGATCATCGACCGGCGCTTCCCCGCCTCACCGGCCGCCGATCCCGCCCCGGTCACCGCGGACGTCTCCGCCTACGCGGGCTCCTACCGTTCCGCCCGCACCAGCCGTACCAGCCTGATGAAGGCCGCGGCCCTGTTCTCAGCCCCGACCGTGGAGGCGCACGCCGACGGCACCCTCACCACCACCGGCCTCTCCCCGGACCCCGAGCGGTGGACCCAGCACTGGATCCCGGTCGCCCCCGGCCTCTTCCAGGAGCGCGGCGGCCAAGCCCGCATCTCCTTCCCCGGCGACGGCGTCCTCGTCTCCTCCGCGCTTCCCAGCGAGGTCTACGAGAGACTCCCCTGGTACGACGCCCCGTCCCTGCACCTCCCCTTGTTCGCCGCCGGCGCCCTCGTCCTGCTCCTGGCAGCCCTCGGCATCCCCGTCACCGCCGCCGTCCGCCGGGTCCGGGGAGCCCGCTCGGCGGCGCCCGCGCGGCTCGCCGCCCTCACCGCCTGGGCCGGGGCCGTCCTGGCCACCGCCTTCCTCGGCGGTTTCGCCCTCCTGATGGCGGACCCGAACGTCAGCGGCGCGGCGCTCCCCCTGAACTCCCCGGAGCTGGCCGTCCTGCCCGTCCTGGCCACCCTCGCGCTGATCTGCGCCGCGCCCGTGCTCCCCGCCGCCGTGCTCGCCTGGCGCGGCCGCTGGTGGTCCCCCGTCCTCCGCTCCGCCTACTCCCTGATCGCGGTGGCCGCCCTCGGGTTCTTCGCGGTCGCCTTCGCCTACAACCTCCTCCTCTTCTGAAGAGGCCGGGAGGCCACGACCCTCGCCGCAGGTCGGGAAAGTCCTGCCCTTTCTCCTCTGATCGCGGGGACCTTCGTCCCCCGCTTCCCGGAACCCTGTCCCGCGGAGCCGGAGGCTGCTGGAATGGAAGGGCAGTCCATCCCGAGGGGGCGTGATGGCGGCGGTGACGAGTGCCGTGGAAGCGGCGCGAGAGGCGATCGAGGCGGCGGTGTGGGCGCCGTCGATCCACAACACCCAGCCGTGGCGGTTCTCGACCGAGGAGCTGCCCGACGGGATGCGGATCAGCCTGCACGCCGACCCGGACCGGCGGCTGGAGGTCGCCGACCCGGACGGCCGCGAGCTGGCGATCAGCTGCGGGACCGCGCTGGAGGTCCTGCGGATCGCCGTGCTGGCCGGCGGGTTCGCGCCGCAGGTGCACACCCTGCCCGACCCCGACCGGCCCGGCCTGCTGGCCGACGTGACGGTCCGGGAGCGCACCGAGGCGGCGCCCGACAACGAGCGGCTGTTCGAGCAGGTGCGCCGGCGCCGCACCCACCGCGGCGCCTTCCCCTCCGGCGGCCCGCCCCGGCACCTGCTGGCGGCCCTGGTCGAGGAGGCGCGCCGGGAGAACGCCTCCCTGCGGGTGGTCACCGACACCCGCGAGATCACCGCGTTGGGCGCCCTGACGGAGACCGCCGAGCAGTTCCAGCGGCTCGACTCCGCCTACCAGGACGAACTCGACCACTGGAGTCCCGCGTTCGGCAGCCGGCGGCAGGACGGCGTCCCGGACACCGCCTACCCGCTGGAGCAGCAGCACACCGAACCGCACTTCGCCCAGCGCGACTTCGGCCGGGGCCGCGACCAGGGCACGGACGTCGGCGAGGAGGTGCCCGGGGTGACCGGGACCGTGCTGGTCCTGGAGACGGACCGGGACGACCGCGCCGCCTGGATCGCCGCGGGGCAGGCGCTGGAGCGGGTGCTCCTGCGCGCCGCCGCCGACCGCTACTCGGCGGCCCTGCACACCCAGGCCCTGGAGGTGCCCGCGACCCGGGAGATGATCCGCCAGGAGATCTGCCAGGGCCGCCACCCCCAGGTCATCATGCGGCTGGGGCGCACTGGTCCCGCCTTCACCTCCACGCGCAGGCCCGCCGCCGAGGTCACCGACGACTGAGCGCCGCGGTCGACCGTCGCGGCCCATCCTCGCGAACACCCGTACCGCCGAGCCCGTCGAGCGGCTCAGGACGCCGAGTCGGCGGCCTCTCCGTTTCGCGTCCCTTTCGCCCCTTGACGGGGAGAGCGGCCGCGTGTGATTTTGAATCGGTTTCAAAAACCGTTTCTCAAAATCGTTCGGACGGAGGGCGGGCTTGGCTGCACAGCCGGAGCGGGCCGGGTTGTCGACGGTCCTGGAGTATCCGTACACGCGCACGACCGGACCGGTCGTGGGGGCGTTCCTCGGCGGGCTCGGCCGGGGGCGGCTGCTGGGGTCGCGGATCGGCGGCAGGGTGATCTGCCCGCCGGTGGAGTACGACCCGGAGACCGGGCACCGGGTCGAGGCCGACCTGGTGCCCGTGGGGCCGGGCGGTTCGGTGGCGGTGTGGACGTGGGTGCGGGAGCCGACGGCGCGGCACCCGTTCGACCGGCCGTTCGCGTTCGCGCTGATCCTGCTCGACGGGGCCGACACGCCGTTCGTGCACGCGGTCGACGCGGGCTCGGCGGAGCTGATGTCGTGCGGGATGCGGGTCACGGCGCGGTTCGCGGACGAGCCCGCCGGGGCGATCACCGATGTGGTCTTCGTCCCCGAGGGGTCGGAACCGGGCGGTTCGCCCGCGGCCGAGGCCGAACCGGTGACGACCACCACGCACCTCATCTCGCTGCGGTACTCCCAGCCGCTGCACCCCCACCGGCAGCGGTTCGTGGACGGACTGCGGGCGGGCCGGATCATCGGGCAGCGCTCGCCGGTGAGCGGTCTGGTGTACGTGCCCGGGCGCGGCCACGACCAGCTCGAGCGCGTCACGATGGGCGAGGAGCACGACACGGCGGTGGCCGACCGGGGCACCGTCACCTCGTTCACCGAGATCACGCCCGTCCAGTACCACGGCCAGAAGGAGACCGAGCCCTACATCCGGGCGTCGATCCTCCTGGACGGGGCCAGCGCGCCGATCACCGGTGTGGACGTCCGGTCGATCCCGCTGGCCCGGTTCCGGGTCGGGTTGCGGCTGCAGGCGGTCTGGCGGCCCGAGGACGAGCGCGACACCTCCGGGTTCGACAACTGGGCCGTCGGCGGCTGGGAAGGGGTCTTCGCCCGGTGGGAGCCGACCGGTGAGCCCGACGTCGATTCCGCACTACTCGAGGAGCACGTGTTTTGACCAGTTCCCCCGGGCGTCCCGTCGCGATCGTCGCGGCGGCGAGCGCCCTGCACCCGGTCTACCACGGGCCCGAGGCCACGCTGGTGATGACCTGCGTGAACGAGGTGCGGCAGGCGGCCGGCGTCGACCGCGTCGACTTCACCATGGCGGGCAGCTGCGACTACCTGGCGGGCTCGCCGTTCGTGTTCGTCATGAACATCGAGGGCATGGGAGCGTGGCCGCCCATCTACGAGAGCCACGTGGAGATGGACGGCGCGTGGGCGCTGTTCGAGGCGTGGCTGCGGCTCCAGGTCGGAGACGTGGACACCGCGCTGGTCGTCGGTTCGGGCCGCCCGTCGGTCGGGAACCAGCGCGAGGTCTTCAGCCTCCAGACCGACCCGTACACGATGGCTCCGCTCGGGCTCGACCCGGTGTCGCTGGCCGGGCTCCAGGCGCGGGCCCTGCTGGAGGCCGGGATCGCGACCGAGGCCGACTTCGCCGCCGCGGCCGGACGAGCCCTCCCCGGCATGGATCCCGGCGACCTCCTGGCCGCGCCCTACTTCAACGACCCGCTGCGGTCCCACGACGTCGCGACGCCGACCGACGGGGCGGCGGCGGTCCTGCTGGTCGCCGGGGACCGGGTCGCGGAGTTCACCGACACGCCCGTGTGGATCACCGGCATGGACCACCGCGTCGAATCCCACCACCTGGGCCTGCGCGACCTGACCCGCTCCCCCTCGGCCGCCGCGGCCGCGGCGCACGCGGGCGCGGCGGACGGCCCGATCGACGTCGCCGAGCTGATGGTCGTGCACAGCCCCGAGGAGATCGTGCTGCGGAACGCGCTCGGGCTCGGCGCGGACACCCGGATCAACCCGTCCGGCGGGCCGTTCGCCGCGAACCCGATCATGGCGACCGGCCTGATGCGGGTCGTGGAGGTCGCCCGGCGCATCGCCTCCGGAGAGGCGCGGCGCGGCCTGGCGCACGCCTCCAGCGGCCCGTGCCTGCAGCAGAACCTCGTCGCCGTCCTGGAAGGAGAGCTCTGATGGCCCGCCCCTGTGCCGTGGTCGGCATCGGACAGACCGACTACCGGCGACGCCTGGAGGTGAGCCTGGAGGGCCTGGTGCGCTGGGCCGCCCTGGAGGCGCTCGCCGACGCCGGACTGACCTTCGCCGACATCGACGCCGTCGTCATCGGCAAGGCGCCCGACCTGCTCGAAGGCGTCATGATGCCCGAGCTGTCCCTCGCCGACGCCCTGGGCGCGGTCGGCAAGCCCATCCACCGGGTGCACACCGCCGGATCCGTCGGAGCCGCCACCGCCATCAGCGGCGCCACCATGATCGAATCCGGCCGCTACGACCGCGTCCTGGTCGTCTGCTACGAGAAGCAGTCCGAAGGCAACGCCACCTGGGCGCTGTCGGGCGGCAGGTCCGGCGGGCAGGGCGCGGGAGGCACCTTCGCCCCCTGGATCCGCGGCTACATCAAGCGCTCCGGCGCCCCCGAGCACATCGGCTGGAAGGTCGCGGTCAAGGACCGCCGGAACGCGCTGCGCAACCCGCACGCCCACCTGCGCATCCCCGACATCTCCCTGGAGAAGGTCAAAGAGTCGCCGATGCTCTGGGAGCCCCTCCGCTTCCTGGAGTCCTGCCCGTCCTCCGACGGGGCGGCGGCCGTCGTCCTGGCCTCGGAGGACGCCGCCCGCAGGGGTCCCTCCAAGCCCGCCTGGATCATCTCCCACGCCAAGCGCAGCGAGTACTCCTCCTTCCCCGGCCGCGACCCGATCCGCCCCCGGGCGGGCGTCGACTGCGCCGAGGCGCTCTACCGCAAGGCCGGCATCACCGACCCGCTGCGGCAGATCGACTGCGCCGAGCTCTACGTCCCCTTCTCCTGGTACGAGCCGATGTGGCTGGAAGGCCATCTGCTCGCCGCCCAGGGCGAGGGCTGGAAGCTCACCGACGGCGGCGCGACGGAACTGGGCGGCTCCTTCCCCGTCAACCCCTCCGGCGGGGTGCTCTCCTCCAACCCCATCGGCGCCTCGGGACTGGTGCGCTGCCTGGAGGCCGCCCGCCAGGTCCGCGGCACCGCGGGCGAGCACCAGGTGGACGGCGCCCGTATCGCGCTCGGCCACGCCTACGGCGGCGCGGCCCAGTACTTCGCCATGTGGCTGGTGAGCTCCGAACTCCAGCCTGAACTCCGCTGACCGTCCCGACCCTGGAGGGGACAGCCATGTCTGCCGCGGTCGTCGGGGTGCCCGACGAGCGGTGGGACGGGGCCGTCAAAGCCGTGACCGCGCCCCGGCCCGGCGGCCTTCCGGCAGGTGAGCGCGGCGAGGCGCCGTGGAACGTGCGTGAGACGATGAGGCCAGACAGCCGCGGCGACAGCCGCCCGACTCCCGGAGCGCCGTGACCAAGAGCCAGCCGCCTGCGGCCGACGGACGGTCGGCCCGTTCCCGGCCGTCCTCCAGGGGCGGGCGGCCGGCCCGCATCGACCGGGCCGCGATCGCCCGGGCGGCGGGCGAGATCCCCCTGGCCGAGCTCAGCATGCGCTCGGTCGCCGAACGGCTCGGCGTCACCGTCTCCAGCCTGTACCACTACGTCGCCGGGCGCGACGAGCTGTTCGCCCTCGCCGCCGAGCAGACCGTCCGCCGCCTGGCCCACCCCGTCGACCGCGGCCAGCACTGGGCCGTCTGGTTCTACGAGTGGGCCGTCTACATCCGCAGCGCCTTCGTGGCGGACCCCGGCCTCCTGAAGCAGTACGTCGACGGTGTCATAGGCGTCGAGGCGATGGCCGAGAACCTCAACGCCGCCCTCGACCTCTGCGTCCGCCAGGGCTTCAGCGTCTCCGCCGCCCTGCGCACCTACGAGCTCGTCTCCGAGTGCGCCCTGGGATCGGCCATCACCCAGATCCGCGGCGACCACGCCCGCGCCACCGGCCGCAGCGTGGACCGCGTGATCCGCCGGATGATCGTCGACGGCGACCGCCCGCTGCCCCGGCTCGAGTTCCTCCTCACCGGCGGCACCATCGAGCAGACCTTCCCCTTCCCCGACCAGATCACCACCGTCCTCCTCGGCGTGGCGCTCCAACGCGACGAGAACGTCGCGGAGATCCGGGACCTGCTCCGCGCCGAGAGCCGGGCGGGTGCGGAGAGGACCCGCCCGGCCTCGTGAGCGGCGGCCGGGGGATCAGGCGAGGCGGAAGGCGGAGACGAAGTCCCAGATCACCTCGTTGGCGTCGATGTCATGGGTCGTCCCGCCCAGGAAGGGGCCCAGGAAGGGCAGGCCGCCGGGCCAGTTGTGCCCGCCGCCCTTGATCTCGTAGAGCTCGACCGGAGCGTCGGCGGGACAGCCGTCGTGGACGTGGCGGACGACGGTGGTGTTGTCCCTCGGGTCCTTGTCGGGCAGAGGCGTGGCGGTGGAGGTGGCGGAGCAGGTGTTGTTCCCGGCCCAGAAGGCGGCGGCGGGCGCGACGGTGGAGTAGGGGACGATGGTGTCGGTGGTGCCGTGGAGCATCACGATGGGGACCTTGCGGCCGGGCTCGCAGGCCGGGATGTCGCTGAGCTGGCCGGCGACGGCGGCGTAGGCGGCGAAGCGCTCGTTGACGCAGGCCAGCCTGCTGGTGAAGAAACCGCCGTTGCTCATGCCCGAGGCGTACAGCCGCGCGGGGTCGGCGTTGAACCGGGTGATGAGGATGTCCTGGAGCCTGCGGATGAATCCCGGGTCGTCCAGGTCGGGGGAGGGAGTCCCGGCGGGGACGCCCTGCCAGCCCCGCCCGTAGTGCTCGGGCGTGATCATGATGAAGCCGCGGGTCTGCGCGTAGTCGGCCATGCGGCCGTAGAACTCGGCCATCCCGGGTGTCTCGAAGAGGCCCGGAAAGTGGAAGAGGACGGGTCGGGGCGTGCCGTCGTAGTCGTCGGGCAGCCGCAGGACGGCGTTGCGGGCCTTGCCCGCGTGGGTGATGCGGATGGCGTGGTCGCCGGGATCGGGCCAGCGGTCCAGGAGGGTGAGGGAGACGTTCCGCGCCTCGGACGCCGAACCCCGGCGGACGGTGGCGTTCCCCTGCCAGGTGACGGTGCCGTCGGCGGGCGTCTTGACGCCGCCCGTCACCTTGGCCGAGATCTGCACACCGGCGCCGGGGTCCTGAAGGGACAGGGTCCCGGTCAGGCCAAGGACGCCGCGGGTGATGTCGACGGTGAAGGTCGCCTCACCGCCTTCCGCGCCGGGGAGCGTCGCGGTGCCCTGGATCTTCCGGGTGGCGAAGGTGCTGACGTTGTCGGTGACGACGATGCCACCGCCGACGACGTCGGCGTCGATCCGGTAGGCGGGGGTTCCGGCGGCATTGAGCGTGATCCGGTCCGCGCCGGGTTCGGCGGCGGACACGGGGGCGGGCGTCCCGAAGCAGAGGGACGCGGCGGGCAGCAGCGCGAGGACCGCTGTCCAGCGCCTGCGGCGCAGGCGCGACGGGGGGTGGAGGGCCATGCGTTCAGCGTAGGAACACAGCCGCGGCACGTATTGTGCCCAGCGCTCAATCTCCGGAGCGCGACCCGTTCGCGCGGACGGACATCCGTCCGTCCGCACTACCGCGCGGCACGGCGGCGCTCCTCCGGGAGACCGGCCGGGAGCACCGCGGCCGGCCGGTCGGATTGATCAGGAATCGAGAAGCGCGGTCCACCCGGCCCGCAATAGCTTGACGATTAACGCCGTCCGATCACGAGCCGACCGGGAGCCGATGCCTTATGCCAAAGAAACAAAGGATCGCCTACTGGGCTTCCACCCTCGTTCTCGCATCGGGACTGGCCGGCTCCGGGATTCAGCAGCTCTTGAGGACGGAGGGCAGGGAAGCACTGGCTCCCCCCTACGCCTGGGGCATTGCGGAACTGGGCTATCCCGTCTATGTCCTCACGATCCTTGGCATGTGGAAGGTCCTGGGAGTGCTGGCGCTCCTGGTCCCCGGGCAGCCGCTGCTCAAGGAGTGGGCGTACGCGGGTGTCTTCTTCCTGCTCACGGGAGGGATGTTCTCGCACCTCGCCTCCGGCGACCCCTGGTACCAATTGCTTCCGGCACTCTTCCTTCTGGTTTTCACGATGATTTCCTGGTACTTCAGACCGGCGGACAGGAAACTGCAGGGGCACGGGGTGAGCGTCGGTCAGGAATCGAGACAGCCGCGGGGAACCTTCGGCCTCCAGGACCTCACCGGAGAACCGGTCACCGGACACGGCTACGAAAGATCATGAAACACCGAACGGCCCCGACGCTTTCGCGTCGGGGCCGTTCGGCCACGCGGTGGGGGCGACTTTCGTCGCCACCCCAGGGTGGGGTACCGACGAAACCCTGTGACCAGCCGTTTCGCTCGGGCCGTCGTCAGCGGTTTCCACGCTAGGAAAGATCATTTTCCACCCGCTTGAGCGGAAGACTGAGCCTCTTTCATCCTCGGGTGGCTTGAGCGGTTCGGTGGTTCTGCAGGACGGCGATCGCTTTGACGAGGTGGCCGGCCTTGGCGGGGCTGCAGCGCAGCCTGTGCAGGATGCGCCATGACTTCAGCTGCGCGTTCGCGTGTTCGCCGGGCCCGCGGAGCTTGGCATGGGAGCGGTTGGCCTGCTTCTGACCTGCAGGTTTGTTCCTGCCCTTGTACGGAGTGATGACGACTGCGGCCTCGGCACCCTGATAGGCCTTATCCGCCAGGGTGAGGATCCCTGTCTTTTGCAGCTCGCGCAGGATGCCCCAGATGCGGGCGGCGGTCAGGTCGTGGATCTTGCCCGGCATCGCCCCGGACGTCCACAGGATCCGCCCGTTGGGCGCGGCTATGACCTGCACGTTCATCCCGTGGCACTGGTGTTTGACCGAGAAGTAGGGCCGGTCGGCCTTCACGCGGTCGGTGCGGATCAGGGTGCCGTCCAGAATCAGATGGCTCAGCCCGTCCTTCCGGGCCGCGCGCAGTGCTGTTGTGAGTTTGGGCGAGCGGGCCGACACAGGGCGACGACTTCGTCGACGTAGCGCCACGCAGTCGCCTCCGAGACTCCGAATCCGGCTGCGAGCTGGGCGAACGTCTCGCCCTTGCGCAGGTGGACCAGCACCAGCAATGCCTGTTGGGCCGGGTTCAGGCGCCGCCACTGCGACCTGATCGCCCGGCGGTGGCGGCAGACGATGGCGGCCACGTAGTTCAGCATTGGGCGCGGCAAATCGACCGCAGCGCGGTAGAACAGCATCAGAAGCTCCTGGTGGGACAAGGTGATTGTGGTGATCAACCCGCCTACCAGGGGCTCCTCTGCGTCCAGGAGCGAATCCTCAAGTCGCGATCATGCCGTGACCAACGCCCGCCGCCGAGGATGAAAGACGCTCAGTGATCACCAGCTGAACCAACGGCACCGCTGAAGGCTTGTTCGTTGAGGCCGTCGCTCCGCAGACGTAGCACTCGAGGGTGCCCTCGACCGGCCATCCCTGGTCTCGGCCTCAGCGACCAAATCCTTTGTCAGCAGGCTCTTACGGCCGGCTGAACCAGCCAACATCGGTTACCTGCAGCTGGTGGCCGACGACAGGTGGGTGAGCTTTTCGGGGTTGACGATGCCGTAAATGTGCCGCGCCCTGGCGGTGACGGCGTCCAGGTCCAATACCAGCACCGCGAGCAGCTCATCCTCAGCCGTCAGCAGCGCGGTGGGCTGGCTACCGGGGAGCCAGCGGGTGCGCAGGTGACCATAGCGGGGGCCGAGCTTTGCGAGTAGGCGTGCCACCTTGGCCGCCCCGCTCACCGGGCGTAGGGCGGCCCGCACCGCGCCGCCGCCGTCGGTCCACAGGGTGACGTCGGGGGCGAGGACATCCATCAGGTCGCCGAGGTGGCCGCCGAGCGTGGCGGCCAAAAAACGCTCGGCGGCCTGGCGCGCGAGGTCGGGGTCTGCGGGGAAGCGCGGCCGCCGCGCCTGGACATGCTCGCGGGCGCGGTGGATCAGCTGGCGGGCCGCTGCGGGGGATCGCTCCAGGACGCGGGCGATCTCGGCGTGCTCGTAGCCGAATCCCTCGCGCAGCACGAAGGCCGCCCGTTCCAGAGGCGAGAGGGTCTCCAGCACCACCAGCAGGCCGAAGGTCAGTTCTTCTGCCCGGGAGACGGCCTCGGCAGGGTCGGCTTCGGTGGGGTCGGCTTCGGTGAGCAGAGGCTCCGGTAGCCAGGGCCCCACGTAGTCCTCCCGGGCCGCGCGCAGACGGCGCGAGCGTGCCAGTGCTTGCCGTACCGCGATGCGCACCAGGTACGCCTTGGGATGCTCGATCCGGTCGGCCTCCACGGAGGACCAGGCCAGCCAGGATTCCTGCACTACGTCCTCGGCGTCGTGCACGCTGCCCAGGATCTCGTAGGCGAGGGTGAACAACAGGTTCCTGTGTTGGTTGAAGGTGGTGTCCGCGGCGGCCATCTGTCTCCTTGAATGCCATGTCCTGCCCATATAAGGCGGTTCGCGACCCAGATGTGACATGTGCCCTGGATCACATGGCGTCCGTGTCACGTCCCCGGATGCGCCTCGCCTCTCATGAGCAGAGGCGAGGAAAGGAACCATGACAGATGTCCAAGGACAGACTGGTCAAGGCCGTGGTGGTGCTGGCGGCGTCGACCATGCTGAGCACCGGATGCTGGGCCCGGCTGGATCCAGCGAGCTTCGCCCGTTTCGCCAACTGGCCCAATCACGTGCACTTCCTGCACGACGCGGGCGTGTTCCAGATCGGGATCGGGTTGATGATGCTGTGCGCCCTGCGCTGGCGCGACGTCCTGGCCGTGGTCCTGGCCGGTTTCGTGTTCACCAACACCTTCCATGCCGTCAACCACGCTTTCGACTTGCCGCTGGGTGGCAACGCCTCCGACCCGTGGACGTTGCTGGCGGTCTCCGCGATGGCGCTGGCGGCCTGGGTCGTGCGGATCCGGCAGCTGCGCGGCCGGGCGGAGGCGGGGTCATGAGGGTCCTGTTGGCCGGCGCGACCGGCGCACTCGGCTCCGCCCTGATCCCCGTGCTGCTGGCCGAGGGGCATCACGTGCTCGGCCTGACCAGGTCCGCCGCCAGCGCGGCCCGGCTGGCCACGCTGGGCGCGCAGCCGGTGCGAGCCGACATCATGAACGTCGAGGAGTTGCTGACCGCCCTGGAAGGCCGACGGGCCGACGCGGTGATCCACCAGGCGACCGCCATCACCGGCGTGCCGTTCCTGCACCGGCATCTGTACGCTACCGACGCGCTGCGCGAGCGCGGCACCGCCCACCTGCTGCGCGCCGCAGCCGAGCTCGGCGCCCGTCGCTTCCTCACCCAGTCGTTCTTCCTCGGGTACGGCTATCGC
Source organism: Actinocorallia libanotica (assembly GCF_039525175.1). NCBI lineage: Bacteria > Bacillati > Actinomycetota > Actinomycetes > Streptosporangiales > Thermomonosporaceae > Actinocorallia > Actinocorallia libanotica. The sequence continues at coordinate 46,670 of NZ_BAAAHH010000041.1, forward strand.
GACCACGGCGAGCAGTTGCTGGACGAGGACCACCCCTTCGCCGTCCGCACCGGCCACCGAGGCTTCGACCGGCACATGATCTCCCTGCGCAGCAACGAGGGCCAGGTCTTCGGCACCCCGGGCATCGACGGCGTCGCCCTGCGTTATGGCATGTTCTACGGTCCGGAGCCCGCCACCCGGCGGCTGATCCACCTCGCCCGGCGACGCCGGCTGCCCGTCCCGAGCCCCAGCGGTACCGTCTCGCTCGTCCACATCCACGACGCCGCCTCGGCCACCGTCGCCGCACTGCACCGGGGGCGCCCCGGCCAGCCGTACAACATCGTGGATGACCATCCGGTCACTTTTGAGGACTACCTCCGCGCCGTCGCACAAGCCGCGGGGGCGCCTCCTCCACGGCGGGTGCCCAGCAACCTCCTCACCGCGCTGCCGTACCTGCGCGCTCTGATGGTCACCACCCGCATCCGCTTGTCCAACCGGCGCGCCATCGACGAGCTGGGCTGGACGCCCCGCTACCCCTCCTGCCGCGACGGCCTGGCCGCGCTGGTTGCAAGGACGGCCAGTGACCACTGAGTCCAGCAGAGGACGACTCGTTCGAACTCCAGGACGCCCGGCAGGACCAGGTGGGAGTCCACGGACAGAACGGCCGAACGAACGAACCGGATCGGTCGAGCATCGGCTCATGGCGGCAGAACCGCGACATGACCAGGGCTCCGAAGTCAGGCGGCCCAAAGGGCGATCCTTCTCCCCCGTACGGGGGAGAAAGCGCCGGCGTTCCACACCGTGGGGGGATCTCGCCCGGTCGACGCCCCGCAAGACTCGAACGCGTCTAGATCAACACACTTGGAAGGCAGGTTCAGGTGACACAAGGTTCTGGTGAGTTTCCTGCCGAGATGAGTGCGCGCGCGCGATGGAGCGCGGTGCGCAGGCTCGCGGGCTATGCCGCGGCCCTCAGCATGTCGCTCTACCTGGCGGTCAAGCTCATCTGGGTCGCTGCGGCGCTGCTCGGGCACGGTCCGGACGACTACGGCACCGCCGACTGGGTGCTACTGAACATCGTCACCGTGGTGATGGCGATGACCGGGATCGCACTGGGGCTGGCGCTGGCACAGCGATGGGGCCGTCGGCTGCCGGCCATGCCGGTGATCTTCTTTTCCTGGGTGGGTGCGGGCTTCCTGGTCCCGATGCTTCCCTACTCGGTGATCAAAGGCGTCCTCGGCGCACTCGGGGTCGATCTGGGTGGCGGTGAGGACTCCGCCTCGGCTCCGCGAGGGGAGACGGTCTTCCTCACCATCGGCTTCGCCGGTATGGCCGTGGGGCTGGCCGTGGCCTTGCCGATCTACCTGAGGGAGAGATGGCCGAAGGCCTTCCTCGGCCGCGTCGGGGACGGCCCTGCCCGCTCATGGGCCCTGGTCACGATGGCGATGGCGGTGGCTTCCGGGCTGGGACTGGCCTGGTCCTACTGGGCGCTGGGCGGGACGCTGGGCCTCGACCCGGCTCATCGCGACCGCTGGGATCTCAACGGGCGATTGCTGAACGCGAGTTCGGGACTGTGGGCCCTGCTCGGAGCTTGGAGCACCTGGACACTCACGCGCTGCCGACCGGCCCGGCTTCGGCGGTGGATCCCCATGACGCTGGCCTTCGGGGCTTCAGGCTCGCTATTCGCGTGGAGCAGTTGGAAGCTGCCGATGGTGATCCTGCAGCCCGGAGGTTTCGTGACCGCCGAATACACGATGGTCGCAGTCATTCAACACGCCTTGGGCATCGCCGTCGGCCTGATCTTCATGGCCGCCATCCTGCGTGTCGCCCGGAGAAAAGACAAAGCGCCGATAAGGAATACCACAGGACTCGAATAAGCGCCCTGCCCCAGTAACCCGGCTGGAGGAATGTCCTCAATCCTAAGGACCACGGGTGGAAGAACCTCCGTCCCCGAGCGTGGGACGACTGGCCGCTGACCTGCTGCCCTCCGGCGTCAGCCGTCCATGCCGCCGTGCCCCGCCAGAGGAACCATGAGCCCACCGGCCGAACACCTTCGCGGTCCAGATCGACTCCCACGGCGTCAAGCGCCGCCGGGCCCGAGACATGACATGCAGGTACAAGGTCGGCGACGCCCATCGACCGCACCGCCAGCAGCCCAGACCTCCAGACCACCGGGGAATCGAGGAGGAAGGTCACCTGGGCCCGGAAACCGGGAAAGACCGTGGGTTCAAATCCCGCAACGATCATTGCGAGTTTCGAGGGCGCCCTTGGGGCCTGGGCGAGCACACACCCGGACATGGAAGACGCACACGGCGGCGAGACCGTCCCGGGCATAGAGCTGGAGCTCGTGGCCGACGACGCGCGGTGCGCGGCCCAGCTCGCCCGCCTGCTGGGCGTGCATCCCAGCTCGGTCAGCCGCACGCTGTCCTCCGCCGCCGGGCGAGGCATCTGCCTGCCCCCGCACACCGTCGACCCCGTCACCAAAAGGCGCTCTTTCTCCGCCACGGCGTTCCTGGAGCCCAGCCCGCATAAGCCCAAAAGCCGCAATGAGCGGATCTTGAGTGTCCGATGTAACGGATACATCGCAAGCCGCGCGACCATCGTCGCGGCAGAGCCGCTGGTCAGCGTGTTGGGCAGGCTCTGATGTATGTGATAGCCATTCTTGTCCACGACACGTCTGCTTACGCTAGATGAAGGAATCCTTCATCCGATGAAAGCGACCTACAGAACCATCGCACAGGCCCCGCCAGCAGAGACGCATGGCCATATAGGTGTTGAACCCATGGGGGTCAGCCCCTACGAGGGTCCTTGCGGAGGGCGAGTGCGCAGGTTCTTTCCCTTGAAAGGGCGTAGCAGGCTCTGGAAGCTCAGCAGGGAAGCCTTGCCGCGAGGCGGGCAGAGCAGAGCCAGGTGGGCGCCTTGCGGGTCGATCAGATCGCAGAACCGGCCCTGGTCCCGGTCGACGGGGGCGGTGCGGATCTGAGCGCAGACCTCGACCGCCCGGGCGGCGGCCTCATCGCAGTCGTCCACCGTGAAGTGCGGTACCCAGTGGGGCGCAGCCGTCGGCGGCCACCGATCACCCATGGCCATCGCGTCGGCCACGGGACCGTCCCGGTCGGCCCACACCAGGCGGTCCTCGGACCGGCTCACCGACCTCCAGCCCAGGAGTTCCTCATAGAAGCCACAGGCGCCGACAGGTCACGGCTGGCCAACTCGACCCAGGACAAGGCACCAGGCTCGTCGACCACCGAGGCTCCCTGGTGGCGGTAGGGTTGCCACAGGCCGAACTCCACTCCCTCTGCGTCCTGGGCCAAGCCCAGCAGGCCCAGGTCCTCCATCTCGGTCGGCGGCAGCAGCACCCGCCCGCCGAGGTCCGGCACCCGCTGCAAGGACTCCTGCGAATCGGGGGTCTGGAAGTAGAGCAGCCAGGTCGCGGGTGAAGAAGAATCGGTCGTGGCCGACATCCCGCTCACCTCGCCTCCCGTCGGACCCGGCAGGGTGAAGACCGTGTAGTCGCCCACCAGATCACTGCTCAGCACATAGGACTCCCAGCCGAACAGCATCCCGTAGAACGCCTTGGACGCCTCGATGTCGGAGCTGTGCAGCCCTGACCATGACGGTCTGCCCCAGGCGTAACCGAGTACCTCCGGCACCGAACCCCACCTCCCTGCCTCTCCCCGAGCGGCCCGGCCTCTGATCAGCACTCTCTCCCACCGATCGCCACGACCATCGCCAAAAACCCAAAATGGGCACATTGTCAGCAAAAGCCATTGAAATTAGATCAGAGAAGACGAAACCGGACTCCCCGGTTCGGGTGTCCGTAAGAGCGGTGTCATGGAGTGCACCCGTAACCCGATGTACCGAATAAGGGGCCGTTGCCCGGTACATCGACCACCCAAGATCTACTCGTTGTGGATCCTGGGTTTATGTGGGTTCCAGCACTGGACCCCATCTACGCCCTGGCCTACCTGGGGTACCCGCTGCCGGGCATCCGATCGCCGGGCAGTTCAAGTTCGCTTCCGCCGGTACGACCTTCCCAAGAGGAAGGCATCGGCTGGGGATGGCTACTGGTGATCGGCGCGCTCGCCTTGGCCCTCGGCGGATGGGCTGCCATGTGGCAACGCAACCGCTAGACCTCCGGGTAGCCCTTCGCCAGTGGACCACTACTCCCGCAGAAGGATTGCGGGCATGGCATCCCTGCGGCCGCGGCCTGCAGCGGCCTCATCGATGCGAGTGAGGCTCCCGCTTTCCCCGCAGAAGCCGTGTAGGACAGCCCTGCAGCCGCTCTTGCAAGTGTCTTACCAAGGGATATCTGCATCCGGATCCGGGCTGGGAGGCAGCCGTAGCAGTGGGTTTCACTGCCTGCGTAAGCCCCGGATCGGCAGTGCTGCCACAACCGTGTGGAGGCGGTGATGCGAATGACCGCCCAGCGGCACCCCGGGAACGTTACGCTCTGCTCTGTGGTCAATTACACGCATTCGGTGAGCGCTTCCCGTCAGGCGTTCACCGACGCGCTGGAGCACGTCGAGGGCGACATCCAAGTGCTTCAAGCTCGGCAGGCCGGTCTCCGCATCACTATCAGTGATGCGGAGACCGCCCTGGAGCGCTGCGAGAGCCGACTGGCCTTCCTGGCACAGTCCAAGGATGTTCTGACCCAGCTGGTCTTGGACACAGCGAACGCAGCGCAAGAAGCAGGCTCCTCCACCGGATCCGCCGATCCCCCGCCGACCGATGCGCAGTCCTCGGCCGATAGGGACGGGGAGCCTGCAGATGCCCCGCTCAGCCGTTGCGACCAGATCCAGGAGGTCGTCGACCGGCACCCCGATCGTGAATTCCGTCCCCGGGAGATCGCTGAGCTACTGGGCTGGAACGATGAGGGCAACGATGAGACCGCCAAGGTGCGGTCGTTGATGAAGTACATGGAAAAGCGCGGGCGTCTTCGCAAGAACGCCGACGGGGCCTACCAGTCGCTCGCCGCCTCCTCTCGGGCTGCGCAGAGCGGGCCCCACCAGGAAGCCGACCCAAGTGGGGAAACGCCTTCAGCCGATGCTCCGGGCAGGTCCTCGCGCAGGTCCCGCACTCAGGCCGACTCCATCGATGTGTCCCAGGTGCTGGCGTACGTACGCGAGAGTCCCGACCGGAAGTTCCGGCCCCACCAGATCGCCGATGAACTCGCGATCCTGGACCAGGACGCGCTGCGCCGTGTGCTGAAGGAACTGGTCGAGCAGGGGCGGATGTCGGCGTGCTCGAGCGGGCGGTACCAGTACGTCCAGCAGCCCCACGCTTCGGGGAGGGCCATGTAGACGTGTGGCCATCTCACGGCAGAGACCATGAGATGGTCCCGAGTCCTGTGAAAAGGGGCTCGCCGCTGGGCTGCCACCCGGCGGCGAGCCGGCACCGCAACCGTCACCCCAGCACCGAATAGCTGCTGGGTTTTCACCGAACGGCAGGGCCACCCCCGACCATACCGGGCGATGTCCCGGTGTGGTCGCTTTTCGTGCCCTGCCGTGAGCTAAGTGTGTCCGCCTTGTGGGCACTACGGCATATCACGAGGGGTTTTGTGAATCATTCGCCCGATTTCTCGGCTGTGAAGCGGCCCGGCTCCGAGGAACGTGGTCAGCACAGGAGAGCACCCGGCCGGGACACCGCCGAGCCCGGCGTCTTGGGCTATCGGTGGGAGATAGCTGCGGCGATTCAGGGGTTCCGGCCAGCGGAGTGGTCGGCGGCCTGGGCGGCCACGGCGCAGGTGGTGCGGCGGATCGTCGCCGCCGTCGACCCGCCAGATCCCCAGCGGGCTCGGCAGCTGATGCGGCTGGTGGCCCGTCTGGCGGCCTTCGTCTACAACGCCGACCGTCCGGTCGGGTTCTCGACGCTGCTGGGCACAGAGCTGATCGACCGGTTCTGCGAGAGCGGGTGCGGTGGCCTCAGGCGCAGCACCCGCGAACAGTTCCGCAGGGAGCTGGAACGGCTGGCCCGCATCGTGTACGGCAGCAGCGGCCAGGCAGGTCTGTGGGCTTCGAGCAGGTGGCGCCCCTACACGGCGGTCGAGCTGACGGCGTTGTGGTGGTGCGCGACCGGCCAACGCACCGAGCAACTGAAGCGGGGGCACCGGATGCTGCTGTGCCTGGGATACGGGTGCGGACTGCCGACGCGGAGAATTGTCGACCTGCGGGTCTGCGACGTGAGGTCTGCGGCCGAGGACGGGACCGTCCGGCTCGACCTGCCGGGAGGCAGTGCGCCCGCGGTGTGCCTGCACGGCTGGGAGGACGTCCTGCGCGCCGAGATCACCGGGATGCGCCCGCAGGAATACCTGTTCCAACCAGGGCGGGCCAGGCGGACGAGCGCTCTGGTCTCCGAACTGGTCCGCCGCTGCGAGCACACCGATGCCCCGCCTCTCCTGGTGAGCCGGCTGCACGCCACCTGGTTCACCGATCTGCTCCTGGCGCGTACGCCGTTCACTTCGATCGCCGCGCAGTGCGGCTCCGGTGAGCTGGCCCTCAAGACCCTGGCCCGGGTGCTTCCCTACCTGCCCGAAGCCGATCCCGGCCGGGCCGCGCTGCTGCTGCGCGGCCCGGCACCACAGCCCCCGGCCTCGCACCTGCCCGACGTGCGCCGTCTCGAGGAGCGCACCGGGACGCTCTGATGGTGACCGGCTCCGCACAGCGATTCAGACCACCGGCCGCCCGGCAGCGCGGAAAAGACTGACGGTGTCCGCCCGCACGCCCGCAGCGGCGCCCGCTCGACCTCCGGCGTGCCCGGAAGATGAGGAACACCTACCCATGCGATCCGCTGCCGTCTTCGAGGCTGCTGCCTTCGAGCAGGGCTCTTTCCGGGAACTCCGGCCACAGCCGCCGCTGCAGCGCCAACTCCAGGTTCGCGATCGTGATCAGGTCGGGCCACACCGCTCCGGCCAGGACGTTGGCGATCGTCTGCCGGTTCACACCGCTGAGGGCGCCCAGCCGCTTGGCGCTCACCGCCTGCCGGCCCATCGCCTCGGCCAGACGGGCCGCCAGCTGCTGGGCCACGCGCGCGCCGTGATGGTCAGCGAGGGCGGCCTGCGGCCAATCGCCCTCGAGCACGTAGTCACGGGGCCTTCTCGCACGAGATTCGTCACCGGCCACGACCCACATTGTGGACGACAAAGCCCAGACGAAACCGAAAAACGGGGTGCGAATGGGGTAGCACCCCCCGCAATCCGGGCAGTTGTGATCTTGAGGGGAAGATCTTCCCTCCTGGCACACCGACTGCGAGCGGACATGGCGGACAAGAGCGGGGCGGCGATCGAGACCTACGCTCCGGCGGGCGACCCTCCGGGATGGCCGCGGGTGGCGGGGCAGGTGCGGGCGACCGTGGCGCTGGCGGCACCGGCCGTGCCTTACGCGGAGGACGAGCTGATGGGGGTGATGGCCAAGCTGGCGCTGTTCGCCGACGCCGAGGGCTATCCGCTGGAGGCCGCCTCCTGGCTGTCGCGTGAGTACATCGAGCGGTTCGTGCTGGTGGGATGCGCGCACCTGGGGGAGGCCACACGGGCGAACTACCGCTCCAAACTGCTGCGGCTGCGCGAAGCGGTACTGGGAGGAGACTGCGCGACCGGTACGCCCGCGCGGTTGTCGGGATCGGCGGCCTCGCGGCCCTACAGCCGGGCCGAGCAGGCCGCATTGTGGGCGTGGGCGGCCGGGCAGCCCACCGAGGAGCTTCGGTGCGGGCTGAGGGTGTTGATGGCGCTCGGGCTGGGATGTGGGCTGGACTCCCGCGACGTCCTTCCGCTACGGGCCCGCGACGTCCGCGCAACCGACGGGGTGGTCGTGGCGGTGCGGGGCAGACGCGCCCGGATGGTGGTCTGCCGCCGTCCTTGGGAGCGCATCCTGGCCGCAGAGGCCGCCCGCGTCGAGCCCGAGCGGTACCTGCTGCGGCCACAGGTGGCGAACCGAGGCGGCAACCTCGTCACCAACTTCGTCTCCCGCGCCCATCCCGCCCCCGACACCCCGGCGCTCAAGACCACACGACTGCGGGCGACCTGGCTGGTCGCCTTGATCAACGCAGGACTGCCGCTACCGGTCATCGTCGCCGCCGCGGGCCTGCAGACCCTGCACGGCCTCAGCCGCATCCTGACCCACGTGCACAACGTCGGCCCGGAGGTCGCCGCGACACTGCTGCGAGGACAGGAATGACCGCCCCGCTGCACGAGCCCGACCTTCGCGAAGAGGCCGTCGCCAAGACCTACCCGGGCGGTAAAGGCCACGGCTGGCTCAGCCTGCGGGAGGAACGCACCCAGATCTCCGATGGGGAAGTCCAGCGGGCCGTCGACTTCGTCGCCGCCAGCGGCCTGCTGGAAACCTTCGAACCGCTCCTGGCCCGCAAGACCGGACGGCCCCGCACCTGCACCGTCGAAGGCCTCCTGGTCGGTCTCCAGTTGGCCTGCCGCCAGAGCGGCGGCGGCCACCTGCACCTCAACCACGTCACCGACATCCTCTACTGGCGGATCGGCGAGCAGTGGCGACGCCGGTTCAAACTCCGCGACAAACCCGATGACCTCGATGGATTCGAAGCCGCCTACTCCGTGGTCCGCAGGATCTTCCACGACCTGCTGCGGCACCTGGACCCCTCACCCCTGCCCAAGAACAGGCGCCTGCTCAAAACCGAAGCCGCCCGCATCGAGAAGAACGCCGACCACAAGGCCCTGACCGCCCGAGATGAACTGCTGACCTTCGCCTGCAACCAGGTCCTGGAAGCCTCACTGCAACCCGTCCGCCCGCTGCTGGAGGCCGCGGACGGCTCCCTCGGCCTGGACGCCACCGTCATCGCCACCCCCTCCCGCGGCATCCGCAGCAAAGGCCCCTACCTGTCGACCGACCCCGACGCCGGCTGGTACGTCCGCCACGGCGACCACGCCGACCCCGACCACCCCAACCCCGCAACCCCTCTCCCGGAAGAGAACAGCAACCGCTCCCGCAAACCCAAGTACCTCTACGGCTACGACGCGGCCCTCGCCGTCACCCACGCCATCACACCCTCCGCAGCACATCCACCCGGCGCGCCCCCGCTCCCCGCCCTGATCCTGGGGATGAAGCTCGCACGGCCAGGCCACAGCCCCGGCGCCAACGGGACCGCCGTCCTTGCCGACATCGTCCGCCGCGGATACCCCACCGGCTACGTGGCCGCCGACAACTCCTACAACAACTCCCTTCCCGAGCATTACCAGCTCCCGCTGCGCAGCCTGGGATTCAGCCCTGTCTACAACTACTCCGTAAAACAATTCGGCGTCCAGAGCCAGGTCTACGGAGCCCTCCAGGTCGAAGGCTCCTGGTACTGCCCGCACACGCCCCCTCAACTGATCTCCGCGACCCAAGACCTGTACCGCCGCAAGAACGACCCCGCGAAGATCGACCAGGCCACCTGGCGCGCCCGCGCCGACGCCCGCACCCCCTACCAGCTCGCGCCCAAAGGCCGCGCCAAACCCTCAGACGGCCACCACCGCTACATGTGCCCAGCCACCGCAGGCCGCCTCCAATGCCCCCTCAAACCCACCAGCATGGGCAAAAACCCCCGACTGCCCCTCGTCGCCATACCTCCCAGCCCCGTCAAACCGCCCCTGATCTGCGAACAGACCGCCATCACCGTGGCCCCCAAACACGGCGCCAAGCAGTGGCAGCCCCTCACCTACGGCAGCCCCGAATGGCAACACGCCTACGCCACCTTGCGCAACGCCACCGAAGGCATGAACGGCTACGCCAAAGACGACGCCAGAGAAGCCATCGAACGCGCCCAAGGGCGCCGCGTCCGCGGCATCGCCGCCCAAAGCCTCCTGCTGGCCTTCCAGCTCGCACACGCCAACACCAGAAAGATCACCATGTGGGCCGACAGCCTCCCCGGCCCCACCGGCAAACCACGCCGCCGCACACCCCGCCGACGAACCCGCAACCTCAGCGAGTGGACACCCAAGGGCTACATCGAAACCAGCCCCGCCACCTGACCACAACACCCTCGACCGCCCGGACGCCCACCCACGGCCTCCGGGCTTCAGCACGCCCACAACCACGGCACAAACAAGGCATAACAGACAAGACCCGCCCCTGAACCGAGCCCCACCGGGAAAACAGTCGCCGGACACGGCCACGAAAGATCGCAGAAAAGCCGAACGGGCCCGACGCTTTCGCGTCGGGGCCGTTCCGCCACGCGGTGGGCCCGACTTTCGTCGGCACCCCAGGGTGGGCGAGGAGGGATTTGAACCCTCACACCCTTTCGGGCACACGGACCTGAACCGTGCGCGTCTGCCGTTCCGCCACTCGCCCTTGCTTTTGGCCGTTTCCGGCGGCGCTTCAAAAGATTAGCACGTCTCCGGGGGTGGTTTGCGAACGACGGCGGGTCCTGAACCTTCCCCCGGATACGATCGTCTGACTAGCAGGGAGAGGAGGTGCCCGGTGGGCGTCCTACAGCGCTTCGAACGTCGGCTTGAGGGCATGGTCGAGGGTGCCTTCGCGCGGGCGTTCAAGTCCGAGTTGCAGCCGGTCGAGGTGGCCAGTGCGGTGCAACGGGAGATGGACGAGCGCGCCGCGATCGTGGCGCAGGGCCGGACCCTGGTGCCGAACGACTTCGTCGTCGAGATCTCGCAGCCGGACGGCCAGCGGCTGGAGGTGTACGCCGACAGCCTGAGTCAGGAACTGGCCAATCTGGCGCGGGAGTACGCCAAGGAGCAGGGCTTCTCGTTCGTGGGGCCGGTACGGGTGCGGTTCGAGCCCGCGGGCGACCTGAGCACCGGCATGTTCCGCATACGCTCGGGCGTCGTGCGGGGCTCGACCATCGAGAACAACGAGATCCGCCGGCCGGCGACCGACCAGCCGCAGGGCCGGGGCAGCGCCTTCCCCGGACGCCCCCGGCTCGACGTCACCACGGGCGACGGGGCCCACCAGTCCTATGACATCACCACTCCGGTGACGCTCCTGGGCCGGGGCACCGACTGCGATCTGCGGTTGGTGGATCCCGGAGTGTCACGCCATCACGCAGAGATCCGTGTAGAAGGTCCCGAAATCGTGCTCGTGGATCTAGGGTCTACCAACGGCAGTTTCGTGAACGGTCAGCCGATCCGACGAGTCTCCCTCATCGACGGCACCCGGATCACGATCGGCCGGACCAACCTCGTGTTCCGCCGCGACCGGGAGTAACACCCCTCGATGATCACCTTGACGCTCATCAAGATCGCGTTCCTCGTGGTGCTGTGGCTCTTCGTCATCGCCGCGGTGGGTGTGATCCGAGCCGACCTCTTCGGCTCCCGGGCCGCCGAACGGGCAGCCAGCCGACCTCCCAGACAGCCCCGGCAGACGGCCCAGGACCGGGCCAGGCAGCAGCAGCGCCAGCCGGAGGCGCCCCCTCAGCCACGGCAGCAGTCGCAGCAGCAACAGCCGCAGCCGTCGAACGAACCCTCCTTCCTGGTCGTCACCGAAGGGCCGCTGACCGGTACCCGCATCGATCTGGCCGCCTCCGGGCCGATCACCATCGGCCGCGCCCCCGACTCCACCCTGGTGGTCTCCGACGACTACGCCTCGAGCCGGCACGCCCGGATCCTCCGGCAGGACGCCGGCTGGATCCTCGAGGACCTGAACTCCACGAACGGCACCTACCTGGGCCGTTCGAAGGTGGTCCCGGCCCGGCCCGTCCAACTCCCTGTCGGCGTCCCGGTGCGTATCGGCAAGACCGTAATCGAGTTGCGCAAATGAACACTCCACGTATCGGCATCCGCTACGCCGCCCGCTCCGACGTGGGCATGCTCCGCGAGGGCAACGAGGACTCCGGCTACGCCGGGGCCCGGCTGCTGGCCGTCGCCGACGGCATGGGCGGCCACGTCGGCGGCGAGATCGCCAGCGCCGCGGCGATCGAGACCCTGCGCAAGCTGGACACCGAGGTGCCCGCCGACCAGCTCCTGGTCGCGCTGGAGCACTCGGTCAAGGCCGCCAACGACAAGCTGCACCACATGGTGGAGGGCGACCCGTCCCTGCAGGGCATGGGCACCACCCTGACCGCCATGCTCTGGTCGGGCAGCCAGGTCGCGCTCGCCCACATCGGCGACTCCCGCGCCTACCTGCTGCGCAACGGCGAGCTGTTCCAGATCACCCACGACCACACCCTGGTGCAGTCGCTGGTCGACGAGGGCAGGATCAGCCTGGACGACGCGGCCACCCACCCGCAGCGCTCCCTGCTGCTGCGCGCCCTGGACGGCCGCAACGAGGTCGAGCCCGACCTCTCCCTTCGCGAGGCCCAGATCGGCGACCGCTACCTGCTGTGCTCCGACGGCCTGAGCGGCGTGGTCAGCGCCGAGACGATCCACCAGGTGCTCACCGCCCAGGAGACGCCCGAGGCCGCCATCCGGCAGCTGATCGACCTGGCCAACCGCGGCGGCGGCCCCGACAACATCACCTGCGTGGTCGCCGACGTCGTCGACCTCGCCACCGAGCCGCCCGTCCAGGAGCGCCAGGTGCTGGCCGGGGCCGCGGCCAGCAAGGCGCAGGAGGCCGCGCAGGCCGCCCAGCCGCCGCAGCAGCAGCGCCCCGCCGACACCCCGGCCCAGCGTGCCGCCGACCACCTGCGCGACACCCTCCCGCAACCGGCGCTGCAGCCGAACGGCGAACACGCGCCGCCGCCCGCCCCGGCCCCCGACATGGCCGTGCCGCAGCAGCCCTACCAGGCGGCCGGAG
>NZ_BAAAHH010000042.1:0-55910 GCF_039525175.1 Actinocorallia libanotica
CGGCGGCGGCGCACGCGGCGGGCGCGGGCCTGGTCGCTGGCGGCGAGGTCGCCGGTGGGGGGCGGGGTGGAGCTGTTGTCTTCGAGCATGGCCCGCAGGTCCTTTTCGGTGAAGGGCATGGTCATACCCCCTGTTCCTGGAACGCGGCCGGGGCCGGGAAGGAGTCGCGCAGGGCCGGGTCGACGCGGAGCTTGGCCAGCGCCCTGCTGATCTGGCTGCGCACGGTGACCGGGGAGCAGCCGAGGATCCGGGCGATCACGGCATGTTCCAGGTCGCAGAAATACCGGAGTACGATCGCGGCGCGCTCGCGCCGGCCGAGCCCGCCGAGGGCCTTCCACAGCACATCCCTGTCCTCGATCCCCTGGCCTTCGGGAAGCGGGAGCTCGGGCGGCTCGCCGGTGGGCACCTCGCCCCGCCAGCGCCGCCGCCACCAGGAGTGGTGGGTGTTGACCAGGATCCGGTACACGTACGGGTCCGGGTCGTCGCCCACTCTCGGCCAGGCCAGCCACGCCTTGGTCAGCGCGGTCTGCACCAGGTCCTCGGCGGTGCCCCAGTCGCGGCACAGCAGGAACGCGGTGCGCAGCAGCCGCGGCGACCGCTCCGTCACGTACGTCCCGAACTCGGGGCGATCGCTCCCGCCCGCGGGTTCCGGTGGCTTCGCCATCGGCCGGCCTCCCTCGTTCCGAGCCCGGCTCCGGGGGTGGCGGCCGGGCTCCGCCGACGACTACCCGCCGGACCGCCTCGAACGTTGCGTGCCTCTCGAAGAATTCATTCCGGGGGTTCGCCGTGTTCGGCGAGGGCGCGGTAGGCGGGCTCCAGCACGTCGACCAGGGGGCGGCGCCGGATCTTCACGGCGGGCGGGTCGAGCAGGCGCAGGAGGAGGCCGGGCGGGGCGGGCGGCCGCGCCGTCCGGTCCTTCAGCGCGGCGAGCCCGTCCGGGGGCGTCCAGAAGCCCTCGGCCTGCAGCGGGCTCTCCACCACCGGGGGGAGTTCGGTCTCCACGGGGCGGCGGCGCAGCGCGGTGAGCAGCTCGTCGCGGGTGCGCCCGTTCCAGGCCAGGACGAGGAACGGGTCGTCGTCGAACGCGCGGGCCAGGAAGTGCAGGGCGGCCGCGGTGTGGACGCACGGGTCGACCCAGTCGGCGCAGCCGCACATCAGGTGCAGCTCCTCGGCGGCCTCGGGGAACAGGCCCACCCCGCAGTCGCCGAAGACGCGCTCGACGTCGGGGGGCACCTCCCCGGCGAGCAGCCGGGCCCGGAACACCGCGCGGCGCGCCAGCTCGCCCTCGATCTCCTCCCAGCCGTCGATCGCGGTGAGGCTCAGCGTCACCTCGTACGGCTCGTCGGCGCCGCCGGCGTTCGAGACGTAGGCGGTCACCTCGTAGGGGCGGACGTCCAGCCGCAGCACCTGGCCGCGTTCGGCGGCCGCGCGGCCCCGGCGCAGCCGCTCGACGTCGAGGAAGGACTCCAGCGCCCCGACGAACCGGTGCGTCCACCGGCCCGCGGGCTCGCGCAGCAGAGGCGAGCCGGGCCCGCCCCGCACCCGCAGGGGCTTGGCCGCCGCGAAGTAGTCGCCGTCCATCAGGCGCTCACCGCGTCCGGCGACAGGCGCAGCACGTCGCGCAGCTCGGCCACCGACAGGCCGGTCAGCCACTCCTCGCCGGTGCCGACGATCGACTCCGCGAGCGCCTTCTTGCGCTCGATCATCTCGTCCACCCGCTCCTCCATGGTGCCGACGCAGACGAACTTGCGGACCTGCACGTCGCGGGTCTGCCCGATGCGGAACGCCCGGTCGGTGGCCTGGTCCTCCACCGCGGGGTTCCACCAGCGGTCGAAGTGCACGACGTGGTTGGCGGCGGTCAGCGTCAGCCCGGTGCCCGCGGCCTTCAGCGACAGCAGGAACACCGACGGCGTCCCCTCGTTCTGGAACCGCTGCACGAGCTCGTCCCGCTGCTCCTTGGAGGTGCCGCCGTGCAGCCACAGGACGCTCCGGTCCGGACGACCGGAGCGAAGCGAGGATCGGCCGGACCGCCCTTCGGGGGTCTGGGGGTCGTCCCCCAGCAGAGCACGGTCCGGACGACCGGAGCGAAGCGAGGATCGGCCGGACCGCCCTTCGGGGGCCCGGGGGTCGTCCCCCGGAGAAGCGCAGCCGAGGCGGGCGGCCAGGTACGGCTGGAGCATCGAGCCGAAGGAGGCGTACTGGGTGAAGACCAGCACCTTCTCGCCCCGGTCGAGGATCTCGGCGCACAACCGCTCCAGCTCCTCGAGCTTGCCCGAGCGGCCCTGCAGGCGCGAGCCGTCCTTCAGCAGCAGCGCCGGGTGGTCGCAGACCTGCTTCAGCTTCGCCATGGCCGCCAGGACGAGCCCGCGCCGCTGCCGGGCGTCGGCCTCGGCGATCTCCTCCAGCATGTCCTCGACCGTCGCCTGGTACAGCGACGCCTGCTCCACGGTGAGGTTGCAGTAGACCTTCATCTCCTGCTTCTCGGGCAGGTCGGTGATGATGCTGCGGTCGGTCTTGAGCCTGCGCAGGATGAACGGCTGCGTGGCGCGCTTGAGCGCGGCCGCCGCCCGCTCGTCCCCCTCGTTCTCGATCGGCACGGCGAAGCGCTCGCGGAAGGACTCGCGCGGCCCCAGCAGCCCCGGATTGGCGAACTCCATGATCGACCACAGCTCGGTGAGGTGGTTCTCCACCGGCGTCCCCGTCAGCGCGATGCGGCTGCGCGCCGGGATGGACCGCACGGCCCTGGCCTGCCGCGTCCCGCTGTTCTTCAGCGCCTGCGCCTCGTCGCAGACGATCCGCGCCCACGCCACCTGGGCCAGCTGGCCCGCGTCCCGCGCGGCCGTCCCGTAGGTGGTGAGCACGAGGTCGGCCGCGCCCGCCGCCCGGACGAGGTCCTCCTCCTTGTGGCGCTTGGCCCCGTGGTGGACGTACAGCCGCAGCTTGGGCGCGAACCGCGCCGCCTCCCGCTGCCAGTTGCCCACCAGGGACATCGGCACGACGGCCAGCGTCGGCCCGGCCGCACCGGCCGCATCGTGCGCGCCCGCGCCGGCGTGGACGAGGTGGGACAGGACGGTCAGGGTCTTGCCGAGGCCCATGTCGTCGGCCAGGAGCGCGCCCAGGCCGAGGCCCTCCATGAAGGACAGCCAGGCCAGGCCGCGCTCCTGGTACGGGCGCAGGACCGCCTCGATGCCGGCGGGGGCGGCCACGGGGGCGAGGCGGCGGTCGGCCTCGCCCGACAGCAGGTCGCCCAGGGGCCCCTTCGCCTCCACCGCGACCAGCGGCAGCGTCCGCTCGCCCGCGTGGACGACGGCGCGGACCGCCTGGCCCGCGGTCATCGTCCCGGCCCGGCCCGAGCGCAGGAACTCCAGCGCGGACTCCAGCTGCTCCTCGTCGAGCTCCACCCACCGGCCGCGCAACCGGACCAGCGGCGCCTTGAGCCGCGCCAGCTCGGCCAGGTCGTCCTCGTCGAGGGACTCCTCGCCGACGGCCAGCTCCCAGCGGAACTCCACCAGGTCGCCCAGCCCGAAACCCGAGCCCTTGGCCGCGCCGCCCTCCTGCTCGCCGTCCGCCTCGGCGGTCCGCAGCTTCAGCCCGAGCCGGGACCTGCCCGCCCATGTCGGCAGCAGCACTCCGAACCCGGCGGCCGCCAGCAGCGGCGCCGCCGTCCGCAGGAACCGGAACGCCCCCGCGGTGTCCAGGACGAGCTCGGCCGGAACGGCGGTGTCCAGCGCCCGGTTCAGCTCGGGAAAGAGCCGCAGCGCCCGCCCGAGCCCGCCCAGCAGCGTCTCCTCCGCCCCCTCCAGCAGCGCGTCACCGCTCCAGATCCGCGCGGCGGGCACCAGCAGGCTCGGGTCATCGGTCCCCTGCAGCAGGAACTCCACCCGCCACGGCGACTCCGCGAACGACCTCGCCGGAGGCTCCGCCGGGACCTCGACGGCCCAGGGATCCGCCGGTGCCGCGGGGTCCGGCGGATCCGCCGAGGCAGCGGGAGCCGTCGGAGCCTCCGGGCGCGGTGCGGGCTCCGAAGCGTGCCGGAGTCCCGGGACCGGCGGGAGGACGGTCTCGCCGGGTTCGGGTTCGGGGGCCTTGGGCTCGACGAGGCGGAAGGTGAGGCGCAGCGGGCCGTGGGAGGGTCGGGCGGCGCGGTGCCAGGCGTCGAGTTCGGCGCGCAGCTCCGCCGGGTCGTCGCCGGGCTCGCGGGGGACCCGGGGGTCCGGGCCGGTGAGGGCCGTCAGCCAGCGCTCGGCGAGGGAGACGTGCTCGGGCGTCCTCCCGGTGCGCGGCGGCAGCAGCGGGTGGGGCACCGCGCCCCGCACCACGGTGTCGGTGAGCGCGTCCAGCGCCGCGGCGAGCACCTCGGCGGGGGGCCGGCCGGGCGCGACGGCACGGCAGGCGGGCGGCATCGCCCCGGCGAGCCGGGCGAACCGGGTGGGGTCGAGCACCGGGCGCCAGCGGGCGAGCAGGTCGCCGTCCTCCTCGCGCAGCGCGGGCAGCACCCGCCCGGCGGCGGCCAGCGCCCCGGCGTCGGCGGGCGCCAGCCCGAGGAAGCGCAGGTCCGTGCCGGGCACCACGTCCGCGCGGTCCTCGGCCGTGCGCAGCAGCTCCATCGCCTGGAACGGCTCCAGCACCAGCGCCGGCACCCGCCACGGCGCGAGCACCGGCACGCCGTCGAAGGGCTCGGGCCCCAGCTCGCCCGAAGGCAGCGGGCGCTCCCCGGTGCCGGGCAGCAGCAGCTCCAGGGCGACCCGGGCGGCGCCGCGCAGCAGCGGCTCGTACGACGTCCCGGCGAAGTCCCGCGTGGCGAACGGATGGACGCCGTCCCCGCCGACCGGACGCGGCCCGTCGTGCTCGGCCCACAGACACAGCGCGCCCCCGTGCCAGGTGGCGTGGGCGACAAGCATCCCCCGAAGCTACCAGCAGCGTCCGACACTCCCCGGCCGCTCCTTTTCCGCCTAAGGTGCAGGGCCATGTGGCGTGAAGCGGTGGTGACGGGCGCGTCCAGCGGGATCGGCGAGAGCATCGCGCGGACCCTGGCGGCGCGGGGGACGGACCTCGTGCTGGTCGCGCGGCGCGGGGACCTGCTGGAGAAGCTCGCCGGGGAGCTGTCCGGACGGTTCGGGGTGCGGGCGGAGGCGCTGGCGGCCGACCTCACCGCGCCGGAGGGCCTGGAGCGCGCGGCCGAACGGGCCGCCGGGACGGACCTGCTGGTCAACAACGCCGGGTACGGGGCCTTCGGCGCCTTCCACGAGCTCTCCTACGCCGACCAGGCCAAGGAGGTGGCCCTCAACACCACGGCGCTGATGCGGCTGACGCACGCGGCGGTGCCGTCGATGGTCGAGCGGGGGAGGGGCGGGGTGCTGAACGTCGCGTCCGTGGCGGCCTACGCCCCTTCTCCCGGAAGCGCCGTCTACGGGGCGACCAAGGCGTTCGTCCTGTCCTTCACCGAGAGCCTGCACGCCGAGCTGAAGCCCGCCGGCGTGCACGTCACGGCGTTGTGCCCCGGTTTCACCCGTACCGAGGACGACCGGCCGGCGAACCTCATGTGGCTGGCCCGCGACGCCGTGGCGCGGGCCGGTCTGGAGGCCGTCCGGCGGGGACACGCCCTGTGCGTCCCCGGCGCCCAGTACAAGGTTCTGCTGCCCGCGATGAAGCTCGCGCCAAGGGGAGTCCTGCGCACCGTCTCGTCCGCGGTGTGGGACAGGGCCGTCCGGACCCACGGCGGCACCGATGCATGAAGAGGCGGTCCACTTCTTGTGCGCTCTCCCCAAAGCCTGATCGGATCACTTGTAGCACTTGCGCATATCTGTGCTTGGCGTCCGCGCCTAGCATGGGTCATGGCGTCACAGGGGACGCGCCGTGGTGTCCCCCGCAGGAATCCCCTCGGCCGCGCCGATCCCATGAATCCGGAAAGGTCCTGGTATGCCGGAAGCTATTGACATCAAGGTGCTACACGAACTCGACGGTGTCGTCGAGAAGGAACTCAACCGGCATCTGTCGATGGCCAAGGAGTGGTTCCCCCACGAGTACGTCCCCTGGAGCCAGGGCCGCGACTTCGCGTTCCTCGGCGGCGAGGACTGGAGCCCCGAGGACTCCAAGGTCTCCCCGGAGTCCCGTGAGGCGCTGCTGGTCAACCTGCTGACCGAGGACAACCTGCCCGGCTACCACGCCGCCATCGCCCGGATCATGGGCAAGGAGGGCGCCTGGGGCCAGTGGGTGCACCGCTGGACCGCCGAGGAGAACCGCCACGGCATCGTCATCCGCGACTTCCTCACCGTCACCCGGGCCATCGACCCGGTGCTGCTGGAGCGCGCGCGCATGCAGCACATGGAGATCGGCTACGAGCCCGACCACGGCGACAAGATGCTGCACGGCCTGGCCTACGTCTCCTTCCAGGAGCTGGCGACCCGGGTCTCGCACCGCAACACCGGCAAGGCCTCCGGCGACGCGCTCTGCGAGCAGATGATGCAGCGCGTGGCCGCCGACGAGAACCTGCACATGATCTTCTACCGGAACCTCATCGGCGCCGCCTTCGAGGTCGTCCCGAACGAGGCCATGAAGGCGGTCCTCGAGGTGGTCAAGGGCTTCCAGATGCCCGGCTACACGATCGACGGCTTCCTGCGCAAGTCCGTGGCCATCGCCAACGCCGGCATCTACGACCTGCGCCTGCACCACGACGACGTGCTCATGCCGGTGCTGCGCAAGTGGAAGGTCTTCGAGATGGAGGGCCTGGACGGCGAGGGCGAGAAGGCCCGCACCGAGCTGTCGGAGTTCCTGGCCAACCTCGACGCCGCCGCGCGCAGGTTCGAGGAGCGCCGCGAGGCGCGCCGCGCCCGGATCGCCGCCCGCGCCTGAGTCCGCGGACACCCTCGTTCGTGATAATTCGCTCACGTTGAAACCAACGGCCCCGGTTTCCCGTCTTACCTGAGACGGGACCCGGGGCCGTGGTCTGCGCCACGCCCCGCACACGGTTCGGGGGTAGGGTTGGCGACGACGAAATATCAGGATTGGGGTAGTGCCACGTCCGGGGAGAGCATCGGCCCGTACCGGCTCGCCGAGGTGCTCGGCGAGGGCGGCATGGGCGTCGTGCGCCGCGGCATCGACCCGGTGGGGCGGTCCGTGGCTGTCAAGCTGCTGCGCGGGGGCACCGGCGACGCCATCGCCCTGCGGCGGCTGGCCCGCGAGGTCGACACCATGCGCCGGGTGCGCAGCCCCTTCGTCGCCCAGATCGTCGACGCCGACGTCACCGCGGACCCGCCCTACATCGTCACCCAGTACGTGCCGGGCGCGACCCTGGAGAAGCAGGTCACCGAGCAGGGCCCGCTGGACGGCGGCGCGCTCAAGCGGCTGGCCGAGGGGCTGGCCGAGGCCCTGGCGGCGATCCACGCCGCGGGCATCGTGCACCGCGACCTCAAGCCCGGCAACGTCATGTTCGCCGAGAACGGCGACCCGGTCCTCATCGACTTCGGCATCGCCCAGTCGGTGGACGCCACCCGGCTGACCTCGGCGGGCATGGTCATCGGCACCCCCGGCTACCTGTCGCCGGAGATCCTCGGCGGCGAGGACTTCCGCGCCCCCGCCGACGTGCACGCCTGGGCGGGCACCGTCATCTACGCCGCGACCGGCCGGCCGCCCTTCGGCGGCGGCACCTTCGAGCAGATCTTCTCCAAGATCCTCCAGGGGCAGCCCGACCTGTCGGGCGTGCCCGCGCCGCTGCTGCCCGTGCTGCGGGCCGCGATGGCCCAGCACCCGGCCGAGCGGCCCACCGCCCGCGACCTGGCGCACCTGTGCGGACGGCTCGACCTCGAGATGACCGTGATCGACCACGGCACCATCGCCGACGACCCGCCCACGCGCGCCTTCCCGCCCGTCTCCCCGGTCGGCCCGCCGCCGGAGGTGCGGGAGATGCGCGGCCTGCCGGGGGCCTCGGGCCGCACGCCGCTGCCGCAGCCGAGCGACTTCATGGGGATGCTCCCCCCGGTGGCCCCGCCGCCGGACCCCTACCAGGACCTCTACCAGCCGGACCGGGGCACCGGGTCCCAGCCCCACGCCACGGTGAACGACCCGCCCCGGCGCTCGCCGTACGGGCCCTCGGGCGCCCTGTACGCCAGCGCGCCCGCGGACGTCCCGACGATGGACGACGGGCGGCGGCCGGCCGGGCCGCT
The DNA here is from genome assembly GCF_039525175.1 of Actinocorallia libanotica. Lineage (NCBI taxonomy): Bacteria > Bacillati > Actinomycetota > Actinomycetes > Streptosporangiales > Thermomonosporaceae > Actinocorallia > Actinocorallia libanotica. The sequence goes on from NZ_BAAAHH010000042.1 coordinate 8,163, forward strand.
GCCGTGGTCCGGGCCGCACCACCCGCAGCCGCACCACCCCGGGCCGCACCACCCGCAGCCGCACCGGCCGCAGGACGCGCGGGGCGGGCCTCCGGCCGACGAGCGCCGCGACGACGGCCACGCCACCCGCGCCGACGACCGGCCCAAGCCGTACGGCCTGTACAAGGTGCTGAGCCTCCTGCTGCTGGCCGCCGCGCTGGGCATCACCTGGGCCGTGCCGGTCGCCGGGCTGTGCGTCGTGCTCGTCACGGTGCTCGTGCTGCGCGCGGGGGACAAGGCGGCCCGCGGCCTGGAGTCGCGCCGGGTGCGGCGCGGCGAGCGGGCGAGCGACTTCGTGGGCACGCTGCTGCGCTCCCCGCTGCAGCTGCCGGGCGCGCTGATGACCTCCGCGATGGTCGTCCCGATCAGCCTGGGCGCGGGCCTGGTGCTGACGCTGGCGCTCGTCGGCGGCGGCACCCCGGCGGCGCGCGCGCTCGCCTTCGGCTCGCTGCTGGCGGTCGTCCTGCAGATCTTCGGTCCGGGCGGCACCGCGCCGCGGCGGCAGACCGCCCGGATCTGGGGCGCTTTCCTGCCGCGGCAGGAAGCTGCGATGATCGCGGTACTGTGCCTGGGCGCGGGCGTGGCGGTCCTGCTGCTCCTCGTCCTCGACCAGGACCCCGACCCGGGTGTGCTGGGCGGATTCGCGGACTGGCTGGACGACGCGCGCAGCACGGTGAAGGGCTGGATCGACCGCTTCGGCGGGTGATCCGCATCACTTCGGGTATCGAACAGCGCAGGTGGCGCACCCCCGGATTCGGGGATGGGGCTACCCGTGAGTAACATTCGGAGTGGGGCTTGACCCGGACCCGGGTCAGAACCGGTTTCGGCTATTTGGCAGGCTGTGGTCCAGCATCAGCCTGATGAGATGAGTGCAGGGAGGTCGGCCAGCGGCCATGAACATCGTCGTATGCGTGAAGCAGGTTCCCGACACGGAGAGCCCGCGTAAGTTGAAGTCCGATGACAACACCCTCGACCGCGCTGCGGCGGACGGCGTCATCAACGAGCTCTGCGAGTACGCCATCGAGGAGGCGCTGCTCATCAAGGAGGCGCACGGCGGTGAGGTGACCGTCCTGACCATGGGTCCGGACAAGGCCACCGAGTCGATCCGCAAGGCTCTGGCGATGGGCGCGGACAAGGCCGTCCACCTGGTCGACGACGCGCTCGTCGGCTCGGACGCGCTGCAGACGTCCTACGCGCTGCAGCAGCTCATCACCCGCGCCGGCGCGGACGTGGTGATCCTCGGCTCGGAGTCCACCGACGCCCGCACCGGCGTGATGGCCGCCATGCTGGCCGAGCGCCTGGGCTGGCCGCAGGTCACCATGGTCAACAAGGTCGAGATCAACGGCACCGCGATCTCCGCGCAGCGCCAGACCGACACCGGCTTCGACAAGCTCGAGGCCTCGCTGCCGGCGGTCATCTCCGTGGTCGAGAAGATCAACGAGCCGCGCTACCCGTCCTTCAAGGGCATCATGGCGGCGAAGAAGAAGCCGGTCGAGTCCCTGTCCATCGCGGACGCCGGGATCGAGGCCGACAAGGTCGGCGTCGCCAACGCCTACTCGGCCGTGGTCGACCACGCCGACGCCCCGGCCCGCGCCAAGGGCCAGATCGTCACCGACGAGGGCGACGGCGGCACGAAGATCGCCGACTTCCTCGCCAGCAAGAAGTTCGTGTAAGGGGGATAGGGACATGGCAGAGATTCTCGTCCTCATCGACCACGCCGACGGCGAGGTCAAGAAGGTGTCGTTCGAGCTGCTGACCCTGGCGCGCAGCCTGGGCGAGGCCGCCGCCGTCTGGATCGGCCCGGGCTACGAGGCCGCCGCCGACAAGATCGCCGAGTACGGCCCGGCCAAGGTCTACGTGGCCGCCGACGCCGAGCTCACCGGCTACGTGGTGGCCCCCAAGGTCGAGGTGCTCCAGCAGCTCGCCGCCGGCGCCGGCGCCGTCCTGGTCGCCGCCACCGGCGAGGGCAAGGAGATCGCGGGCCGCCTGGCGGTGCGCCTGGACTCCGGCGTGCTGACCGACGTCGTGGGCGTGACCCCCGACCTGGTCGCCGAGCACTCCGTCTTCGGCGGCTCGGTCATCGCGCACGCCAAGGTGACCAAGGGCACCCCGGTCATCGCGGTCCGCCCGAACGCCATCGCGCTGGAGGCCGCTCCCGGCTCCCCGGCCGTCGAGCAGGTCTCGGTGGCCCTGTCGGACGCCGCCAAGGGCGCGAAGATCACCGACCGCGTGGTGCAGGAGAAGGGCGAGCGCCCCGACCTCACCGAGGCCTCGATCGTCGTCTCCGGCGGCCGCGGCGTGGGCGGCGCGGAGAACTTCAAGGTCATCGAGGGCCTGGCGGACTCCCTCGGCGCGGCCGTCGGCGCCTCCCGCGCCGCGACCGACGCCGGCTGGTACCCGCACCAGTTCCAGGTCGGCCAGACCGGTAAGACGGTCTCCCCGCAGCTGTACGTCGCCGCCGGCATCTCCGGCGCGATCCAGCACCGGGCCGGCATGCAGACCTCGAAGACCATCGTGGCCGTCAACAAGGACCCCGAGGCCCCGATCTTCGAGCTCGTCGACTTCGGCGTCGTGGGCGACCTCTTCCAGGTCGTCCCGCAGCTGACCGAGGAGATCACCAAGCGCAAGTGACGCTTGCCGATCCGTCCGGACGCCCCCGAGCCCTCGCTCGGGGGCGTTCGCCGTCCCGGGGACGGCGCGGGGTCAGGCCGCGAGCGAGGCGGGCTCTCGGACGGGCTCGGGGGCGGCCGCGGCCAGGTCGGTGCTCTGGCGGAGGGGGAGGAAGCGGGCGGAGACCGCGATGACGGCGGAGAGGGCGACGACCAGCCACAGGCCCGTGCGGATGGAGGAGGCCTCGGCCACGGCGCTGACGGCGACGGGGCCGAGGAGCAGGCCGCCGTAGCCCATCGCGCCGACCTGGGCGACGGACGCCGCGGAGCGGCCCGGAGCCGCCGTGCCCGCCAGCGAGAGCATCGTCGGGACGATCGTGCAGACCGCCAGGCCGGTGAGGAAGAAGCCCGCCAGCGCCACCGGGAGGCCCGGCGCCAGCAGCACCACCGCCATGCCCGCGGCGGTGCCCGCGCCCGCCCAGGCCAGGAGGGAGCGGGTGCCCAGGAGGACGCGCAGGCGGTCGCCGAAGAGGCGGCCGCAGAGCATGGCCGCCTCGAACAGCGGGTAGCCCAGCGCGGCCAGCGCCTCGCTCGCGTGCAGGTCGTCGTGCAGGAGCAGGCCGCTCCAGTCGGCGATCGCGCCCTCGGCCATGAACGCCAGGAACGTCAGCGCGCCCAGCAGGTAGACCAGCAGCGGAAGGCGCGCGCGGCGGCCGCCGGAGACCTCCTGGAGGGACGGCGGGTCGGCCAGGTAGGAACGGCCCAGCAGCACCGTCAGCGGCAGCGCCGCCAGGCCCGCGGCCAGCACCGACGCGGTGAACGACCACCCGAGCGCGGCCGTGCCCGACCCCAGCAGGCCGCCGGCCATCGCGCCCGCGCACCAGCCCGCGTGCATCCCGCTCATCAGCGGGCGGCCGTGCGCCCGCTCGACCACCGACGCCTGGGCGTTCATCGCGACGTCCGTCACACCGAAGGCCATGCCGAACAGGGCGACGGCGCCCAGCAGGAGCCCGTGGGACGGGGCGAGCGCGACCAGCCCGACCGAGACCGCGGTCAGCGGCGCGGCGACCCGCAGCGCGGGCCGGCTGCCGAACCGGGAGATGACCGCCCGCAGCCCCTGCATGGCCACGACGGCCGCCACGCCCCACACCAGCAGGACGATCCCGATGCCGCCCGCGTCCAGGTCGAACCTCTCCTTCAACGCGGGCATCCGCACCACCCACACGCCGGTCATCAGACCGGCGACGGCGAAGGTCAGGAACGTGCCCGTACGGGCGCGGAACAACATGATCGATCTCTCCTTGCGCGAAGTCGCGCCCGGCGGCGCACGACCGCCGGGCAGTGGGGTTCCGTCCGGCGTGACGGCCGGGCGGTGGAGGGGACGGGGGACGGACACCGGGGCCGGGGCCTTGGTGCGGCACGGCCCACGACGAGGCGTCGCCCGCGGTGGGGCACGGTCCGCACCGAGGCGTCGCCTGCGGCCGGGCACGGCCCGTGGCGAGGCTGATGCCCGTGGCGAGGCGCGCCCGTTCCGGAACCGGGTCCCGTGGCGGAACCGGGTCCGGAACGGGTGGTTTCGGGGTGTGGACCGGTCGGCCGCGACGCGGCGGTTCCGGGCGGGGTCCCGGCCGTTCGCCCGTGGGGCGGGCTGCTGCCGCGGCCCGCGGGGGCGTGCGGACGGCGGTGGTTCCCGTCGGGGACCGTTCCATTCCGTGGGGGAGGGAACGCGGGCCCGGCGGGAAGTTCTTCCGTGGGTTCAGTTGGGCTTCGAGGCCGTCAGGAGGGCCCCGCCGGCCGTTCGGCGGCCGCCGAACGGGCCGTCCGCCGGGGCGGCCGTCCTCGACCGGAGGCGCCGGGCCGGTCGCCTTCCGCGCGGACCCGTCGTCCGGACGGGTCAGCCGAGGAGGTCGAGGAGGCGTTTGCGCAGCGCCGTGTACTGCTCGGGGGAGAACCTGCCCGAGCCGTGGGCGACGACCTCCCACAGGCCCTCCGCGGCCAGGCGGACGACCATCGCGGTCAGCGGGTCGGCGTCCTCGTGCTCCTCCCGGCGGTGCCAGCGGTCCATGGCCTCGCGCAGCGGGGCGGCCAGCTCGGGCGTCGCGGCGGCGGCGGTGATCGCCGCCCAGCGGCGCTCGGAGCGCTCCCCCCCGGGGTCCGCGATGATCGCGAAGGTCGCCTCGACGAAGGCGCGGGTGAACGAGCCCTCGTCGTAGCGGGCGACGAGCTCGTCGAACTCGGCGATCACCCGGGACACCAGGGCCGTGACCAGCGCCTCCTTGGTGGGGAAGTGGTACAGCAGCCCGCCCTTGCTGACCCCGGCGCGCTCGGCGACGGCGTTCAGCGTCAGCGCCTGGGTGCCGTGCTCCAGCAGCACGGCCTCGGCGGCGCCGAGAAGGGCTTCACGTTTCATGTCCCGCCGACTGTACCGTCCGGACGGTACAGTCGGCAAACCGCCGCCTCCGCGCCGGGTTCGGGCAGCGAGTAGGATTGGACGACTCTGGAGGAGGAGGGAAGCGCCGTGCCGTATCTCGACCATGCGGCGACGACGCCGATGCTCCCCGAGGCCGTCGCCGCGATGACCGGGCAGCTCGGCCGGGTCGGCAACCCCTCGTCGCTGCACGCCCCCGGCCGCCGCGCCCGCCGCGTCGTCGAGGAGTCCCGCGAGATCATCGCCGCGGCGTTCGGCGCCCGCCCGTCCGAGGTGGTCTTCACCAGCGGCGGCACCGAGTCCGACAACCTCGCGGTCAAGGGCCTGTACTGGAAGGGCCGCGCCGAGGGGCGCAACCGCGTCGTCGCGGGCGCCGTCGAGCACCACGCCGTGCTGGACGCCGTGCACTGGCTGGCCGAGCACGAGGGCGCCGAGGTGGTGCTGCTGCCGCCGGACCGGCACGGCCGCATCCTGCCCGAGACCCTGGCCGAGGCCCTCACCGACGACACCGCCCTGGCCACCGTGATGTGGGCCAACAACGAGGTCGGCACCGTCCAGCCCGTCGCCGAGCTCGCCGCGGTCGCCCGCGCCCGCGGCGTCCCGTTCCACTCCGACGCCGTGCAGGCCGCCGGCGTCCTGGACGTGCGCCTGGACGGCGGCCCGGCCCCCGACGCCCTGACGATCAGCGCGCACAAGCTCGGCGGCCCGCTGGGCGTGGGCGCCCTCCTGCTGGCCCGCGGCGTCGACCCCGTCCCCGTCCTGCACGGCGGCGGCCAGGAGCGCGACGTGCGCTCGGGCACCCTCGACACCCCCGCCATCGCCGGTTTCGCCGCCGCCGTGGAGGCCGCCGTCTCCCGCCGCGAGGAGACCGCCCGCCGCCTGACGGCCCTGCGCGACGACCTCATCGCCCGCGTCCGCGCCGCCGTCCCCGACGCCGTCCTCAACGGCGACCCGGCCGACCGCCTCCCCGGCAACGCCCACTTCACCTTCCCCGGCTGCGAGGGCGACGCCCTCCTCATGCTCCTGGACGCCCAGGGCATCGCCTGCTCCACCGGCTCCGCCTGCTCCGCCGGCGTCGCCCAGCCCAGCCACGTCCTCCTCGCCATGGGCCTGACCTCCGACGAGGCCCGCGGCAGCCTCCGCTTCTCCCTCGGCCACACCTCCACCCCCGCCGACCTGGCCCCCCTCACCGAAGCCCTCCCCGCCGCCGTCGACCGAGCCCGCCGCGCCGGCCTCACCTGAAGGGCTTCCCGAAGGAGGATCGATGTCTTCCCACGACCTCATCGTGATCGGTGGCGGAGTGGTCGGGAGCTCGTTGGCTCAGGCGCTCGCCGGGGACTTCTCGCGGATCCTTCTGCTGGACGCGCACGACGGCCATTCCACGGACGCCTCATCGGCCGCGCTGGGGGCGTTGAGCGCGCACCTGGACGAGGGGGAACAGGTGCCCCTCGGCGAGATGCTCCAGCTGAGCCTCGACCTTTTCCGGAATTGGATCTCCGGGCTCTCCGAACTGTCCGGGGTGCGGATCCCCCTTCTCTCCACCGGTCTCATCCGGGCGGCGGTCGACGAGACCGAACTGTCGAGGCTGGCCGATGAGGTCCTGCCGGTCCTGCGGAGGCGGGGAGTCGAGGCGTGGCTCCTGGACGGGGAACAGGTACGGAGGCGTGAACCCCTGGTCGGTCCGGGCGTCATGGGAGGCCTGCTGACCGATCAGGATCTGGCGGTGGAACCCGAGAAGCTCATGTCGGCCCTGCGGCTCATCCTGAACCGGAACCGGCGGGTCGAGCTCCGGACCGAGGCCGCCGCGGAGGTCGGTTCGACCAGGACAGGCGCTTTCGTGGTTCTCGAGGACGGTCGCAGGCTGCAGGCGGACAAGGTGGTGATCGCGGCGGGCCACCGCAGTGCCGAGCTCCTGAACCTGCCCCAGGGCGCCTTGCTGCCCATCAAAGGCCAGGCGGTGGAATACGCGCCGGGGGTCTTCGGGGGAAAGCGGCTCTCGGTCGTCTGCGACACCCTCATCCAAAACGGTGGAGGCATCGAGGCCGCCATAGCTCTGCCGCGTCCTGACGGCCGGGTCGTGGCGGGTGTGACCTTTGAGGAGAACAGAGGGGACACCGAACCGACCGGCGAAGGGCGAGCCGCGCTGCTGCGCTCCCTTTCCCGGGTCTTCCCCGGGGTGGAGCGCCTACCGGTGAACCGGCACTGGGCGGGTGTCCGCCCCGCGAGCAAAGACGGCGTACCGGTTCTCGGCTACGCGGATGAGCACCAAAGGATCTACGCGGCTACGGGGCATGGAGGATCGGGGATCCTGCTGGCCCCGATCACGGCCAGGCTGGCGGCCAAGGCGGTCACGGAAAGCGAACCGGCGGCGGACGAGCGCCGCTGCCTGGATCTGTGCAGGCCGGACAGATTCAGCAGTCGACTTCTTGAGCGTTCTCCCAGAGAAGGGTGAAGTGCCGTACCCGCTCCGCGACCTGCGCCGTCTGGGTCACCAACCGGGTATGAACGATGGTCGGCCCTTCGACTTCGGTGACGGTGGGAGAGGGCGTCACCTCGTAATTCAGTTCCTCGTCGAAGACGATGAAGCCGGCCACCGCACTGCGCGGAATGTCCGTGGACATCGAGGGCGTGAGGACTCGGACCTGGACCCCCGCCTCCTTCTGGGATCGGCAGACCTTGAGGAAGGAAGGGTCCTCGAGGTGGCGGGAACTGAGAATGAACACCCGTCGCACCTGGCCTCCGCGACGGACGAGGTCCCGTTGAAGGCTCAGATAGCGCTGGCCCAGTTCGGTGAACCAGAAACCGCCGTCGAAACCGTCCCCGTCGCCATCGACGGTACTCGGGCTGGTCGCATCCAGGGTGTGCTTCGCGTGCGTGGTGAGAGCGAGTATCCAGTCCTGGTCCTCGCCGTTGTAAGAGGCGACGCCGCTGTTGCCGAGTTCCTTGAGAAAAGATGAGATCCGCTCGATCTCGGAATCGGCGAGTTTGCGTGCGATAGGCGTGGTCGCCTCTCCGATCTTCGTGGAGTTGTGGATCAGCTGGATGACCCCGCGGGGCTCCAAGGCGGAATTCTCTACCAGTCCGAAGAGGGCGGTGGCCTCATTGATCTCGGAGAATTTCTGCTCGACCAGCGCCTTCACCCTGGAGTGGTGACCCTCCTGCCGAGCCTCCATGCCGGTCATCCGCTCATCAAGGGAGACGATGAACTGGACGACGAGGACCACCCCCGCGATGAAGATCGCGATCGTCAACTGCCAGAGAGTGGTATCTGGGGAGTCGTCGGTTCTGGGGGCCAGTTGGGTGATCATGTAGGCGATGCCGCCGCTGAGAAGCGAGATGAGAATTTTACGGGCCACCGGCGGCAGCTCGAATCGATGCGATTCTCTGGGGGATGCGGTCATGCTCCGGACTGGCCTTCCCAGGAGTTTGAGACGCCGGCTTCAAGAAAAAGGAAGGGCGAAGCGTACTACAAAGAGGCCCACGTGCTCGAGATCTGGTGATTCTCGGTCTTCGCGTAAATCTACAGACGAACCAGACGGGCGGCAGTCGGATAAATGAGTATTGCGGCAGATTGACCGAATGTGGTCAAAGAAGTAAGACCCTCGTCGGGGAAGGCGAAGGGAAACGTCAGGTGCGGTAGGGGGCGAGGGTCTGCCAGGCGGGGTCGAGGCGGGACTCGACCCTGGCGCGGCCCTCGGGCCAGGAGGCGGCGAACTGGTCGAGGGCGGGCAGGGCGCCGGCGTCGGGGTCGGCGTAGAAGTGCAGGACGCGGCGGCCGTCGCCGGTCTCGCGCAGGGCCAGGACGGCGCCGGGGAGGGACTCCAGCTCGGCCTCGGCGCGGCGGAGGGCCGAGGCGGAGGGCTCCACGGGCAGGAGGTCGGGGTTGCTGTGCGCGTACGGCAGGGTGAGGGCGACGTGGACGTCGCACAGCGGGTGGTCCTGGCGGTGCAGGGGGAAGCGGACCGCCAGGTGGGCGGGGTGGCCTCGGGGGGTGCGGCCTTCGCCCGTGAGCCACGCCCCCTGTTTAAAAGGCTCTGCTATCTGCTCCACGACCGAGGCCAGGAGGCTGGGGGGCAGGGAGTCGATGGGCGGCTCGACGGCGAGGGAGACGTCGCCGATCCAGCGGGCCACGTCGTCCTCGCCCAGGGCCAGGTCCAGCACCCGGAAGGCGACCTTGAGCCGCACGTCCTCGTCCACGAACAGGAAGTCGGGGTGGTAGGCGGAGATGTCGACGCGGGCGCGGGCGGAGTCGACGCGCATGCCGAGCTTGACGTAGGAGAGGTCGAACTCGTGGTCGCCGAACGCGAGCCGGCCCGACAGCGCCTCCGGGTCGGCCTGGCGGGCGGCGTGGAAGGTCCACGTGTCGCGCTTGGGCCGCTTCTTGCGCCAGCGCTCGGCCGCCCCGCGGGGCTCGGCCAGGCCGCCGCCGGTGAGCGTGAGGACGCGGCGCTCGGCGTCCGCCTCCCACGCCAGCTCCGGGTGGATGGCCCGGACCAGCGCGTCGAGCCGCTCCCGCGGCCCGTCGGGGACGGTCTCGCCCGCGTTCTCGAGCTGCTCCCGAAGGTCCGGCCACTGCTCCCAGAAAGCGCTGACGGCCGCGGCCGCCGAGGCGCCGCCGCGCGATCGCTTGAAGATGCCCATATCGCCGACCATGCTACGGCCTCCGGGCGGCGCGAAGGGGGGCGCCGCCGGATATCCTGGCCGGACCATGACTCTTCGCGTGCTCGCCGCCATGTCCGGCGGCGTCGACTCCGCGGTGGCCGCGGCCCGTGCCGTCGAGGCCGGGTACGACGTCACCGGGGTCCACATGGCCCTGTCGGCCAACCCGAAGTCCTACCGGACGGGGGCGCGCGGCTGCTGCACCCTGGAGGACTCCCGGGACGCCCGCCGCGCCGCCGACGTGATCGGCATCCCCTTCTATGTGTGGGACCTGGCCGAGCGCTTCGACCGCGACGTGGTCGAGGACTTCGTCGCCGAGTACGCCGCGGGCCGCACGCCCAACCCGTGCCTGCGCTGCAACGAGAAGATCAAGTTCGCCGCGCTGCTCGACCGGGCGCTGGCCCTGGGCTTCGACGCGGTCTGCACCGGCCACTACGCCCAGGTGGCCGACGGCGTGCTGCGGCGCGGCGTCGACGAGGGCAAGGACCAGTCCTACGTGCTGGCGGTGTGCACCCGCGAGCAGCTGCGGCACGCGATCTTCCCGCTGGGCGGCACCACCAAGGCCGAGATCCGGCGCGAGGCCGAGCGGCGCGGCCTGCGGGTGGCCGACAAGCCCGACAGCCACGACATCTGCTTCATCGCCGACGGCGACACCCGGGCGTTCCTGGCCGGGCGGCTGGGCAGCGCGAAGGGCGAGATCGTCGACGAGGAGGGCCGTGTCGTCGGCGAGCACGAGGGCGCGTACGGCTTCACCGTCGGCCAGCGCAAGGGCCTGCGGATCGGCACTCCGGCGCCGGACGGCAAGCCGCGGTACGTGCTCGACATCTCGCCGGTCACCAACACCGTGCGGGTCGGGCCGCGCGAGGCGCTGGACGTCCACGAGATCCGGGGCGAGGGGCTGGTCGGCCTGGAGGGGCCGCTGCCCGCGCGCTGCCAGGTGCAGCTGCGCGCCCACGGCTCGGTCCACGACTGCGAGCCGGCCGTCTCCGGCGGGGTGCTGCGGCTGCGGCTGCTGACGCCGGCCCAGGGCGTGGCCCCGGGCCAGGCGGCGGTGCTCTACGACGGCGACACCGTGCTGGGCTCGGCGACGATCTCGTCCGCGGCCCCGGTGGCCTGAGCCCGCGCCGCGGACCGCGTCTTGAAGGCCGTGATGGCCAGCAGGGCCAGCAGGGTGAGCGCGTTGGCGACGGCGATCGCGGCGTCGCCCCGCGCCAGGCCGTAGGCGAGCCACAGGCCCACCCCGCAGGTCAGCAGGGCCAGGTAGACCCAGGAGAAGTCGTCGGTGGACCGGGTCCGCCAGGTCCGCAGCAGCTGGGGCAGCCAGCAGCCGGTGGTGAGCGCGCCCGCGACCAGCCCGAGGATGGTCATCACTGTCGTGGAACCCCTTCACAACGCTTGTCGGACCGTTCCAGGAGAGTAACCCGCGTCACATTCTCTTGTCTGGAGAAAGCCCGAGAAAGCCTGAGAAGACGCTAAGAAACGGGACGAGCGCCCACAGGAGCAGTCGGCGGCGGCGTCACCTCGACCGTCGCCTCGCCCAGCTCCAGCGCCGCCTCCAGGACGGGCAGCAGCCGGTCGGCGAGCCCCTCCTTGGGGATCCTCTCCGCCGCCTGGACGCCCACCGTGACGAGCAGGTGCGCGGAGACGGCCACCGCGGTGGCCGTTGCGGGGTCGAAGAGCGCGCCTTCCCCCACGCCGATGAGCAGCGCCTTCTCGCCCTCGATGAAGCCGTGGACCTCCCACAGGTCCAGACCGGTCTTCGGCGCGTACCGCCGCTGGTAGGAGACGACGAGCGCCACCGGCTTCTTCATGGAGGCGCTCTGGAAGCGCATGCCGTGCGTCTCCTCCTGGGCGTCGGCGGAGCACGTCCCGACCGGGCCGCCGAGCGCGCCCTCCACGGCCTTGCGGGGCAGCTCCCCGCATCCGTCGGGGCGCGGCAGCACGCGCAGGGAGCGGGAGCCCGGAGGGGAGTACCCGCCGCAGGCGGCCGTCAGGGCGAGGAGGACCGCGATCACCGGGCGCGCGCGCATGCCGCGCAGGATAGGGCACCCCCCGCGCCCGGCAGAATGGGCCCTGTGAGTTTTCCCTGGCCTGAGGCGAGCGCGACGGGGGTGGGGTCGTATCCGGGAACGGACGCGGCGGAGACCACGGAGGTCGTGTTCGGTGAGCTGTCCCTGCCCCATCTGCCCGAACTGCCCGCGCGCGGTCCGGGCGCCGACCTGATCGGCCGCGGCGCGGCGTTCCTGGTGGAGCTGCCGGTGCACCTGCAGCCGTCCGGCTGGCGCTTCGCCGACCGGCCCGGCGTCGACCTGCGGCGCGCCCTGGACTACCTTCGCCGGGATCTCGACCTCCTGGAGGAGCAGGCGCCCGAGGGCCCGGTCAAGCTCCAGGTCTGCGGCCCGTGGACGCTGGCGGCCTCGATCGAGCTGCCCGGCGGCGAGCGGGCGCTGCGCGACGCCGGCGCCGTCCGCGACATCACCGAGTCCCTGGTCGAGGGGGTCCGGGAGCACGTGGCCGAGGTGCGCAGGCGGCTGCCGCGGGCGGAGATCCTGCTGCAGGTCGACGAGCCCTCGCTCCCGGCCGTCCTGGCCGGGCGGGTGCCGACGGCCAGCGGCTTTCGCACCCTGCGGTCGGTGGCCGCGCCGGTCGCGCAGGAGGGCCTGCGCAAGGTCCTGGCGGCGACGGACGCCTTCCCGATCGTGCACTGCTGCGCCCGGAACGTCCCGTTCCCGGTGCTCCTGGGCGCGGGCGCGCGGGGCCTGTCGGTGGAGGTCTCGGCGATCCCCGTCAAGGGCGACGAGGTCATCGGCGAGGCGATCGAGGACGGCGTGGCGTTCTTCTTCGGCGTCGCGCCGGGTACGGACGCCCCGCTGCCGGAGCCGGCGCGCTCCGTCGCCCCGGTGCGGGAGCTGTGGCGGCGGCTGGGCTTCGCCCCGGGCGGCATGGCGGGTCAGGTCGTGGTCACCCCCGCCTGCGGGCTGGCGGGAGCTTCGCCACGGTATGTCCGACAGGTGCTCGCCCACTGCGCGAAGGCGGCCCGGACACTGGCCGAAACCCCCGAATGAAGTGACGGAAAGTGTCGGTGCCGGGCGGGAAGATGAGGGGGACGGCCGGCCGCGGCGAGGCGGGGGCCGGGAGCGAGCCGGGAGGTCGGAAGAGTTGAGCAGCGTGGAGCGGCATGCCGAGCTGGTGCGTGAGCTGCGGGACGCCAACTACCGCTACTACGTCCTGGACCAGCCGGTGCTCAGCGACATCGAGTACGACCTGAGGCTGCGCGAGCTGCAGGAGCTGGAGGAGACCTACCCCGAGCTGGTCACCCCCGACTCGCCGACGCAGACGGTCGGCAGCGCGATCGTCACGGACTTCGCGACGGTGCGCCACCTGGAGCGCATGCAGAGCCTGGACAACGCGATGGACTTCGCCGAGCTGGGCGTGTGGGCCGAGCGCCTGGAGGCGGGCCTGGGCGGCGTCCCGTCCGGCGGCTACCTGTGCGAGCTGAAGATCGACGGGCTGGCGATCGCGCTGACGTACGAGCGGGGCGAGCTGGTGCGCGGCGTCACCCGCGGCGACGGCGTCCAGGGCGAGGACGTCACCCACAACATCAGGACGATCGCCTCGATCCCCACGCGGCTGGCCGGCGCGGAGGTGCCCGACCTGGTGGAGATCCGCGGCGAGGTGTTCATGACGGTCGAGACCTTCGAGAAGCTCAACGAGCAGCGCGCCGCCGACGGCGAGGAGTCCTTCCGCAACCCCCGCAACACCGCGGCGGGCTCGCTGCGCCAGAAGGACCCGAGGATCACCCGGCAGCGTCCGCTGGACATGATCGTCCACGGGTACGGCGCCTGGGAGGGCGGCCCGAGGGTCCCGGCGAGCCAGAGCGAGACGTACGAGCTGTTCCAGGCCTGGGGGCTGCCGGTCAGCGGGCTGTACCGGGTGGTCCCCGACATCGAGGGAGTCAAGGAGTACATCGCCCACTACGGCGAGCACCGGCACGACCCCGCGTACGAGATCGACGGCGTGGTGGTGAAGGTCAACGACCGCGCCCTCCAGCGCCGCTTGGGCTCCACCAGCCGCGCCCCGCGCTGGGCGATCGCCTTCAAGTACCCGCCGGAGGAGGTGCGCACGAAGCTGCTCGACATCAAGGTCGGCGTCGGGCGCACCGGCAGGATCACCCCGTGGGGCCTGATGGAGCCGGTCTCGGTGGCCGGTTCCACGGTGGAGCGGGCCACCTTGCACAACGCCTTCGAGGTGGCGCGCAAGGGCGTGCTCATCGGCGACACCGTGGTGCTGCGCAAGGCCGGGGACGTCATCCCGGAGATCGTCGGCCCGGTCGTGGAGCTGCGCGACGGCACCGAGCGCGAGTTCCGGATGCCCGAGCGCTGCCCGGAGTGCCGCACCGAGCTGGCCTACGCCAAGGAGGGCGACAAGGACATCCGCTGCCCCAACACCCGGTCCTGCCCCGGGCAGCTGCGGGAGCGGATCTACTACGTGGCCAGCCGCCGGGTGCTCGACATCGAGTCGCTGGGGTACGTGGCGGCCACCGCCCTGACCCAGCCGCTGGAGCCGGCGGACCCCCCGGTCAAGGACGAGGGCGACCTCTTCCACCTGACCGCCGAGCAGCTGCTGCCGATCCGCAACCTGGTGCTGGACCGGGAGTCGGGCACCCCGAAGACCGACCCGGACACCGGCGAGGAGAAGACGGTCACCCTCTTCGCCAGCAAGCAGGCCGGCGAGGCCAAGAAGATCGTCAGCACCCTGCTGGAGGAGCTGGACAAGGCCAAGACCAAGCCGCTGTGGCGGTGGCTGGTGGCGCTGTCCATCCGGCACGTGGGGCCGCGCGCCGCCCAGGACCTGGCGCGGGAGATGCGCTCCTTCGACCGGATCTTCAGCGCCACCGAGGAGGAGCTGACGGCCGTGGACGGCGTCGGCCCGACCATCGCGAAGTCGATCACCGCCTGGTGGGAGGTGGACTGGCACCGCGAGATCGTCCGCAAGTGGAAGGAGGCGGGCGTCCGGCTGGAGGACGCCGCCGCCGAGGAGAGCCCCCGGCCGCTGGCGGGGCTGAGCGTCGTGGTGACGGGTTCGCTGGAGGGCTTCAGCCGCGACACGGCCAAGGAGGCGATCCAGAACCTCGGCGGGCGCGCGGCGGGCTCGGTGTCGAAGAAGACCTCGTTCGTGGTGGTGGGGGAGAACGCCGGGTCCAAGCACGACAAGGCGCTGGAGCTGGGCGTGCCGATCCTGGACGAGGCGGGGTTTCGCGTCCTGTTGGAGCAGGGGCCGGATGTGGCCAGAGGTGTAACGCTGAACCGGGAGTGAACAGGAGCGCTCTGTGAACTGTAGGAAGCGGTAGTGATATCCCCCAAAAGGGGATATCACCGTCGGCCAATCTGTAACAGAACGTACGCATCCGGTTTCGTAAAGCTGAGTTGAAGCCGTACTCTCCTCAGGAGCACCTGTTCCGACCCTCGAACCGGTGTGCCCCTCGAGGAAGCTGAATGAAGGACCCGAACAACACCCGGGACACCCGGCCCCGGGCCGGTTCGCCCCTGTGGATCTACCTGAGCGCGGTCACCGCGGTCGGGTTCGCCGTGCTGGCCGCGACGCTGACCGGCCTGGCCGCCTGGGACCTCGAGGCGGGCCTGGCCAACCCGGTGTTCTGGCTGCTGGGCGCCTTCATCGTCTTCGGCGAGCTGAAGCCGATCATCACGCCCGGAGCCACCGAGGACAACAGCGCCACCACCTCCACCACGTTCACCTTCGCCGCGCTGCTGTACGCGGGACTGCCGCTGTCGCTCCTCCTGCAGTCGATCGCGCTGGTGATCCGCGGCGTCTTCCGGCGCAGGTCGGCGCACCGGACCGCCTTCAACGTGGCGCAGTTCGCGCTGGCCCAGAGCGCGGCGGGCGCCGTCCTGTGGGCGTTCGGCGTCCGGGCCTCCCCCGACGACCTCTGGGTGCCCGCCGGCGCCGACCTGGGCCCGGTGATGCTGGCCGGGATGGTGTACTTCGCCGTCAACGACGTGCTGGTCGGCGGGGCGGTGGCGCTGCACGAGCGGGTCTCCCTGCAGCGGGTGCTGCGCTGGGACCTGGGCTACCAGCTGCTGGCCCACCTGGCGCTGCTGGGCCTGGCGCCGATCGTGGTGGTGGCGATGGACCGCTCGCCGGCGTTCGTCCCGCTGATCGTGCTGCCGTTCACCGCCGTCTACCTCACCGCCTCGGCCTCGGTCCGCCGGGAGTACCAGGCGCTGCACGACGGGCTCACCGGCCTGCCCAACCGCAAGCTGCTCATCGCCCGCTCCGAGGAGGCGCTGGCCGCCGCCCGGCAGCGCCGCGACCGGGGGGACGCCGGCCGCAGGGTGGGGCTCTTCCTCATCGACCTGGACCGCTTCAAAGAGGTCAACGACACCCTGGGCCACGCCACCGGCGACCGGCTGCTGCAGATCATCGCCCACCGCCTGACGCACAGCGTCCGCCCCGGCGACCTGGTGGCGCGGCTCGGCGGCGACGAGTTCGCGGTGCTGCTGCCGTCCGTCCGCGACGTCCACGCCGCCCGCGAGGTGGCGGTGCGGCTGCGCGCCGCGCTCAGCGAGCCGGTGCGCCTGGACGGCATGACCTTCGACCTGGAGGGCAGCGTCGGCATCGCGCTCTGCCCCGACCACGCCCCCGACTTCGAGCTGCTGCTGCAGCGCGCCGACGTCGCCATGTACGTGGCCAAGGAGGGCCGCTCGGGCGTGGAGATCTACAGCCCGGCCAGCGACCGCAACTCCCCGGCCCGGCTGGGCCTGCTGGGCGACCTGCGCCGCGGCATCGACCGGCGGGAGCTGGAGCTGCACTACCAGCCCAAGGTCGGGCTGCGCGACGGGCGGCTGGCCGGGATGGAGGGGCTGCTGCGCTGGCGCCACCCCGAGCGCGGGCTGATCGGGCCCGAGGAGTTCCTGCCGCTGGCCGAGCAGACCTACCTCATGAAGTCGATCACCCACTACGTGGTGCGCGAGGCGCTGGCCCAGTCGCACGCCTGGTGGCGGGCGGGGCTGCGCGCCCCGGTGACCGTCAACGTCTCCGGCCGCGACCTGCTGGACGGGCAGCTCGCCGAGACCATCACCGCCGAGCTGCTGGCGCGCGACCTGCCGCCCGAGGCGTTCGGGCTGGAGATCACCGAGCGGATCCTGATGAACGAGTCCGCCTACGCCTCCGAGACCGTGCGCACCCTGGCCGACCTGGGCATCCCGCTGAGCCTCGACGACTTCGGCACCGGCTACTCCTCGCTGGTCAGGCTCAAGCGCCTGCCGGTCCGCGAGGTCAAGATCGACGCCTCGTTCATCCGGCGGCTGACCTCCTCGGCGGAGGACGCGGTGATCGTGCGCTCGATCGTGGAGCTGGTGCGCACCCTGGGCCTGCGCTCGGTCGCCGAGGGCGTGGAGAACGCCGAGATCGCCGCGAGCCTGCGCGAGATGGGCTGCGACACCGGCCAGGGCTGGCACTTCGGCCGCCCCATGGAGGGCGCCGCCGCCACCGAGTGGCTGCGCGGCAGGCTCCGCCGCGCCCCCGAGCCGGTGACCTGAAACACCCGCCTTCCCCCGCCCGATGAGGGGCGCGGACGCCCGAGCCGAAGAGGCCGAGTCGGGGTTGGCCATAGGATGGGTGGGCATCCCGTCGATCACTTTCCGAAACGGCTCTCCTATGTCCATCACCCGTGACGAGGTAGCGCACCTCGCCCGGCTCTCCCGGCTGGCCCTCGGCGAGGAGGAACTCGACCACCTCGCCGTCCAGCTGGACGCGATCGTCTCCGCGGTCGCGCGGGTGCAGGAGGTGGCGGCCGAGGACATCCCGCCGACCACCCACGCCCTGCCGATCACCAACGTCTTCCGGCCCGACGCGGTCCAGCCGTCGCTGAGCAGCGCCGAGGCGCTCTCGGGCGCGCCCGCCGCCGAGGACGAGCGCTTCCGGGTCCCGCGGATCCTGGAGGAGGAGGACTGATGATCCACAAGACAGCAGCCGAGCTGGGCGCCCTGATCGCCGCCGGCGAGACCACCGCCGTCGAGGTGGCCCAGGCCCACCTGGAGCGCATCGAGCAGGTCGAGGGCAAGGTCAACGCGTTCCTGCACGTGGCCGCCGAGAGCGCGCTGGAGCAGGCGCGGGCCGTGGACGCCCGGCGCGCCGCCGGCGAGGAGCTCGGGCCGCTGGCCGGGGTGCCGGTCGCGCACAAGGACGTGTTCACCACCCGGGACATGCCCACCACCTGCGCCTCGAAGATCCTCGAGGGCTGGGTGCCGCCGTACGACGCCACCATCACCACCCGGCTGCGCGAGGCCGGCCTGGTGATCCTGGGCAAGACCAACATGGACGAGTTCGCGATGGGCTCCTCCACCGAGAACAGCGCCTACGGCCCCACCAGCAATCCGTGGGACCTCTCCCGCATCCCCGGCGGCTCCTCCGGCGGCTCCTCGGCGGCGGTCGCCGCCTACGAGGCTCCCCTGGCCACCGGCACCGACACCGGCGGCTCGATCCGCCAGCCCGCCGCGGTCACCGGCCTGGTCGGCATGAAGCCCACCTACGGCGGCTCCTCCCGCTACGGCCTGGTGGCGTTCGCCTCCTCGCTGGACACCCCCGGCCCCTTCGCCCGCAACGTGCTGGACGCGGCGCTGCTGCACGAGGCGTTCTCCGGCCACGACCCCCGCGACTCCACCTCGGTGCGCGAGCCGGTCCCGCCGGTCGTCGAGGCCGCCCGCCGCGCCGACGTGGCGGGATTGCGCGTCGGCGTCGTCAAGGAGTTCGCCGGCGAGGGCTACCAGGCCGGCGTGCTGGGCCGCTTCAACGAGGCGGTCGAGCTGCTGGAGTCCCTGGGCGCCAAGGTCGTCGAGGTCTCCTGCCCGGCGTTCACCTACGCGCTGTCCTCCTACTACCTCATCGCCCCGTCCGAGGCCTCCTCCAACCTGGCCCGGTTCGATGCGATGCGCTACGGCCTGCGCGTCGGCGACGACGGCACCCGCTCGGCCGAGGAGGTCATGGCCCTCACCCGCGCCGCCGGGTTCGGGCCCGAGGTCAAGCGCCGCATCATCCTGGGCACCTACGCCCTGTCCTCGGGCTACTACGACGCCTACTACGGCAAGGCCCAGCAGGTGCGCACGCTCATCTCCCGCGACTTCGAGGCCGCCTTCGGGCAGGTCGACGTGCTCATCTCGCCGACCACGCCGACCACGGCGTTCCCGATCGGCGAGCGCGCCGACGACCCGATGGCCATGTACCTGGCCGACCTGTGCACCATCCCGTCGAACATGGCGGGCAACGCGGCCATCTCCGTCCCGTGCGGTCTGGCCGACGAGGACGGCCTCCCGGTCGGCCTGCAGATCATGGCCCCCGTGCTGGCCGACGACCGCTGCTACCGGGTCGGCGCCGCGGTGGAGAAGGCACTGGAGGACCGCTGGGGCGGCCCGCTGCTCGGAAAGGCTCCCGCGCTGTGACGACGCTTGTTCCCTTTGACGAGGCCCTGGCCAAGTACTCGCCGGTGCTGGGCATCGAGACCCACATCGAGCTGGGCACGGCCTCCAAGATGTTCTGCGGCTGCCCCACGGAGTTCGGCGGGGCGCCCAACACCCACGTGTGCCCGGTCTGCCTGGGCATGCCCGGTTCGCTGCCGGTCGTCAACTCCAAGGCCATCGAGTACGCGATCCGCATCGGCCTCGCGCTGAACTGCTCGATCGCCGAGTGGTGCCGCTTCGCCCGGAAGAACTACTTCTATCCGGACATGCCGAAGGACTTCCAGATCTCGCAGTACGACGAGCCGATCTGCTTCGACGGCTACCTGGACGTCGAGGTCGAGGGCGAGACGTACCGGATCGGCATCGAGCGCGCCCACCTGGAGGAGGACACCGGCAAGTCCACCCACGTGGGCGGCGCGACGGGCCGCATCCACGGCGCCTCGCACTCGCTGGTGGACTACAACCGGGCCGGCATCCCGCTGATCGAGATCGTCACCAAGCCGATCGAGGCCACCGAGGAGAAGGCGCCGCTGGTCGCCCGCGCCTACGCCACCGAGCTGCGCGAGCTCGTGCGCGCCCTGGGCGCCTCGGACGTGCGCATGGAGGAGGGCTCCATGCGCTGCGACGTCAACGTCTCGCTCATGCTCAAGGACGCCTCGGAGTGGGGCACCCGCACCGAGACCAAGAACGTCAACTCGCTGCGCAGCGTCGAGCGCTCGGTCCGCCACGAGATCGAGCGGCAGGCCGCCGTGCTGGACGCCGGGGGCCCGGTCCTCCAGGAGACCCGCCACTTCCACGAGAACACCGGCACCACCAGCCCGGGGCGGTCCAAGGCCGACGCGCAGGACTACCGCTACTTCCCCGAGCCCGACCTCGTGCCGGTCGCCCCGGCGCGCGAGTGGGTCGAGGAGATCCGGGCGGCGCTGCCCGAGCTCCCGGCCGCGCGCCGCGTCCGCGTCAAGGCCGCCTGGTCGCTCAGCGACGAGGAGCTGCGCGACGTGATCAACGCGGGCGCGCTCGACCTCATCGAGGAGACGATCGCCGCCGGCGCCTCGCCCGCCGCCGCCCGCAAGTGGTGGATGAACGAGCTGTCGCGCACCGCCACCGCCCAGGGCGTCGAGCTGTCCGCGCTGCCGGTCACCGCGGAGCAGGTCGCCCGCATCCAGGCGCTCGTCGACGCCGGCGAGCTCAACGACAAGCTCGCCCGCAAGGTCTTCGAGGGCGTGCTCGCCGGGGAGGGCACCCCCGACGAGGTCGTCGCCGCCCGCGGCCTCAAGGTCGTCTCCGACGAGGGCGAGCTGGTCGCCATCGTCGACAAGGTGATCGCCGACAACGCCGACGCCGCCCAGAAGGTCCGCGACGGCAAGGTCGCCGCCGCCGGCGCCCTGGTCGGCGCCGTCATGAAGGCCAGCCGCGGCCAGGCCGACGCCGCCCGCGCCCGCGAGATCATCCTCGAGCGGCTCGGCCAGTCCTGACCCGGCCCGGCCGCCCCCCGGGGGCGGCCGGGCACCCGCCTCCACCCCTCCACCCCCTCGGCCCCCGCGGGCCGCAGGGGGTTTGCGGGGTTGGAGCGCGGGGGGCGGCCGGAGCGCCGGAAGGCGAGAGGGCGGTCGCGGACAGTGATCCGGGGCTGTCCGCGCGGTGGTACCGGGGTGTCCGGCGGATCACAGATCGGCAATCAGGCGCACGCGTTGCCCAGGGGTGATTACTGGCCGTGAGAGTTTGTCGCCGGATGGGGGCTGACCCTCAATCGCTCCGTGACCTACGGAACGTACATTGAGGAGCACGACGAGATCCCCGACCTCATGACGCCCGGACGCCGTCCGAGCGTGGACGCAGCCAGCCGTCGAGCCCGAGGGTGGGGGCCGGATCCTCGCCGACAGGCTCAGTGAACCAGGAGCACGAGCGAAGATGACGGGCGAGAAGGAGCGGCACCGGTCCGCGGCGCGGGCGCTGCCGCTGGGTCTGGTGTCACTGCTGGGCGTCCTCTACGTCCTGTGCTCCCTGCTGCTGGGCTGGAGCAGCGACTGGTTCGCCGCGGGAGCGAGCGCCGCCGCCTGCGCGAGCCTGGTGTACGCCTCCCGGAGCATGCCCGGCGCCGAGTCCTGGCGCTGGTTCGCCGCCGCGGCCGCCTGCTGGAGCGTGGGCGCGGCCACCAGCGCGATCTCCCGCGCCGTCCTGGACGTCACGATGGCCACGTCCCTGGGCGACCTCTTCTACCTCGCGGCGCTCCTGCCCATGGCCATGGGCTTCATCGCCCCGACGCGGCTGCCGCGCACCGCCCGCAAGTGGCTCATGTACGCGGCCGACACCTACGTGTGCGGCGCCGCGCTGTTCGTGATCGGCTGGGACTCCCTCTTCGGGCGGCTGTTCCGCGAGAACGGCGACTCCCCGGCCCACTTCCTGCTGGAGCTGCGCTACCCGCTGCTGGACATCGGCCTGCTGTGCGCGCTGCTGCCGTTCGTGCTGGGCGCCGCGCGCCGCCAGCGGCCCACCGCCGTCACCGCCTACCTGGCGCTGCTGCTGATGGCCGCGGGCGACGTGACGGGCACCGCGGCGCGGCTCGGCGGCGAGGAGAGCGGCCTGGGCGAGGTCCTGCGCTTCGGCGGCGTGCTGCTGCTGGGCGCCGCCCCCTGGCTGGGCCGCGACGCCCGCCGCGGCGAGCTGCGGGGCCGCCTGGTCGGCCCCGGCTTCGCGCCGGCGGTGCTGGCGGGCGCCGCCGCGATGTTCGTGGCGGGGCACACCCTCACCGGCGGCGAGCCGATCGAGCCGATCGTGCTGGTGGTCACCGGCACGGCGCTGCTCGTCCTCATCGTCCGCCTCACCGACCTGCTGCGCGAGAACGACCGGCTGCGCGGCGAGGTGCGCGCCGCCGAGGAGCACTTCCGCGCCCTGGCCGAGAGCGTCGACGACCTCGTCCTGATCTGCGACGAGACCGGCGCGGTGCACTACATGAGCGCCGGCGACCAGTGGAGCTCCTCGCACGCCCTGGACGGCCTGCTGGGCAGCCCCCTGCAGGAGTTCCTGCACCCCGAGGACCGCCCCGCCGTCGAGAAGGCGCTGAGCGAGTGCTCCGCCGCCCGCGGGGGGCCGCTGCGGCTGCGCTGCCGGCTGCGCACCACCGACGGCACCTGGCTGCCGACCGACTCGTCCTTCTCCCGCTACGCCCCCGGCAGCCTGCTGGTCACCGCCCGCGACCTGTCGGAGGAGGCGGCGCTCAAGCGCCAGGTCACCCACCTGACCTTCCACGACGGCCTGACCGGCCTGCCCAACCGCGCCTACCTGGAGGAGCGCACCCGCCAGGTGCTCTCGCGCCGCAACCCCGTCACCGCCGTGGTCTTCGTCGACCTCGACGGCTTCACCGCGGTGAACGACTCGGCCGGGCACGCCGCGGGCGACCAGGTGCTGGCCCAGGCCGCGCGGCGGCTGCGGGCGTGCGTGCCGGCCGACGACACGGTGGCGCGCTGGGGCGGCGACGAGTTCGCGGTCCTGGTGGAGACCGCCGCCGACGCCCAGACCGTGGTGGACCTGGCCGAACGGCTGCTGCGCGCGCTCTCCGACGACCCCTACCGGGTGGGCGAGCGCGGCATCGTGCTCAGCGCCAGCGTCGGGGTGGCCTTCGCCGACGAGGCGCTGGCCTCCACCGCCGAGGTCCACGCCCTGGACGAGACCGGCTCGGCCTCCCTGATCCGCAACGGCGACCTGGCCATGACGCGGGCCAAGGAGCTGGGCGGCGGCCGGGTCGAGGTGTTCGCCACCCAGATGCACGCCGCGGTCGTGCGCCGCCTGGAGCTCGGCAGCGACCTGCAGCGGGCGCTGGCCGAGCGGGAGTTCACCGTGGAGTTCCAGCCGGTGGTGGAGCTGGAGAGCGGCCGGGTCGCCGGGGTGGAGGCGCTGCTGCGCTGGCGGCGCGAGGACGTCGCGGTGCCGCCGGAGGAGTTCATCGGCGCCGCCGAGGAATCCGGCCTGATCGTCCCGCTGGGCGCCTGGATGCTGGGGGAGGCCTGCCGCGAGGCGGCCCGCTGGCGGGCCGAGGGCTGGCAGATCGGCCTGTCGGTCAACCTCACCGCCCGGCAGATCGCCGCCCCCAAGTTCGCCGAGACGGTGGCCGAGGCGCTGGCCGAGAGCGGCCTGCCGCCGCACGCCCTCACCCTGGAGGTGCGGGAGGAGGTGCTCGTCGAGCACTTCCAGGGCGACGAGCAGCACCTGGCGCGGCTGTCGGCGCTGCGCGACCTGGGGGTGCGGCTGGCCATCGACGACTTCGGCACCGGGTACGCCTCGCTGGCCTATCTGGGCCAGCTCCCGGTGGACGTGCTGAAGATCGACCCGTCCTTCGTCTCGGGCGTGGGCAGGGACGAGACCCTCACCCTGCTCACCCGCACCATCGTGCGCCTGGGCGCGGAGCTGGGGCTGACCGTGGTGGCCGAGGGCATCGAGTGCGCCGACCAGCTGGAGCGGCTGCGCGAGATGGGCTGCGCGCGGGGCCAGGGCTTCCTGGTGGCGCGGCCGATGCCGGCCGAGCGGATCGACGCCGAGGTCAGGCCGGGCGGCGACGGCAGCGGTGTGCCGGTGCGGGCGCAGGCGGGCTGAACAGGCCATATCTCAGATCGTGAGATCTCGGCAACATCGATTTGACCTGGGGGCGGGTCATCGGCGACAGTAGGTCCGTGCAGAACGGCAACCTTCTCCTCGTAGTACTCGGCAGGCGCGCGGCCTGAACGAGTTCTGAGGCTTGCGCGCTCCCCTCGATCGCCCATTGGTGGCGCGAGGGGTTTTTTGTTGGCCTCATCACGGTCGGACTCGGCGCGGGCCGTCCGTGACCCTCTCCCTCCCTTCCAAGGAAGTAGCAAGATGACCGAGCAGATGACCGGGGCCCAGGCGCTGGTCCGGGCCCTGGAGAACGTCGGCGTCGACACGGTGTTCGGGATTCCGGGAGGGGCGATCCTTCCGGCCTACGACCCCCTGTACGACTCGCAGAAGCTGCGTCACATCCTGGTCCGCCACGAGCAGGGCGCCGGGCACGCCGCACAGGGGTACGCCCAGGCGACGGGGCGGGTGGGCGTCTGCATGGCGACCTCCGGTCCGGGCGCGACCAACCTGGTGACGCCCATCGCGGACGCCTACATGGACTCCGTGCCGATGGTCGCGATCACCGGGCAGGTCGCCTCCCGCTTCATCGGGACGGACGCGTTCCAGGAAGCCGACATCTCCGGGATCACGCTGCCGATCACCAAGCACAACTTCCTGGTGACCGACCCCCGCGACATCGGCCGCACCGTCCTGGAGGCCTTCCACATCGCGGGCACGGGCCGTCCGGGCCCGGTCCTGGTCGACGTCGCCAAGGACGCGATGCAGGCCACCTTCGACTTCGCCTGGCCCGAGGAGATGCGCCTGCCGGGGTACCGTCCGGTCACCCGCCCGCACTCCAAGCAGGTCCGCGAGGCGGCCCGGATGATCGTCGGCGCCCAGCGGCCCGTCCTGTACGTCGGCGGCGGCGTCATCAAGGCCCGCGCGGCGGCCGAGCTGCGGGTGCTGGCCGAGCTGACCGGCGCGCCGGTCGTCACCACGCTGATGGCCCGCGGCGCCTTCCCCGACAGCCACCCGCTGCACATGGGCATGCCGGGCATGCACGGCACCGTCGGCGCGGTCGGCGCGCTGCAGAAGTCCGACCTCATCGTGGCGCTGGGCGCCCGGTTCGACGACCGGGTCACCGGCGACCTCGCCTCCTTCGCGCCGCACGCGGCCATCGTGCACGCCGACATCGACCCGGCGGAGATCTCCAAGAACCGGCAGGCGGACGTGCCGATCGTCGGCGACGCCCGCGAGGTGATCGCCGACCTGATCGTCGCGATCCAGACCGAGCACGCCGCGGGCCGGATCGGCGACTACACCGCCTGGTGGCAGCAGCTCAACGCCTGGAAGTCCACCTACGCGCTGGGCTATGACACCCCGGACAACGGCGAGCTGGCCCCGCAGTACGTCATCGAGCGGCTCGGCAAGATCGTCGGCCCGGAGGCGCTGTACTGCGCCGGCGTCGGCCAGCACCAGATGTGGGCCTCGCAGTTCATCTCCTACGAGAACCCCGGCACGTTCATCAACTCCGGCGGCGCGGGCACCATGGGCTACGCGGTCCCGGCGGCGATGGGCGCCAAGGTCGGCGCGCCCGACAAGGCGGTCTGGGCGATCGACGGCGACGGCTGCTTCCAGATGACCAACCAGGAGCTGGTCACCTGCGCGGTCGAGGGCATCCCGATCAAGGTCGCCCTGATCAACAACGGCAACCTCGGCATGGTCCGCCAGTGGCAGACGCTCTTCTACGACGGCCGCTACTCCAACACCCGGCTGCACTCCAAGCGCATCCCCGACTTCGTGAAGCTGGCCGACGCCTACGGGTGCGAGGGCATGCGGGTGGAGTCGGCCGGCGAGGTCGACGCCGCGATCGAGAAGGCGATGGAGATCGACGACCGCCCCGTGGTCATCGACTTCGTCGTCCACGACGACGCGATGGTCTGGCCGATGGTCGCCGCCGGATCCAGCAACGACGACATCAAGTACGCGCGCGACCTGGCGCCGAAGTGGGAGCACGAAGACTGATGAGCCGGCACACCCTCTCCGTCCTGGTCGAGAACAAGCCCGGGGTCCTGGTCCGCATCGCGGGGCTCTTCGCCCGGCGCGGCTTCAACATCGACTCGCTGGCCGTCGGCCCGACCGAGCACCCGGAGATCTCCCGGATGACGATCGTGGTCGACGTGCAGCAGGAGCTGCCGCTGGAGCAGGTCACCAAGCAGCTCAACAAGCTGATCAACGTGCTGAAGATCGTCGAGCTGGACCCGGCCGCCTCGGTGCAGCGGGAACTGGTCCTGATCAAGGTGGCGGCCGGACCGGACGTGCGCTCGCAGGTCCTGGAGACCGTGCAGCTGTTCCGGGCCAAGGTCGTCGACGTCTCCCCCGACGCGGTCACGATCGAGGCCACCGGCAACCGCGACAAGCTGGATGCGCTGTACCGTTGCCTCGAGCCGTACGGCATCAAGGAACTGGTCCAGTCGGGTGCGATCGCGGTCGGCCGCGGCGCCCGCTCGATCACCGACCGTTCGCTGCGCGCGCTCGAATCGCGCAGCGCGTAACCACCAGAAAGGCAGACAGCCCCACCATGGCTGAGATGTTCTATGACAACGACGCCGACCTGAGCATCATCCAGGGTCGCAGCGTCGCCGTGATCGGCTACGGCTCCCAGGGACACGCGCACGCCCTGTCCCTGCGCGACTCGGGCGTCGACGTCCGGGTCGGCCTCCCCGAAGGCTCCAAGTCCCGGGCCAAGGCCGAGGCCGACGGCCTGCGCGTGGTCACCCCCCGCGAGGCGGCCGCCGAGGCGAACCTCATCATGATCCTGGCGCCGGACCACCTGCAGCGCGGCATCTACGAGAACGACATCAAGCCCGAGCTCGCCGAGGGCGACGCGCTGTTCTTCGGCCACGGCCTGAACATCCGCTTCGGCCTGATCGAGCCCCCGGCGGGCGTCGACGTCGCCATGGTCGCCCCCAAGGGCCCCGGCCACCTGGTGCGCCGCCAGTTCGAGGCCGGCCGCGGCGTCCCGGTCATCGTGGCGGTGGAGAAGGACGAGTCCGGCAGCGCCTGGGCCCTGGCCCTGTCCTACGCCAAGGGCATCGGCGGCCTGCGCGCGGGTGGCATCAAGACCACCTTCAAGGAGGAGACCGAGACCGACCTGTTCGGCGAGCAGGCCGTGCTGTGCGGCGGCACCGCCGAGCTGATCAAGACCGGTTTCGAGGTCCTGGTCGAGGCCGGCTACCAGCCCGAGGTCGCCTACTTCGAGTGCCTCCACGAGCTCAAGCTGATCGTCGACCTGATCTACGAGGGCGGCATCCAGAAGATGTACTGGTCGGTGTCCGACACCGCGGAGTTCGGCGGCTACACCCGCGGCCCGCGCGTCATCACCGCCGACACCAAGGCCGAGATGAAGAAGATCCTGGCCGAGATCCAGTCCGGCCAGTTCGTGAAGGAGCTCGTCGAGGAGTTCGACGCGGGCCAGCCCAACCACCTCAAGTACCGCGAGGACCTGGGCGCCCACCCCATCGAGCAGGTCGGCTCCAAGCTCCGCCCCATGTTCGCCTGGCTGAACGACTGACGTTCACCCGCGGCTCGCGATCGCCCGCGCACCCTCCGGGGGGCGCGGGCGATTCCTTTTCAGGGTCCTTCCGCGTTCAGGGTCCTTCCGCGGCTTTCAGGAGGTCCCCCGCGTCCCCGGAAGAGGAGAGCCGCCCCCGACGCCGCCGCCAGGGACACGGCCGCCGCGCCGCCGAGCAGGAGCAGCCACGGGACGTCGACGAGCGGACCGGAGGACGTGTAGCCCGGCGACGACGGCCGGGTCGCCAGGACGGCCGCCGCCGCGCCCGCCGGAATCCCGGTGAGGAGACCCGTCCCGCAGCCCAGCAGCGAGACGAAGGCCGCCCGCCCCGCCGAGCGCTCGGCGGGCAGGACGGCGCCCAGGACCAGCACCGCCACGACGACACCCGGCACCAGCGGCGAGGGCGCGGTCCCGGAGCCGTCGAACGCCGCCTGGGTATGCGAGCGGACACGGGAGCCGGTGAGCCCGGCCACCACGCCGTCCAGCCGCTCGGCCCGCGTCTCGTCGAGCGGAACGTCGGTCAGCAGCATCGCGGGCCCGACCTCCAGCCCGGTGGCGGCGGCCGTCCGCCGGGGAAGGATCACGGTGGGAACGCCGTCCAGCGCGGGAGCCGCGTGCACGGCGGGAAGGTCGAAGGTCCGCAGGACCACCGGATGGTCCCGCTCGTCCCACCGGCCGAACTCGAAGCGGGCGACCCCGCCCCGGACGACGCCCGGCACGTAGACCACGGCCTTGCCCGCGGCCAGGGCAGCGGCGACCTCGGGTTCGTCCCCGACGAGGAGCAGCGCCTCCTCCGGGTCGGCGACCAGGATCTCCTCGAACAGCCACTGGTCGTTGTCGCACGGGTCGGTCGCACACCCTTCACCGGTCTTGGCGTAGTGGAACCACCGTTCCTTCCGCTCCAGCGCCTGCTCGTCGACCCTGTCGATCCGCGCCACCGGGACGCCCGGCAACTCCCGCCCGACCGCGGCGAGGACCTCGGGCGCCGTCTCGGCGTCCAGCCCGTGGACGAGCGTGTGCCCCGCCGGTATCCACAGGTCGTGGTCCAGTTCCGCCAGCCGCAGCACACTGGCCGAGACGACCGCCGAAGCGGCGAAGCCCGCAACGACGAGCCAGACCACCACGAGCACGACCCGCGTTCCGATCCGCGGCCTCTTCGACGCCGCACCGCCCTCACCCACGCGCACACCCGTCCTCGAATCCGGGGAGCCGATCGGGTAAGGGGCGCGAACCTTGGCGGGGCCGCCCCGATCATCGCAGATCCGCGCGGTCCCGGCACAGGACTCCGGAACGCGAACCGCCTGCACCCCCGGCGGGAGTACAGGCGGCCGTCTTCTTCGCGGGTCAGGTGGCGGTGCGTTCGGGCAGGACTTCCTTACCGCGCGTCGACAGCGCCGTCACGGCGGACGCCACCAGCGGGACGGCGACCAGGACGGTGAGCAGGAGCAGCCACGGGATGTCGATGGTCACGTCGGTCGGGATCCTGCCCTGGTGCCATCCGCTGGCGGTCAGCGGATAAGCCGCCCCGATCCCCGGTCCGATGCCGGCCAGCAGACCCAGTGCGCAGCCGAGTACCGCGATGTAGCCGGTCTGCGCCATGAGCAGCAGCCGCCGGGTGACGGGCCGTGCGCCGACGGCGGTGAGCGTCGCCAGGTCCGGGCGGGAGTCGGCGGCGGCCAGTCCGGTGGCGATCAGCGCTCCGGCGAGCACGAGCACGGCGGCGATGACGCCCATCACCAGCAGCGGCAAGGTGAACGACTCGTCGAAGCCGCGCTCGGTGCGCATGCCGAGATCGGAGCCGATCTTCTCGAGCTCTCCGGCGAGCAGGCGCTCCCGGTCGGGACCGAGCGGGCCGTCGATCATCAGGCCGAAGGGCAGCGCCCGCGCCCCGAGGTGTTCGGCGGCTTGCGGCGGGAGCAGCGCGAACGGGGCGTGCGCCGAGGGCGGCGGAGGCTCGGCCTGCACGGCGGGCAGGCGTACGGTGCGTTCGGCGGGGGTCTCGTGCGCGAAGTCCACGATGTCGAGCGCCACACGGCCGTCGACGAGCGCACCCGGTACGAAGACGACGGCCTTGCCCCCGGCCAGTGCGGCCGCGGCGTCGGGGTCGTCCCGGCCCAGCACGAGGGGGAGGCTCTCCGGCCCGCCGACGAGCAGGCCGCTGCCGACGGATGCGGGATGGTGCCAGACTCCGCTCGTGGTGCACGGGTGCTCACCGCACCGCAGGCTCACCATCGTGCCCGCTTCCGGGTCTTCGTCGGCCCGGAAGACCAGGCGGTCGAAGCGGGCGGTCCGGTGGCCCGGGACCACCCGTCCGACGGCGGCCTCCACCTGCTGAACGCGGCTCTCCGACTGCAGCGGGCGGACGATCGTCTGACCCGTCGGCAGGCTCGGCTCGTACTCCGCCCGCTCCTGGGCGAAGTCGCTGGCGCCGCCGATCGCCAGAGCGGTCAGCGCGGCGGTGACCGCCATGATCGCGGCGATGGCCGGGGCGGTCCGCGTCCGGTGGCGGTCGGCGTCGCGCACCGCCAGGCGCAGCGGAAGCGGGAGCCGGTCGGCGAACCGGGCGGTCAACGCGATGAGCGCGGGGACGAGCAGCACGATGCCGATGATGATCAGCGCGGCGCCGAACGCCGCGCTGAACTCGCGCAGTTCGTCCAGGCCCAGCGGTATCAGCGCCACACCCGCGACGACCAGCAGCGCGCCCAGGACCGGAAGCCCGCGCCGGGGAGGCGGCGTGCTCCTTCGCCCGGCCATGATCTCGGCGGTGTCGGTGCGGCCCGCCTGGCGTGCCGGGGCGTAGGCGGCGGCCAGGCCGCTCAGCACGGCCGTGAGGACGATGGCGGCGGTCCAGAGCCACGGCACGTCCCAGGGCGGCAGGTCGCGTCCCCGGGGCGGGTCGGCCAGCGCCAACCGTCCTACCCAGCCGAAGAGGAGACCGAAGGCGGTGCCGACCAGCCCGGCGATGCCGCCGAGCAGCAGGCCCGAGCAGAGCACCAGGGCGCGCAGCTGGCCGGGGGAGCCGCCCGCGGCCGAGACCAGCGCAAGGAGCCGGTTCTGGCGGCGCAACCCGACGGCGAACGCGGGACCCGCCAGCAGGACCGTTTCCAGCACCACCAGTGCGATGAACAGGGAGTTCACCGCCATCCCCTCGGGACCCCCTCCCGCGATCATGGTCGTGCCCGCGACCAGCGGGAGGGCGGTGAAGGCGGCGACCGGGAGGGCGATCATCGCGATGATCAGGGCGGAGCGCGGCCGGGAGCTCAGGGCGTCGCGCCAGGCCAGGCGCAGCGCCGCGCGCAGCGCGTTCACCGCTTCTCCAGGAGGACCTCGGGCCCGGGGGCGGGCTCGGTGGAGTCGACGGCCGTGCCGTCGCGCAGGAAGACCACGCGGTCGGCCCAGGCGGCGTGCCGCGACTCGTGGGTGACCATCAGGCAGGCCGCGCCCGCGTCGCAGCGGGCGCGCAGCACCCGCATGATCTCCTCGCCGCCCCGGGAGTCCAGGGCTCCGGCGGGCTCGTCGGCCAGGATCAGCCGCCGTTCGCCGACCAGGGCGCGGGCGATGGCCACGCGCTGGCGCTGGCCGCCGGACAGCTCCTCGGGGAAGCGGCCCGCCTCGCCGACGAGGCCGACCTCGGCGAGCGCGGACATGGCGTCGGCGCGGGCCCTGCGGGCGCGCACGCCGTCCAGTTCGCGGGGGAGCATGACGTTCTCGGCGGCGGTGAGCGAGGGGATCAGGTTGAGCTCCTGGAAGACGTAGCCGACGGCGCGGCGGCGCAGCGCGGCCCGCGCCGGGACGTCCAGGCCGGTCAGGTCGACGCCGGAGACCACGACCCTGCCCCGGGAGGGCGTGATCAGCCCGCCCGCGAGGTTGAGCAGCGTGGACTTGCCGGATCCGGAGGGCCCCATCACGGCGACGAACTCGCCGGGCAGAACGCTCAGGGACAGGCCGCGCAGGGCGTGGACGAGTGCCGCCCCTCTGCCGTGTTCGCGGTGGACGTCATCGAGTTCGAGCACGCTCATCGGTCTCCTCGTCTACGGGGGGCGCCGCGGCGGGCGCCGCGGCGGGTGGAGCGGCGTGCAGCAGGGTGGACTCGCAGTGGTCGAGCCAGCGGATCTCGGCCTCGGCCTGGAAGACCATGGACTCCAGGACCAGGGGCCAGGCCGGCCCCTCGGCGGTGGCCTTGAGGCGGGTCAGGTCGCGCATGGCGCGCAGGGTTGCGGTGCGCTGGGCCTGGACCACGGCCCGCACGTCCACGCCGGGCGTGGTCAGGGCGAGGGCGAGTTTGACCGCGAGTTCGTCGCGGGGGCGCTCGGTGCGGGTGAGGGGGGTGGCGAACCAGTCTCGGACCTCGGCGGCGCCCTTGTCGGTGAGGGAGTAGACCGAGCGGCCCTCCTCGTCCTGGCCCCCGCCGAGGACGAGGCCGTCGCGCTCCAGGCGGCCGAGGGTGGAGTAGACCTGGCCGATGTTGAGCGGCCAGGTGCTGCCGGTCGCCGCCTCGAACTCCGAGCGCAGCTGGTAGCCGTAGCGGGGTCCCCGGGAGAGCAGGGCCAGCAGGCTGTGGCGGATGGACATGCATACTGAGTATGCATACCGAGTATGCATGGCGCAAGGACTCTCGCTTTTCGGTCCGTGTCGCTGCGGCGCCACGGGTGCCGGCCGCAATACGGTTCAGGGATCTGGCAAGTCCCGGGGAGCCCGCAGCAGTGACCACACCCACCCGTAAGCCCGTCCTCAGCCTCACGCGCGACCTCCTGCGCGTGTACGACCAGCGGTTCCTCCAGGTGGAGCAGCCCGTGCGGCGGCAGGTGGTGACGGCCACCAAGGGCATGCTCTGCGGGCTGCTCACCGCCGAGGTGCGCCAGGAGCTGCCCGAGCGCGAGCGGCTGCGCGCCTTCTGCATCGAGAACGAGCTCTTCGAGGAGCTGGAGCGGCTGATCGCCGACGAGGTCGCCGGGCGCAAGGAGGGCGCGGTCGTGGTCGGGGGACGGGTCTACGCCGTCTACCCCTACCTGCGCGGAGTGCCCCGCCAGGACGCCGACATCACCACCGAGGTCGGCGTCGAGCACCGCCTGGAGTCGATGGGCTGGAGCAAGGGGCTGCTGAAGGTCAGGGGCTGGGCGCGAATCGCCCGGGTCCAAGCGAAAGATCCGGTCGTGCGGCTGCTGGCGAGCGACGGCGCGCAGGAGCTGGAAATCGACACCGAGCCCGTCGGCGAGGGGTTCGAGGCGCTGCTGGACCTGCCCGAGCGCGGCTCCTGGACGATCCGCGTCGAGGTGCGGACACTGGGCCTGAGCAGGACCGCGGCGTTCGGCACCCACCTGGCCGAGGGGTTCCGGCTCCCCGCCGAGCGCGAGGGGGCCGCCTTCGATCTCGACGACGGGCTGCGCGTCTCCTACGGGCCGCGGGAGGCCGCGAACCCCGCGCGCTCGTGGCGGTTCTGGCGTGGGCGTCGGGCGTGAGCCCCGGGCGGGGATAGACTTTGACGCGGGCGCGGCACGAGGGCGTGGCGGCCTCCAACCTGCAGAGATCTCTCACCCCAAGGAATCCCACGTTGAGTAAGCCAGTCGTCCTCGTCGCCGAAGAACTCTCCCCGGCCGGTATCGCCGTGCTGGAAAACGACTTCGAGGTGAGGTACGTCGACGGCGCCGACCGCGACGCCCTCCTCCCGGCGGTCGCCGACGTCGACGCTCTGATCATCCGCTCCGCGACCAAGGCCAACGCCGAGGTCTTCGAGCACGCCAAGAAGCTGCGTGTCGTGGCCCGCGCCGGCGTCGGCCTGGACAACGTCGACGTCGAGGCGGCCACCAAGGCCGGCGTCATGGTCGTCAACGCGCCGACCTCCAACATCGTCACCGCCGCCGAGCACGCCATCGCGCTGCTGCTGGCCACCGCCCGGAACGTTCCGCAGGGCCACGCGGCGCTCAAGCAGGGCGAGTGGAAGCGCTCCAAGTACACCGGCGTCGAGCTGCAGGGCAAGACCGTCGGCGTGCTGGGCCTGGGCCGCATCGGCGTCCTGGCCGCGCAGCGGCTCGCGGCGTTCGACATGGAGATCATCGCCTACGACCCCTACATCCAGGCCGCCCGCGCCGCCCAGCTCGGCGTGCGCCTGGTCACCCTGGACGAGCTGCTGCAGCAGTCGGACTTCATCACCGTCCACCTGCCCAAGACCAAGGAGACCCTCGGTCTCATCGGCGACCGCGAGCTGCACCTGGTCAAGCCCGAGGTGCGCATCATCAACGCCGCGCGCGGCGGCATCGTGGACGAGGCGGCGCTGGACGCGGCGCTGACCGAGGGCCGCGTCGCCGGCGCCGGCCTGGACGTCTTCTCCACCGAGCCGTGCACCGACAGCCCGCTGTTCAAGCACGACAACGTGGTCATCACCCCGCACCTGGGCGCCTCCACCCACGAGGCCCAGGAGAAGGCCGGCACCCAGGTCGCCAAGTCGGTGAAGCTCGCCCTGTCCGGCGAGTTCGTGCCGGACGCCGTCAACGTCCAGGGCGGCGCCGTGGCCGAGGACCTCAAGCCGGGCCTGCCGCTGACCGAGAAGCTCGGCCGCATCTTCACCTCCCTGGCCCAGGGCGTGCCGGTCCGCCTGGACGTGATCGTCCGCGGCGAGATCACCGCCCACGACGTCAAGGTGCTGGAGCTCGCGGCGCTCAAGGGCGTGTTCAGCGGCGTCGTCGAGGAGTCGGTGACCTTCGTCAACGCGCCGCTGCTCGCCGGCGAGCGCGGCGTGGAGGTCTCGCTGACCACCAGCGAGGAGTCCCCGGTGTGGCGCAACGTCATCACCGTCAAGGGCACCATGGCCGACGGCGAGGTCATCTCGGTCTCGGGCACCCTGTCGGGCCCGCGCCACCTGGAGCGCGTCGTGGAGATCAACGGCTTCGACGTGGAGCTCACCCCGGCCCCGCACATGGCGGTCCTGGGCTACGTCGACAAGCCGGGCGTCATCGGCGTCATCGGCAAGCTGCTGGGCGACCGCGGCGTCAACATCGCGGGCATGCAGGTCGGCCGCGACGCCAAGGGCGGCAAGGCGCTGACCGTGCTGACCGTCGACTCGGCGATCGCCCAGGACGACCTGGAGACCATCGCCACCGAGATCGGCGCCGGCCTGGTCCGCCAGATCGAGCTCGCCGACTGAGACGGCCGGGACGGGCCGGACCCCGCCCGGGGTAGCCTGAACACAGCCAGTACACGAACGCCCTCCCGGCTCGCCGGGAGGGCGTTTCGGCTTTCCCGGAGCCGGGTGGCCGGTGCCGCGGGTGGCATTTGTGCTGGGAGGGACCATTGGTGTGGGAATTGCAGGGATATCTCCGGCGGGGAAGAAAAGGGATACCCCGAGGGGGAAATGCGGTCGGTCTGGGCGGCGGGCGGCGCCATGGCCGGGGGCCGGGCCGGCGGCGGGACCAGGAAAAGCCCTGACCTGGGGAAAGCCAGGGCGATGAGCTGGTCTGGGAGTACGCCGCGGGGTTTGTCGGTGATCGAAAAGGAGAGTTGCAAGCCCTAAGGTCGGGAATTCCGAACCGCCGCCGCGGGACGGGCGTCAGAAGATCCGAAGCCGTCGGTGCCGGTGCGGGGCGCGGACCCCAAGAGACAGCGGAAAGTTGAGGGCTGGTCGTGACGCGGTGGGGAATCTACGCTCCTGGTGTGGGAACGGCTTGGCCTTTCGCAGGGCGGGACGCCGAGGCGGCCGCCATCGAGACCGCGCTCGGAGACCGGAAGGCACCCGGGGTGCTGGTCAGCGGCGCCCCCGGCTCGGGCAAGAGCCGGCTGCTCGCCGAGGTGGCGCTCCGGCACGCCGGCGGCCTGCCCGTCGTGGAGGCGCGTGCCGGGCAGGCGCCCGCCGTGCCGTTCGGCGCCTTCGCCCACCTGCTGCCGGTCCGTTCCCAGGCGCGGGAGGCGGCGGCCGCGGTGGAGGCGGTCCTGGCCAAGGCCGGGCCCGGCGAGTTCCTCCTGGTGGCCGATGACGTGCACGAGCTCGACGAGCGCTCGGCGCTCCTGCTGCACGCGCTGACCGGGACCGGCCGGATGCGGCTGCTGGCGGCGGGGGAGTGCCTGCCCGAGCCGCTGGCCGCGCTCACCCCCGTCCCGGTGGTGCTGGCCCCGCTCACCGACGTGACCTTGTTCGAGGAGGTCGACGAGCCGACCGCCGCCTACCTGGCCGAGGCCGCGCAGGGCGACCTGCGGCTGCTGTACGAGCTGGTGCGCGTCGGCCGGTCCACCGGGGCGCTCGCCGGCGGCCACTGGCAGGACCCGCCCGCGCGCACCGGAGAGAAGGCCGCCTCCCTGGAGGAGGCGCTGGCCCAGGCGGCGCTGCTGGCCGCGCTCGGCCGCGCCGAGGAGGCCGAGGAGCTGCTGGCCACGGCGCCGCGCCGGCCCGAGGACCGGGCCCGCGCCACCTTCGCCCGGGCCAGGGCCGCCAACCTCGCCTACGGGCTGGGCCGCGCCGAGGACGCCGACAGGGTGCTGGGCATCGCGCTGGAGACGGTCTCGCGGCCCGCCGAGCGCCGCCGGATCCTGGCGCAGCGCGCCGAGTTCGCCCTGCACCGGGCCGACTGCCGCCCGGCGCTGGACCTCGCCGACGACGCCGCCTCGACCGGCGGCGCCCAGCCGTCGTCCGACGCGCGGATCGCCGCCGTCCAGGCCGTCACCGCCGCGCTGACCGGCCAGGCCTCCGCCGCGCTGGACAAGGTCCGCGCCGGGCTGCGCGAGCTGGACGACTGGCTTCCCCGGGCGCCCGAGTGCGCGCCCCTGCTGGAGTTCGCCCGCGCCGGGGTGTGGCTGTCGGTCGGCGACCCCGACGCCGCCGGGGAGGAGGGCGCGCCCGCCGCCGACCCGGTCGCGCACGCCGCCGCGCAGGCGCGGCTGCTGCAGGCCCGCGGCCTGATCCAGGCGGCGCTGCGCGAGGGCTGGGACGGCGCCCGCCTGCTGAACCGCGGCCACTCGCTGTTCGCCGGGCCGTGCCTGGGCGAGCTCGCCCACGCCGCCGCCCTCGCCGGGGACCTGGCCACCGCCCGCGACGCGCTGGCCGAGGCCGACCGGCGGGCCCTGCCCACCCTGCGGGCGCTGTGGTTCCCGGTGGCGCTGGCCCGGCCGTGGCTGCTGGTCGCCCAGGGCGCGGTCGGCGCCGCGGTGCACGGGCTGCTCGACGCCGCGGCCGCCGCCGAGGCACTGGAGCTGCGCCCGTACGCGGTGGCGGCGCTGCACGACGTGGTGCGCCTGGGCGCGGCGGGCGTCGTCGTCGACCGGCTGTGCCGGCTCGCCGAGGACGCTGAGGGCGATCTGGCCGCCCTGTGCGCCCGGCACGCCGAGGCCGCCGCGGCCGGCGACTGGTCCGGGCTGATCGGGGTGTCGCTGGAGTTCGAGGGGCTCGGCATGACCCTGCACGCCGCCGAGGCCGCCGCCCAGGCCGCCGAGGTGCACTGGGACAAGCAGCAGGCGGCCGCGGCCGGCACCCGGGCCTGGGTGATGGTGCAGCGCTGCGACCAGGTGCGCACCCCGGCACTGCGCACCGCCGCGGTGCCCGACCTCACCCGGATCCAGTACGAGATCGCCGAGCTGGTCGCCGGGGGAGCGCCCGAGGCGGAGATCTCCCGGCTGATGTCGCTGCCGGTCCGCACGGTCGCCGACCAGCTGGTGGAGATCTGCGCCAAGCTCGGGGTCTCCGGACCCGAGCGGCTGGCCGTGCTGCTGGCGCCCGGACCGTGATCCACCGGGCTTCCGTCCTGGTATGTGAGATGGATGCCCGGTGTGTGAGACACATGCACTACGATGCCCCCATGGCTTCCCGCAACATCCGACTCGGCGTCATCGCAGGTGACGGTATCGGCCCCGAGGTCGTGGCCGAGGGTCTCAAAGTCCTTGACGTGATCGCAGGTCAGTACGATCTGACGATCGAGAAGACCGCCTACGACCTGGGCGCCGCGCGCTGGCACCGCACCGGCGAGGTGCTGCCCGAGTCCGTGATCGAGGAGATCCGCGGGCAGGAGGCCATCCTGCTGGGCGCCATCGGCGACCCGACCGTCCCCTCCGGGACGCTGGAGCGCGGTCTGCTGCTGCGCCTGCGCTTCGAGCTCGACCACTACGTGAACCTGCGTCCGGTCAAGCTGCTCCCCGGCGTGAAGTCCCCGCTGGCCGACGTCACGCCCGAAGACATCGACATGATCGTCGTCCGGGAGGGCACCGAGGGCCCCTACACCGGGGTCGGCGGCGTGCTGCGCAAGGGCACCCCGCACGAGGTCGCCACCCAGGAGAGCGTCAACACCGCCTTCGGCGCCGAGCGCGTCATCCGGTACGCCTTCCAGATCGCCGCCACCCGCCCGCGCAGGAAGCTCACGCTCGTCCACAAGGACAACGTGCTGACCTTCGCCGGCGACCTGTGGCAGCGGACCCTGAAGAAGGTCGCCGCCGAGTTCCCCGACGTCGCCACCGACTACGTGCACGTCGACGCCGCCACGATGTTCTTCGTGAACAACCCGCAGCGGTTCGACGTCGTGGTCACCGACAACCTGTTCGGCGACATCATCACCGACATCGGCGCGGCGATCGCCGGCGGCATCGGCCTGGCCGCCTCCGGCAACGTCAACCCCGACCGCTCGGTGCCGTCGATGTTCGAGCCGGTCCACGGCAGCGCCCCCGACATCGCCGGGCAGGCCAAGGCCGACCCGACGGCCACCATCCTGTCGGTCGCCATGCTGCTGGACCACCTCGGCCTGCCCGAGGCCGCGCGCAAGATCGAGAAGGCGGTCGGCGAGGACCTCACCGAGCGCACCGGCCCGCGCTCGACCCAGCAGGTCGGCGACGACATAGCCAAGCGAGTAGCCGGGTAGGCGGCAGCCACCCGGTGAGTGACGGGCGCGCCGCGAACCGACGCGGCGTGCCCGTTTTTTTGTGTGCGCCGCGTCGCCCCAACGTGATTCAGAGCACACAATGGAGAGAAGCCGGTAGGGTCTTTACCGGTGATCCGGGAGAGGTACAGACATGATCGAGTTCGAGATCCAGCTCGCCGAGCAGCGCAAGTCCGCCCAGGAGCGGGAGGCCCTGCTGGCCGACCCCGGCTTCGGGCAGGTCTTCACCGAGCACATGATCACCATCGAGTGGGACGCCGACCGGGGCTGGCATGACGCGAAGCTGCGCTCCTACGGTCCGCTCTCCCTCGACCCCGCCACCAAGGTCTTCCACTACGCCCAGGAGCTCTTCGAGGGGCTCAAGGCCTACCGCCAGCCCGACGGCTCGATCGTCAGCTTCCGCCCCCAGGCCAACGCGGCGCGCTTCAACACCTCCTGCGACCGGATGGCCATGCCCCGGCTGCCCGAGGAGACCTTCGTGAAGGCGCTGGAGCTGCTGGTCGACGCCGACCGCGACTGGGTGCCCACCCGCGAGGGCCACAGCCTCTACCTGCGGCCGTTCATCATCGCCACCGAGACCGGCATGGGCGTCAACTACCCCTCCACCAAGTACCTCTTCTGCGTGATCGCCTCGCCGTCGGCCTCCTACTTCTCGGGCGCGATCAAGCCGGTCTCGGTCTGGCTGTCGCGGGACTACACCCGCGCGGCCCCCGGCGGCACCGGGTTCGCCAAGTGCGGCGGCAACTACGCCGCGGCGTTCGTCGCCCAGCAGGAGGCCGTCGCCAAGGGCTGCGACCAGGTCGTCTGGCTGGACGCCGCCGAGCACCGCTGGGTGGAGGAGATGGGCGGCATGAACCTCTTCTTCGTCTACGGCACCGGCCCCGACGCGCGCGTGGTCACCCCGCCGACCGCCGGCACCATCCTGCCGGGCATCACCCGCGACTCGCTGCTCAAGCTCGCCCCCGAGCTCGGCGTCCCGGTCTCCGAGGAGCCGATCAGCGTCGAGCAGTGGCGTGACGACGTGGCCTCCGGCGCGCTCACCGAGGTCTTCGCCTGCGGCACCGCGGCCGTGATCACCCCGGTCGGCCGGGTCAAGGGCGAGGAGGGCGAGTTCACCATCTCCGAAGAGGGCGGCCCCGTCACCATGCGGCTGCGCGAGGAGCTGGTCGGCATCCAGTACGGCCGGCGCCCCGACCCGTACGGCTGGATCACCCGGCTGGCCTGAGAGCCGCGCTCCGGGCACCCGGGTCCGGCCGTCCGCGGCCGGGCCCGTGCCCTCGGCGTGCTCCCGGAACCTCCGGTGTCCGAGGGGGCCCCGGTGACCCAGATCACGTGACGGCCGTGTGACGGGAGTGTCACAGCTGTGGCACACTGACTCTGTTATGAGCACCGGCCTGATCATTATCAGACGGCGCGTCGGCTAAAGGGCATCGCCGGCGCGCAGACCTCTCACGTCCGTGAGGGGTCTTTTTGTTTCGCCGGGCTCTTCGCGAAGGGGCATCTCCATGAGCGACGGTTTCCACGTCTACGACACGACCCTGCGGGACGGGTCCCAGCAGGAGGGCCTGAACCTCAGCGTTCAGGACAAGCTGGTCCTCGCCCGGCACCTGGACTCGCTGGGCGTGGGCTTCATCGAAGGCGGATGGCCCGGCGCCAACCCCAAGGACACCGAGTTCTTCCGGCTCGCCCGCACCGAACTCGACCTCAAGCACGCGCAGCTGGCCGCGTTCGGCGCGACCCGCCGGGCCGGTCTGAAGGCCGCCGACGATCCTCAGGTGGCCGCCCTGCGCGAATCACGTGCCCCGGTCGTCACCCTGGTGGCCAAAAGCCACGACCGGCACGTGGAGCTGGCCCTCCGCACGACGCTGGAAGAGAACCTCGCGATGATCCGCGACACCGTCTCCCACCTTCGCGCGGAGGGCCAGCGCGTTTTCGTCGACGCCGAGCACTTCTTCGACGGGTTCAAGGCCAACCGCGCCTACGCGCTGGAGGTCGTCCGGGCCGCCGCCGAGGCCGGGGCCGACGTCGTCGCGCTGTGCGACACCAACGGCGGGATGCTCCCCGACGAGCTCGCCGACGTCGTGCACGAGGTCGTCGACCTCGGCGCCCGGGTCGGCATCCACTGCCACGACGACTCCGGCTGCGCGGTCGCCAACTCGCTGGCCGCGGTGCGGGCGGGCGCCACGCACGTCCAGGGCTGCGCCAACGGCTACGGCGAGCGGTCGGGCAACGCGAACCTCTTCACCGTCATCGGCAACCTCCAGCTCAAGCGCGGCATGCAGCTCGTCGGCGACGAGCAGCTCGCGGAGATGACCCGGATCGCGCACGCCGTCTCCGAGGTCACCAACGTGACGCTCAGCTCGCAGACCCCCTACGTCGGCCACTCGGCCTTCGCGCACAAGGCCGGCCTGCACGCCTCGGCGATCAAGGTCGACCCCGACCTGTACCAGCACATCGACCCGATGGTCGTGGGCAACGACATGCGCATGCTGGTCTCGTCCATGTCCGGCCGGGCCTCGGTGGAGCTCAAGGGCAGGGAGCTGGGCTACGACCTGTCCGGGGAGAAGGCCGCCGAGGTCGTCTCCCGGGTCAAGGACCTGGAGTCCCAGGGCTACACCTTCGAGGCCGCCGACGCCTCCTTCGAGCTGCTGCTGCGCGAGGAGCTCGCGGGCGCCCGCACGTCCTACTTCACCGTCGAGTCCTGGCGGGTCATCGCCGAGCAGCGCCCCGACGGCACGCAGATCAGCGAGGCGACCGTCAAGGTGCACGCCAAGGGCGAGCGGATCATCGCCACCGGCGAGGGCAACGGCCCGGTCAACGCGCTGGACACCGCGCTGCGGGTGGCGCTGGAGCGCCTCTACCCCGAGCTGGCCAACCTGGAGCTGGTGGACTTCAAGGTCCGCATCCTGGAGGGCTCGCACGGCACCGACGCGATCACCCGGGTGCTCATCGACTCCTCCGACGGCAAGGCCGAGTGGGGCACCGTCGGCGTCGGCGAGAACGTCATCGCCGCGTCCTGGCAGGCCCTGGAGGAGGCGGTCACCTACAGCCTGCTGCGCGCCGGATACGACCCGTCCTGACCGGGTAGACCAGGGGTGATGCCTCGAATCACCGACAACCCGGCCGAGTCCCGGTACGAGATCTTCACCGACGAGGGCGCCCTGGCGGGCTTCTCCACCTACACCCGCCGGGACGACCACCTCGTCTTCTGGACGACGGAGATCTCCGCCGGGTTCGAGGGCCACAACCTGGGCGGCGCGCTGGTCCGCGGCGCGCTGGAGGACATCCGCGCCCGCGGCCTGAAGGTCGTGCCCCGCTGCCCGTACGTGCTGGAGTACCTGGAACGCCACCTGGAGTTCGACGGCCTGCGCGCGTGACAAGGGCCCGCTCCCCGCCATGCGGGAGCGGGCCCTTGCCCTCGCCGCCTACTTGGGCTCGACCTTCTGGATCACCTCGAAGCCCCACAGCTCCGCCCCGGAGGCGGCGGGCCCGCCGTGCCCGTGGCCGTGCCCGTGCCCGGCGCCCTGCCCGGCGTTCTGCTGGGCGTCCGCGGCGGCCTTGGCGTGCCCCTGGGAGAAGGCCTGGCTCTTGGTCCAGGCCTGGAACGCCTCCTCGCTGCTCCACCGGGTGTACACCAGGTACCTGTCGGTGCCGTCCGTGGGCCGCAGCAGCTCGAACCCCTCGAAGCCCTCCGAGCCCTCGACCAGCCCGGCGCGGGCGGCGAAGCGCTTCTCCAGCTCGGGCCCCATGCCCTCGGGCACGGTCAGCGCGTTGATCTTCACGACCGAAATCGTTACCGCCTCCTCCATCAGGACCTGACGTCGATCAGGTCGGTCTCGGACCTCCCACGGTACTGGGACACCGAGGAAGATGACCTTCGCCCCGCCCCGCTCGGCCGTCGGCGGCCACCGATGCGTTCGATGGCCGCGGAGGTTCCTGTGTCAGCGGGACGGGTGGGGGAAGAGGGGCTGTGGACGAGCGGAGTGCGCGGAGCGGCCGCGGTCGGTCCGGAGCGGATCACCCGGGGTCACCGGTGGGGGTGAACCGGAGGCGTGATCGCGACGTCCGAACCGAGTGATCGTTCGTGCCGGTGGAGGGGAACGTCTTGGACGCGGAGGAAGAGCAGGCGGGTTTCGTACGGCGGCCTCGGGACGGGGGGCCGTCGGAGGAGCAGTGGACGCCCACGCCGCTCACCCTGTCGTCCCGGCCGCTGCCCGATGTGATGTTCGGCGCTCCGAAACCGGTCGCCCCCGCGTCACGGGAGCCCGTCGAGGCGCCGGGGGGCGCGGTGGGGGCGGGGGAGGTCACGGGGCCGCAGCCCGTGGTGGACGCGGCGTTCACGGAACGGCCCGTCGCGGTCTCCGAGGACGGGGGCGCGCACCGGCGGAGGGTGGCCCTGCTGGCGGCGGTCGTGCTGGCGGGCGCGCTGGTCGTGGCGCTGGTGGCGGTGGCGGTGTGGCCGTCCGGAAGCGACGGGAGGGTCCGGCAGACCGCGTCGGCTCCGGCGGCCGCACAGCCGGGGGCGGGGCCCGGGAACGGGCCGGACGCGCCGCGGCAGGCGGTCCCGGAAGATGGCGCGGAGCCGGATCCCGGCACGGGAGATCCTGCGAAGCCGGCGGATTCCACGGATCCCGGGAATCGCGCGGGACAGGGGAATCCGGTGGGCCCGGGGAGCCCCGCGGACGCGGTGGATCCCGCGGGGCCTGATCCGGGGGCCGTGGGGAGCGGGCCGGTGCTGTCCGGGAGGACGCCGCAGGGGATCGAGGTGACGTACCGGACGGTCGAGACGGCGGAGGGGTACTTCGAGGGCGAGGTGCGGTTCGTCAACGCCACGGGCGCGCCGCTGCCCGCCTGGACGGTGTCCTTCACCTATCCGGGGGCCGTGATCCGGAACGTGTGGGGCGGCGACTTCCGGACGCGGGAGGACGGGACGGTCGTCGTCACCGGGAACGGGGACAGCACGCCGGTCGCGGCGGGCGCGTGGGTGAGCGTGCGGTTCGGCGGCTCGGGGACGCCGTCCCGGCCGCAGGGCTGCACCGTGAACGGCGCGGCCTGCGGCTTCTGAGTGCGCGGCGCCGGTGTGAGAGGCTGAGATCGTGCGTATCGCAAGGTTTTCCGCAGGTGAGGAAGTGTCCTTCGGGGTCGTCGAAGGCGAGGAGATCGCGGAGGTCTCGGGCCACCCGTTCCTGGGCGAGATCCGCTTCACGGGGGCGAGGCACCCGCTGGAGGAGGTGCGCCTGCTGGCGCCGATCCTGCCCAGCAAGGTGATCGCGATCGGCAGGAACTACGCCGAGCACGCCCGCGAGATGGGTTCGGAGGCGCCCGAGGAACCGCTGTTCTTCATGAAGCCCTCCACGGCCGTGGCCGGCCCGAACGACGTGATCCGCTACCCCGAGAAGCTCTCCCAGCGCGTCGACTACGAGGGCGAGCTCGCCGTCGTCATCGGCCGCCTGTGCCGCGAGGTGCCCGTCTCCCGCGCCCACGAGGTCGTCTTCGGCTACACCTGCGCCAACGACGTGACC
This sequence comes from Actinocorallia libanotica, assembly GCF_039525175.1. Lineage (NCBI taxonomy): Bacteria > Bacillati > Actinomycetota > Actinomycetes > Streptosporangiales > Thermomonosporaceae > Actinocorallia > Actinocorallia libanotica. Next base: position 51,886 of record NZ_BAAAHH010000042.1, read on the forward strand.
GCCCGCGACCTGCAGCGCAAGGACGGCCAGTGGACCAGGGCCAAGGGCTTCGACACCTTCTGCCCCCTGGGCCCCTGGATCGAGACCGTCCTCGACCCGTCCGACCTGGGCATCGAGACCCTCGTCAACGGCGAGGTCCGCCAGGTCTCCCGCACCTCCGCCATGATCCACGACATCCCCCGCCTCATCGCCCACGTCAGCGAGGTGATGACGCTCCTCCCCGGCGACGTCATCCTCACCGGCACCCCCGAGGGCGTCGGCCCCCTGCAGATCGGCGACATGGTGAGCGTCCAGATCGAGGGCATCGGCGAACTCCGCAACCGCGTCGTCCCCCGCGACTGACCCCGCCCGACCACCGCTCCGGCGCTTCGGGCAATCGTTTTGGCTAGTGCCGCGGAAGTCCTGTAAGCTTCTCGAAGTCGCCAGGGAACAACCCGAAAGGGAAAGACCCGAAGCGCCTTGGGGTATGGTGTAATCGGCAACACGACTGATTCTGGTTCAGTTATTCTAGGTTCGAGTCCTGGTACCCCAGCAAGTAGCCTGACCTGCGGCGGGAGTCTCCCTGAGACCCCGCCTTTCGTCTTCTCCAGCCAGGTTTGGGAACACATGGGGAATGACCGGTGTGAGTGGTCTGGCAGACGTCAGCCCTGGCACCCCGAGTTCGCCGCCTTCATCCTAACGATCGGACCCGGATCAGCGATCGTGACGAGAGGGAGCCGGCATTGCCGGACGACGTACCCGAGGCGACCGAACGGCGTGGTTGACACCGACCGTCGGCGTCGCCGAAGGATTGGTAGGGGGTTGGCCTGGACTTCTTGCCGTGGGACCGGCAGGCGCAGTCCTGGGGGCCGTGGCGGGCCCTACGGCCGAGAAGACCTGCTGGTCCGCAGCGCTGATGGCCAAGACCTCTTCGTCCGCGTTGATCCGGCCAGCGACACCACGAACCTTGAACCGAAGCTAAGCGCTCTAGGCCGCGCAACTTGGACGGCCAGGCGGATCGGTGCGTCGATCCGTCTGGCCGTGGCATCGTTACCTGGCTGTTTATGGCCGGCTCTCGCTGATGCTTGTGGGGGTTCGCCTGCTCCCGATTCAGCTCCCCAGAGATAGTCGGTAGGGGCCTCGGCGAAGATCCCACCCCTCTTGGATCACCAGTGCTGGCAGGGTGAGGTACCGCTGCTCCTGGTCGCCTCGCAGGGAACGGATGTCTGGCCAGTACATGGTGCCCTGTTGCAGCCGCTGCCGGAAGCGGTCCCGGATCTCGTCCGGCACCTGGAACCCGGCGACGGTCGCGAAGCTTCGGTAGCCGTCGGTCGCCAGGAAGCCCCATCCTCTGCGGGCGCACTCCCGCCTCGCTGCGTCCCACTTCACCCGGTTGGCAAAAAAGCCCATGTCGACGAGCGGTTTGATCTCCACCAGAATCACATCGCCGGTGTCGGTCAGCAGGAGCAGGTCTGGGTAGTACGGGTAGGTCTTGCCGTCTATTTCGTACTCGACGGTGAGTGGCTGCTCGCAGTACTGGACCACCTGGCTGCATCGATCCAGTAGCTGCATGACGGAGAGTTCCAATCCGGAGTCATAGGAGACCTCCCTGGCGAGCTTGCCGGAGTACCAACGTCCCTCGGTGGCGGTCCGCTGTGGGACGAAGCCCTCGATGGTCTCGGCGCTTACCCGGTAGCCGGACCATTCGACGTGGCCGAGGATCGCGACCACCCGGCCATCGGCTCGCTGCAGGGCGGCCTTCTCCCGGTCAACGCGTTTCTGTTCTTGCTTCCGGGTCTTGATCAGGTCGGATACTTCAGACTTCGCCTGCTTCCCCGCGTTCTTGCCGCGGCCGGCCAAGCGCACCAAGGCGGAGACGGCCAGACCGGGCGGCACCTGGGGAAAGGCCGACTCGGCCGCATCCAGCAAGAGTTCGACTCGTCGGCCCCGATGCTTGGAGTCGATCTCCGTCAGCAGGTCGTCCAACATCTGACGGCAGTAGTCCCCGGCTCGCGGAACAGCGACACTGCGCTTGGTTCCCAGAGTCTCCAGCGCTCTGTCCTGCAGAGTCCTGATCCGCTCCCTTGAGACGCCCAACTCCTCGCCGATCTCCTGCAAGGTTCGCCAGGACTCCCTCTCATCCAGCCCCAGCCGGGCGGCCAGAACCCGTCGGTCTCGGGCCAGGCGCAGACCGGAGAGCGCCGCAGCGACTAGTTCGCGCAATTCCAGACCGGCCTCGGATGAAGAGGTGACAAGGTCAGCGGCACGGACCGTCACATCCGGTAGGCCCGGCCAATCGGCTTCGAGCACCCATGTCAGCAAGTCGAGCCGACCCCGTCTCTGCCAGAGCCGCTGCCCTGCCTCTTGGAGGACGTTCAGAGGCTGATCGGCCAGCACCGAGGTCGCGGGCCGACTCAGGAATTCGACCCGATGCTGCTCGTTCAGTGTGGTCCCGGTGACCTCTTGCCAGGCGGCCAGCACCGGCAGGGGGTCGATAGGCCTCTTGCTTCGACTCTTGCGCGGCCGGAAACCGTTGCCCGACGCCAGGGGGTCTACGTTCGCGGAGGGTCCCACGGGTTGAGGTTCGAGCTCCCCATCGGTCTGCATTCACTCCTCCTGGGAAAGGATTTGGATTCTGTCGGCTTCCTCACCTGGCTCGTTCTGAGTCTCTAGAAGACCCAATGCACTTTATACAGAGCAATGGTGACTTTGCTGACTTCCTGGCCTGGTATGGGGTCCGTCAGCGGCCATATGGGCGTGTGGAGCTGGTGAGCACACCCTGGTATCTTTGGCCGGTTTCCATGCCGTCTGGGAGTTGTGTCGGGTCTTGAAGATCGAGTCTTCGGGGTGGTCGCTTTCTGTGCCGGGGCATGTTGCTGGCTGGTTGTAGTGGTCGACCGAACGGTCGACCAGGCCCGGTTGTCACCGGGAACTCGAAGTCCCCGGCCGTAGCCACGGCGACGCCTGTGGGCGGGAAACGGCTGATGACCGTCTCGTTGGTCGAGGCGGAGACCGCCAGCCTGGTCTGCCAGACGGATCCCGTCGTCAACCGGGTGATGCGAGCCACTGTGAGTTGCCGGGAAAGGACCGGCTCAGCGTGACGATCAAGAGCGTCGGTGCCAAGATGAAGTGAGTTGCGAAACGGGGCGAAGTCGTCATGGTGGGGGAAGTCGAGACTGATCCCAGTGGCCTGTGGGTTGAGGCGCAGCCGAGTGTTGGCGTCCGCTGGTGGTTGCGCGTCGCGCCCAACATCTCCGCGAACGGCAGGACGCCAACGCGGCCTGCTAACGCCCCTCGGGCGACAGCAATGGCTCGATCAACACCCACTGCTCATCGGTCAAACCCGAAGGATAGGTAGGAGCATGCTCCTATCGCCCATACCCGACTCAACCATCTCATCGCGATCACCTGTCAAGCACGCATTGGGTGGGTGTTTGATCCCTGTGTGGGTATTAAATGGCGATTTTCGCGACCAGGAGAAGTGTCCTGGAGCATGGCGACAGAGGTATCTGTAGCCTTGAGGGGATCTTGGGATTGCCGAGGTATCGCTATGTACCTTAAGTCTGTTTGATCCAAAATTGCCGATCTTGGTGCTTCTCGCCAGGGCTGGCCGGGGATAGCCGAGCGGCTTGCCAACTCACAGAGGCATCAATCCCATCTGGTGTCACACCGGCCTCAGGAGCTGACGGCAGAAATGGGATAAAACGCTCACTCAGCAAAATTCCATGAGGTGCTGGATGCCAAAAGTAAAGATGACCATGCTGCGCTCGGCTCTGATAGTTACAGTTTCTGCCGTGACGGAAGATGTCGTGGAATCAGGTGGATCATCTGATCGGAGCTTCAGCGAGAGGGTCAAGGCGTTGGCGCTCACCCGGCCGCTGCATGAGCTCGATGAGAGAAAGGGCCTCGTCACCTGGTCGGACGCGCGGGTTTATCCGATGGCGGAGCTGGCTCTGCACGCCATCGACATGAAGCGCCCCGAAGGTTCCGGACAGTGGTCCCACTACAATGGGATTGTCCGGAAGGTGTTTAATTTTGGCTCGATC
>NZ_BAAAHH010000043.1:0-54778 GCF_039525175.1 Actinocorallia libanotica
GCTGCCCGTCCGGCCGCCGGACGGGCAGCTCGCCGCCGGGCAGCGCCAGCACCACCACGAGCAGGACCGCCACCCCCTGCACGATCACCCACTTGGGCCACAGGGGGTCGTGGCGCTCCAGCGTGAAGACGCCGCCGCCCGCCGGTACCCGCCACGACGCGGCCCAGCCGTCCGCCGTCCCCGCCTCGGCCGCGGCGCCGTCGAACCGGCCGGTCCAGCCGCCCGCGGGCTCGGCCAGCAGGAGCTCGCGCCCCTCCTCCCCCGCCGGGATCGACACCCGCGCGGCCGTCTCGCCGGACTCCAGCGGGGTGATCTCCCCGCCGTCCACCAGCATCAGCCGCCCGCCGGGCTCGGCCAGCCGCCACACCGCGAAGTCCGCGCCGCGGCTCAGCCGCACCAGCTCGGGCACCGCGTCGAGCACCCCCACCAGGTTCCCCTGGCCGCCGGGGTCGCGGACCACGAGGTGGTGCACGCCCATGCGGCCCAGCCCCGCCACGCCCTCCGGCGGCCAGCCGGCCGACGAGCTCGACCGGCCGCTCCCGCGCCGCGCAGCAGCGGGTAGGCGAAGCCGCCGTCCTCGCGCAGGCCCAGCACGAGCGCGCGGGCGCCGGAATCGTCGACCGCCGCGGAGACGAACGCCGGCAGCGGGCCGCTCCCGGCCGCGCCGACCGGACCGCGCACCCCGGTGCCGATCCAGACGGCGCCCGCCAGCAGGGGCGTGCTCACCGCGATCAGCACCGAGCAGGCGCCGCCCACCCGGTAGAGCCAGTCGCGGCCGGACAGCAGTTCCACGGCGCGCTGCAGCGCGGCGCCCGCGGTGAGGATGAGGCCGCCCGCCGCGATCGCCAGCGGCACACCGGGCCAGGCGGGGGCGCCCTCCCCCGCGACCTCGGTGACGGTGGTCGCCGAGACCGCGACCGCGGTGAGGAGGCCGATGAGGATGAGCGCCCAGCCGCCCAGCACCGCGGTGCGGCGGGTGCGCAGCGGCAGCGCCGCGACGGCCAGGGCCAGCAGCCCGGCGGTCGCCCAGCCCAGGTCGGTGCCGGGGCCGCCGGGGTCGAGGGTGAAGACCGACAGTGCGGAGAGCTCGCGGTCGACCAGCTCCGGCCGGTGCAGCCCGGCCTCCAGCAGGAGCCGCGAGGGGTGCAGCACGAGGCCGACGGTCGTGGGGAGCAGCAGCAGCGGCGGGACGGCCAGCGCGATCACCGCGTCCAGCGGCCGGCCCGTGCCCGGCCACCACAGCGCCAGGCAGCCGATGACCGCCACCATCAGCCAGGTCAGCGGCACGAACGCCATCGCGACCGTCAGCAGCGCCGCCAGCGCCCACGCCGCGCGCCGGGCGTGCCGGGCGTCCACCCTGCCCTCCGGCAGGCGCAGGACCCGCGCGCCCGCCAGCCCGATCGGCGGCAGCAGCACGTACACCAGGCAGGTGCCGAACCTGCCCGCCGCGATCGCCCCGCTGACCACGGGCAGCAGCGCGTAGGCGAGCGCGATCCAGACGCGGATGGCGGCGGCCGGGACCCGGCGGCGGCCGATCAGCCGCGCCGCGCGGCGCCCGACCGGCAGGCCCACCGGGACGAGCCGCTTGGCCACCAGGTAGGCGGTGAGCCCCGACAGCGGCACGCAGCCCAGCAGCAGGCCCGCCACGGCCAGCGAGGGCTTTCCGAAGGAGAGCACCGAGAGCCCGGCCAGCACCGCCGTCCAGGGCGGGGAGGCGTCGGCCGAGCCGAGCCCCGCCGGATGCCAGCCGGAGGTGTAGGCGGCCCACAGCTCGCCCGCGCTCTGGGTGAAGGGGACCAGCGCGCCGCCGCCCAGGCTCCCGCCCGCCGCCAGCAGCGACCTGCCGGCCAGGAAGGCCACCGCCGTCAGCACGAGCAGCACCACCGCGCCGGGGTGGGCCAGGACCCGGCGGACCGCGCCCAGCCCCACGCTCAGACCGCGGTCGGGCGGCGGCTCCTCCTCGTCGGTCAGGTCGAGCCCGTACTCGCCGGGCGCGATCATCGACGCGAGCCGGTCGGCCAGCTTGCGCAGCGTGACCAGGCGCGGCTGGAGCCGGCGGACCGAGCGGTAGACGTGGGAGCGGCCCTCCGCCCGCGCGGCGCGCAGGGCGCGCAGCCGCAGCGGACCGCCCAGCACGTCCCGCACGGCGTCGAGCTCGTCGCGCAGCGCCGCCGGCTTCTTGGCCATCAGCAGCCCGATGATCCGGACCAGGGAGCCGAACATCAGCCGGGCGAAGGTCACCAGGGCCGGGCGCAGCGGCTGGTTGGCCAGCAGCACGTACATCGCGTTGCGCCGGTCCAGCCTGCGGTGGGAGACGGGCTGCTCGCGCAGGCCGCGCGCGGAGGCCTCGGCGTGGAAGACCACGGCCTCGCTGGTGGCCGCCACCCGGTGGCCCGCGGCGTGCACCCGCCAGCCGAGGTCGACGTCGTCGCGGAACAGGCCGAACGCCGGGTCGAGGCCGCCGGTCCGCTCCCACACGTCGCGGCGGATGAGCATCCCGGCGGTGCTGACGCCCAGCACGTCGGGGGTGCCGTCGTGCTGGCCCTGGTCGAACTCGCCGCGGTCCACGCCGGTCTCGCGCCTGCCCTGGCCGTCCAGGGAGACGCCGACCTCCAGCAGGAGCCGCCGGTCCTCCCAGTCGCGCAGCTTGGGCCCCACCAGCCCGATGTGCGGGTCGGCGTCGGCCTCGGCGAGCAGGTGCTCCAGCGCGCGGGGGGCGGGCGCGGAGTCGTCGTGCAGGATCCACACCCACTCCACCGCGTCGGGGACGCCGATGGGGATGTGCGCGGCGGGCTGCTCCAGGGCGCGGGCCACGGCCTCGGCGAAGGGCACGTCCCGGTCCAGGGTGAGCAGGTTGCCGGGGCCGACGACGCCGGCGATGACGGCGGGGCCCTTGTCGGTGCTGCCGGTGTCGACGACCACGAGCCGCTGGATCCGGCGGGACTGGGTGAGCAGCGCCTTCAGCGTCTCGGGCAGCCACCGCGCGCCGTCGTGGGCCACGAGCACGGCGGTGACCACATGCCGGTCGGAGGTGAGCGCCACGGTTACTCGCAGGGGAAGGCGGGGGCAGGAGAGGTCAGCCGCGCGGGGGCCGCGCGGCTGACCACTTTACTCACAAGTACGGAGGGGGACCGCTAGACGGCCGCGCGCTTCAGCTTGCGCCGCTCCCGTTCCGACAGTCCGCCCCAGATACCGAACCGCTCATCATGCTGGAGCGCATACTCCAGACATTCCGCACGCACCTCGCAAGCCCGGCACACCTTCTTGGCTTCGCGGGTCGAGCCGCCCTTCTCCGGAAAGAACGCCTCCGGATCCGTCTGAGCGCACAGGGCGCGCTCCTGCCAGCCCAACTCTTCGCCGTCTTCCGCGCCGTGCGCCAGCGGGATCACGACCTCGCCCACGCGCACCTCCTAGCCGCCCCCGTGAAACCCCGACAACCGCCTCCCCCGATCTCGGCCACGGGGTATGACGCCAGAACTACACACGAGAAATTACACGTGTGTAGTCCCTTGCGCGTCAAGCGCTCCAGGAGTAAAGCAGGACGGACCAGGGCCTTACCTGACGAAATCAGATGGCTACGGAGGGGATTATTGCGGTCCTTGATCGCCCCGATACCAGTTCTGGTCATTCTGCTGGGGCTGGGCGGTCGGCTCCTCGCCGCCGAACTGGCGGGTCCACTGGCCCTGGTCGGCCTGCTGCTGGCCGTACTGCTGCTGGCCCTGCTGCGGCTGGCCGTACTGCTGCTGGGGCTGGCCGTAGTCCGGCTGGCCCTGCTGACCCGGCTGGCCCTGCTGCTGGCCGTAGTCCGGCTGCGCGGGCGGCTGGCCGTACTGCTGGCCCGGCTGGCCGTACTGCTGCTGCTCGGGAGCGCCGTACTGCTGCTGCTGCTCGGGGGCGCCGTACTGCGGCTGGCCCTGCTGCTGGCCGTACGGGTCCTGGCCGTACTGCGGCTGGCCGCCGTACTGCTGGCCCGGCTGGCCGTACTGCTGCTGGCCGTAGGAGTCCTGGCCGTACTGCGGCTGCGCACCGTAGACCTGCCCGCCCATGCCCTGCACCGGCGCCGGACGGGCCGGCTGCAGCTGCTGGAAGTGGAGGAAGACGAAGTAGGCGGCCGCCCCGCACACGACCAGCTTGCTCACCGCCCAGAAGAACATCGCAGCCTTGGAGGCGCCCCCGGGGCCCTCCGCCACCAGGCCCGCCAGCAGCGAGAGCAGGCCGAACAGCAGCGCACCGCCCGCCACGCCCAGCGCGGTCAGCACCACGTTGCGCGCCTGCGGCGAGGTGCGCCCCCAGGTGGCCAGGATCACGGCGGCCACTACGGCCAGCGCGAGCTGCAGGTTGGCGAACAGGCCGTAGCCCGCGGACTCGCTGTAGGCGCTGCCGGTGAAGCCCCCGTAGGAGAAGAGGTTGATCAGCCCGGCCAGCAGTTGCAGACCCGCCGCCCCGATGAGGGCGAAGGCAGCCGGCTCACGCAGTTTCTGCAGCGCTTCGGTGTTCACGGGGAATTCACTCCATACCGGGGGATGAATGGCGGTTCTTCTTGGGGCGGGAAGACTACCGTTTGCCGACGACAGCTTCGCACATCACCACCTACAGCGTCAGGCACCAGCGGATCATCACAGCGGGGATGCAAGACTGGCCCGTGTGAGAATCGTGGTTCTGGCCGGAGGGATCGGCGGCGCCCGCTTTCTGCGCGGGCTGAGGGCGGCGGCGCCGGACGCCGACGTCACCGTCGTCGGCAACACCGGTGACGACATCTACCTGTTCGGGCTCAAGGTCTGTCCCGATCTGGACACCGTGATGTACACGCTGGGCGGCGGCATCAACGAGGAGCAGGGCTGGGGCCGGCGCGACGAGACCTTCGTCGTCAAGGAGGAGCTCGCCGCCTACGGCGTGGAGCCCACCTGGTTCGGCCTCGGCGACCGCGACTTCGCCACCCACATCGTGCGCACCCAGATGCTGGACGCGGGATATCCGCTCTCCCAGATCACCGAGGCGCTGTGCGACCGCTGGGAGCCCGGCGTGCGGCTGCTGCCGATGACCGACGACCGCGTCGAGACGCACGTCGTCGTCGAGGACGAGAAGGGCAGGCGCGCCATCCACTTCCAGGAGTGGTGGGTCAAGCTGCGCGCCTCCCTTCCCGCGCTGGCGATCACCCCGGTGGGCGCGCCCGAGGCCAAGCCCGCGCCCGGTGTCCTGGAGGCCGTCGAGGAGGCGGACTTCGTCCTGTTCCCGCCGTCCAACCCGGTGGTCAGCGTCGGCACGATCCTGGCGGTCCCCGGCATCCGGGACGCGCTGCTGGCCAAGACCGTCGTCGGGGTCTCCCCCATCATCGGCGGCGCGCCCGTCCGGGGCATGGCCGACGCCTGCCTCACCGCGATCGGCGTGGAGACGTCCGCCGCGGGCGTGGCCGGCTTCTACGGGCCCGAGCTGGTGAACGGGTGGCTGGTGGCGCCGGAGGACGCCCCGCACTTCGCCTCGCCGGGCCTGGAGCCGATGACCGTCCGGGCGCACCCGCTGCTCATGTCCGACCCCGAGGCGACCCGCGCGCTGGCGCGGGCGGCCGTGGACCTGGCCCTGGAGCTCGCGTGATCGAGATCATCCCCGTCCTCGGACTGCCCGAGGTGCGCCCCGGCGACGACCTGGCCGCCCTGATCACCGCGGCCTTCCCGGACCTGCGCGACGGCGACGTGCTCGTCGTCACCTCGAAGATCGTCAGCAAGGCCGAGGGCCGCGTCCTGCAGGCCGACGACCGGGAGAAGGCCATCGACGCCGAGACGGTGCGCGTCGTCGCCCGCAAGGGCCGCACCCGCATCGTCGAGAACCGGCAGGGCCTGGTCATGGCCGCGGCCGGGGTGGACGCCTCCAACACCGAGCCGGGCACCGTCCTGCTGCTGCCCGCGGACCCGGACGCCTCGGCCTCGGCGCTGCGCGCGGCGCTGCCCGCCCGGACCGGCGTGATCATCTCCGACACCGCGGGCCGCGCCTGGCGCTCCGGCCAGACCGACATGGCGATCGGCGCCTCCGGCGTGCTGCCCCTGGACGACTTCCGCGGCCGCACCGACACCCACGGCAACCTCCTGGAAGCCACCATCACCGCCGTCGCCGACGAGATCGCCTCCGCCGCCGAACTGGTGAAGGGCAAGGTCGACGGCGTCCCCGTCGCGGTCGTCCGCGGCCTGGCGCACCTGGTCACCGACACCGACGGACCCGGCGCCCGCGCCCTGGTCCGCGACCCTTCGGGAGACCTCTTCCGCTGGGGCTCGGCCGAGGTCGTCCACGCCCGCCGCACCGTCCGCGAGTTCACCGGCGAGCCCGTCGACGGCGAGGCCGTCCGCCGCGCCGTCGCCGCCGCCATCACCGCGCCCGCCCCGCACCACACCACCCCGTGGCGCTTCGTCCTCCTGGAGACCGAGGAGGTCCGCGTCCGCCTCCTGGACGCCATGCGCGACGCCTGGCGCGCCGACCTGGAGCGCGACGGCTTCACCGAGGAGTCCATCGCCAGGCGGCTGCGCCGGGGCGACGTGCTGCGCCGCGCCCCGTACCTGGTCATCCCGTGCCTGGTCACCACGGCCGGCGCCCACGCCTACCCCGACGAGCGCCGCGCCGCCGCCGAACGCGAGATGTTCCTGGTCTCCACCGGCGCCGCCGTCCAGAACCTCCTGGTCGCCCTCACCGTCGAGAACCTGGGCTCCTGCTGGGTCTCCAGCACCATGTTCTGCCGCGAGACCGTCCGCGAGGTCCTGGACCTGCCCGCCGACTGGGACCCCATGGGCACCGTGGGCGTCGGCCGCCCCGCCGCACCGCCGCGCGACCGGGAGCCCCGCACCCCGGACGCCTTCATCACGGTCCGCTGACGCCGGACGGGGGGCCGGTCACACCTGAGAGCGACGCATGATCGCTCCGCAGGCCGATGTGGACCGGTTCCCCGGAGGGACATCCTCGGCTGAGGCCCTGCCCGCCCTCAGCCGAAGGAATCCCCGTGCCCTCTCTCCAGGCCCCGTCACGACCGGCGGGCGTTCCCGGCCGCGCCCTCTGGGCGCTCACCGCCCTCGCCGCGGTCCTCATCGCCGCCTTCATCGCCGCCCCCGGAGTGCTGGCGGGCGGCGGCTTCGCCGGTGAGCGCGGCCTCGCCGACGCCCTCCGCGGGTCGTTCATCGGGTACTGGAGCTCCGGCGACCGGGACCCGTCCCCCGGCCTGGAGGGGGTCATCGACTACTGGTCCCGCTACCACCTGGCCAAGGGCGCGATCGCAGCGCTCCTGCTGGCCGTGCTCGTCGCGCTCGGCGTCGTCCTCTGGAAGGCCTTCCTGAACGCCGGCGGCTCCGGGAAGGGGCGGAAGGCCCTCGTCCCGGCCGGCCTTCTCGTCACGGCGCTCGCACTGGTCTCCCTGCTGGCGGTGATGGCCAACCTCCAGGGTGCGGCCGCGCCCTTCTCCTCGCTGCTGCCGATGCTGACGGACGGCGAGCCCGGCGCGCGGCTCACCGGCGTGCTCGACCAGATCAGGGCGCAGCTCGCCGCCTCCCCCGACGCGAACGGCGACGTCCGGCCCGCCCTCGACGCGATGATCGACGACTTCGCCCGGTACCACGCGGTGATGGCCGTGAGCGCCGCGGTCGTGGCCGCGGCGCTCATCGGCCTCAGCGCGGTCCTGTGGCGGAGGTTCGCGGCCGCGGAGCCGTCCGGCGGGCGGACCCGGCGCGTGCTGGGATCGTTCGGCGCGCTCTCGGCGCTGCTCGCGCCGGCCATGATCGTCGTCGCCGCGGCGAACACGACCACCGCGGCGGACCCGGTGCCCGCGCTCCTCGCCTTCTTCGAGGGCGGATGGTGACGCGCCGAACCCGCTGGGGAGCGCCGCCCTCACCGCCATGGCGTCCTGAAAGGCCCACCGCCGCGGACGCGTCGGCCGAGCCGCCTCTTCAAAAGGCCCAGCCCACCGGATTCGAGCAGGATTCCCGCGAGATCCCCGACCCCGTCTCCGGAAAACTCCCGAAACGTTCCTTGTGCAACCGGGAGAAGAAGTAACACATCTCCTCGCATTCGGCGTCCAGCACCGCCATCCGGGGATCCCGCACGACCGCCTCGTAGAACTCCCGCCCCATCGCGACGATGAAGCCCCGCGCGTAAAGGAACCCGTCGTCCGACCCGTCGGTCACCTCCTGGACGTCCGCCCGGTCCACCTCGAAGAGCTTCCGCTCCACCACCCGGTCCAGCGCCGTCAGCTCCTCCGCCGGCATCCCGCGCCCCAGCCCGGCGAGCTCCCCCAAGAACACCTTCAGCCCTCCGTCGACGACGGCGAGCAGATCCCACGCCTCGCTCCCCGGCTCCCGCCCGGCCAATGCCCTCCGCGCGCGGCCGACCTCCTCCCCCGCCGCCGCCCAGGCCTCCTCCACCAGCGCCCAGAACCGCTCTACCTCCGCCGTGGCCGGCACCCGACCGCTCTCGCCCACCGTCATGCCCGCAGGCTAATTCCGCCCACCGACAATCCGCCGCCGGCCGTCAGGCGGACCTGCCGAAGGCTCCGAGCGCACCTTGGGGTCCGGTCCCCGTCCGTGCGTCGCGGACGGGGACCGTTCTTGTCGGCGGCGGCCGGCTACTTGGCCGTCAGGGGGAGGAAGTGGCCCACGCCGTCGGTCTTGCGGGCGGCTTCGATGCGCTCGGAAGTGGGGCGGCCGTAGGTGGTGGTGCGCTGGGCGGAGGGGCGGCCGGCGCGGGTGGCGATCTCCTCCAGGGAGGAGATGGTCTTGAAGCTGCCGTTGTCGGAGCCGGCCATGCGGGAGATGGTCTCCTCCATCAGGGTGCCGCCCAGGTCGTTGACGCCGCCTCGGAGGACCTCGGTGACCAGGTCCTCCGACAGCTTCACCCAGGAGGTCTGGATGTTGGGGATGGCGCCGTGGAGGAGGATGCGGGCCAGGGCGTGGACGGCGCGGTTCTCGCGGACGGTGGGTCCGGGGCGGGCCAGGCCGGCCAGGTAGATGGGGGCGTTGTGGTGGACGAAGGGGAGCAGGACGAACTCGGTGAAGCCGCCCGTCTTCTCCTGGATGGAGCGCAGGAGCTTCAGGTGGCCGACCCAGTGGGCGGGGGTGTCGACGTGGCCGTACATCATCGTCGACGTGGTGGGCAGGCCGACCTCGTGGGCCGTCGTCACCACGTCCACCCAGGCCGAGGTGGGGAGCTTGCCCTTGGTCAGGACCCAGCGGACGTCGTCGTCGAGGATCTCGGCGGCGGTGCCGGGGAGGGAGTCCACGCCCGCCTCCTTGGCCGCGATGAGCCACTCGCGCAGCGACAGGCCCGTACGGGAGACGCCGTTGATGACTTCCATCGGGCTGTAGGAGTGCAGGTGGATCTCGGGGGCGCGCTTCTTCACCTCGCGGGCGAGGTCGAAGTACGCCGTGCCGGGCAGGTCGGGGTGGATTCCGCCCTGCATGCAGATCTCGGTGGCGCCCGCCTCCCACGCCTGGTCGACGCGGTCGCCGACCTGGGAGAGGGAGAGGCTGTAGGCGTCGGCGTCGGTGCGGCGCTGCGCGAAGGCGCAGAAGCGGCAGCCCGTGTAGCAGACGTTGGTGAAGTTGATGTTCCGCGTGACGATGTAGGTGACCTCGTCGCCGACGGCGTCCTTGCGCAGGTCGTCCGCCAACCGGGCGAGGGCCTCCAGCTCGGGGCCTTCGGCGTGGAGAAGCGCCAGGGCGTGCTCGTCCGACAGACCACCCGGGTCGATCTCGGCGGCGGAGAGAGCCGCCTTCACGTCGGCGTCGAAGCGCTGGGGAGCGTTGACGCGTTCGCGTAGCGCCTCCCAGTCGCCGTACACCTCGTCGAAGTCGTCGCGGCGGTCGGACGTACGGCCCTCAGTGTCGATTTCGACGTGCAGGTCCGTCCGTCCGGAGGAGACGAAACCACCGTCGGGCTCCTGCCAGGTCCGCCCCTCCAGGACGGCGTCCTCCTTCGCCAGCCCGTCGGAGTCCGCCAGAGCACGGACGTGCGCGAACAGCCGCGGGTCCAGCCACGGCTCGCCCTTGCGGACGTACTCGGGGTAGATCGTGAGCCGCTCCCGCAGCCGGAAGCCGGCGGAAGCGGTCCGCGAAGCGAGGTCGTCGATCTGCGGCCAGGGCCGTTCGGGGTTCACGTGGTCGGGCGTCAGCGGGGACACCCCGCCCCAGTCGTCGATCCCGGCGCGCAGCATCAGCGCGTACTCGGAGTCCACGAGGTTCGGCGGCGCCTGGATGCGCGCCTTCGGCCCGAGGACGAGCCGGGCGACGGCGATCGTGGCGGCCAGCTCCGACAGCTCGGCGTCGGGGGTGCCGCGCATCGCGGTGTCGGGCTTGGCGCGGAAGTTCTGGACGATGACCTCCTGGACCGCCCCGTACTCGCGCATCGTCCGCCGGATGGCGAACAGCGCGTCGGCGCGCTCGTCGACGGTCTCGCCGATCCCGATGAGGATGCCGGTGGTGAACGGGACGTTGCAGCGCCCGGCGTCCTCCAGCACCCGCAGCCGCACGGCGGGGTCCTTGTCGGGCGAGCCGTAGTGGGGGCCGCCCTTCTCGCTGAACAGCCGCGTCGCGGTGGTCTCCAGCATCATCCCCATGGACGGCGCGACGGGCTTGAGCCGCTGGAAGTCGCGCCAGGACAGCACTCCGGGGTTGAGGTGGGGCAGCAGCCCGGTCTCCTCCAGCACCCGGATCGCCATGGCGCGCACGTAGGAGAGCGTGTCGTCGTAGCCCTGCTCGTCGAGCCACTCGCGGGCCTGGTGCCAGCGGTCCTCGGGCCGGTCGCCGAGGGTGAAGAGCGCCTCCTTGCAGCCCATGGCCGCGCCCTGCCGGGCGATCTCCAGCACCTCGTCGGGGCTGAGGAAGGGGGCCGGGAGCTTGTTGGGGGCGGTGGCGAAAGTACAGTAGCCGCACCTGTCGCGGCAGAGCCTGGTCAGCGGGATGAACACCTTGCGGCTGTAGGTGATCACTCCCGGCCGTCCGGCGGCCTCCAGGCCGGCGTCGCGGGTCCGCGAGGCGTAGGTCAGCAGTTCGTCGAGCTGAGGACCGCGGGCGTGCAGCAGGATCGCCGCCTCGGCCTGGTCCAGGGTCTTGCCGTCGCGGGCCCGTGCGAGCGCCCGCCGCAGTCCCGATTCACTCACAGCGCTCTCCATGAGGCGAACTCTATGCCAATCGTCATAATGGAGACAGAGGCAGGGTCCCGCTCGGAGAGCCGACCGGGAGAACAACGGGGGCGGCGGTTTTCTTCCGCCGCCCGGCACACCTCACACGTCGCTGGAGAAGCGCACCGCCGTCGGCGGCAGCTCGATGCCCGGCCACAGGCGCAGGCCGTCGCCCAGCTCGTTGCCGGGGCCCACGACCGCGCCGTCGCCCAGGATCGCGCCGTCGAGCATCGCGCCCGACGCCACCCGCGCGCCGCGGCCGAGCACCGAGTTGCGCACCCACGCGCCCTTGGCCACGACCGCCTCGTCGAACAGCACGCTGCCCGAGACCGTCGAACCCGCCTCGATGACGGCGTCGGCGCCGACGACGGTGCCCGCGGTCACCACCGCGCGCGGCGAGACGTTCGCGCCCTCCAGCGCCAGCACGGGGCCGGTCGGGCCGGGCAGCGCCGGGGAGTCCAGCCGGCCCAGCACCAGGTCGCACGAGCCGCGGACGAACGCCGAGGGCGTGCCCACGTCCAGCCAGTACTGCGGGTCGACGAACCCCATGACGGTGTGGCCCGCCGCGATCAGGCCGGGGAACGTCTCGCGCTCCACCGACACGACCTCGTTGAACGGGATCGTGTCGATCACCGAGCGGCGGAAGACGTACGAGCCGGCGTTGATGCGGTTGGTCACCGGGTTGTTGGTCTTCTCCAGGAACGCGGTCACCCGCCCCGTGCCGTCGGTGGGCACGCAGCCGAACCGCGACGGGTCGTCCACCTCGCTGAGGTGCAGCGTGACGGCGGCTTCGGCCTTCTGGTGCATCGCCACCTGGTCGGGGATGGAGTGCCCGGACAGGATGTCGCCGTTGAGCACCAGGACCGGGTCGTCGTCCCCGCCGCGCAGCTCCTGCGCCGCGTTGCGGATCGCCCCGCCGGTGCCCAGCGGCCGCCGCTCGTCCACGTAGACCAGCTCGACCCCGTAGGCCTCGCCGCCGAAGGCCGCCTCGAACATCTCCGCCCGGTAGGAGGTGGCGAAGACGATCCGCGTGATGCCCGCGGCGCTCGCCCTCGCCAGCTGGTGGGCGAGGAAGGGCACCCCCGCGGTGGGCAGCAACGGCTTGGGAGTGGAGATCGTCAAGGGCCTCAGCCTCGTGCCCCTGCCACCGACCAAGAGAATCGCTTCCACGCCTCACCCTTCCGGACATACCCGAACCCGCTGGTCCTGACAGATCACAGAGCCTACTTGGCCGCCCGTCCCCGTAGGCTGGCCCGGTGACCTCACGCTGGCCCCGGCTCCTCTTCGTGCTCGTCGCGCTGGGCTTCTGCGCGTACGGCGTGGTGACGCAGTGGGACGCCTTCGCCGACGCGCTCTCCCGGCTGTCCCTCCCCCTGCTGGCCGGCGCCCTGCTGGCCGGCATGGCGGGACTGGGCTGCTGGATGCTCGGCTGGCGGTCGCTGCTGGCCGGTTTCGGCGCGCCCCTTCCGGTGCCGGCCACCACCAGGATCATGTTCCTCGGCCAGCTCGGCAAGTACGTACCCGGATCCGTGTGGGCGCTCCTGGGCCAGGTGGAGCTCGCCCGGCCCTACGGGGTGCCCCGCGTCGCCTCGGGCGGCGCGACGCTCCTGGCGATGGCGACGACGGTCGCGACGGGCTGCGTCACCGCGGCCGTCACCCTGCCGCTGACCTCCGCCGACGCCGCCCGCGGCTACTGGTGGGCGCTCGCCCTCGCACCCGTCCTGCTGGCCTGCCTGCACCCGAGGGTCGTCACGTGGGGCCTGAACCTCGTGCTGCGGATCGTGCGGCGGCCACCCCTGGCCACCACCCTGGGCCTCGCCCCGATGAGCAGGGCGGTGGCGTGGACGCTGGCCGGCTGGGCCCTCTTCGGGCTGCACGTCTGGCTGCTGCTGCCGTCCGGCTCCCCCATGCTCGCCTCCGGCGCCTACGCCCTGGCCTACGTGGTCGGCTTCCTCGTCATCTTCGCCCCCGGCGGCCTCGGCGCGCGGGAGGCCGCGCTGACGCTCGCGCTCGCCCCGGCCATCTCCCCGGCCGAGGCGCTGCTCGTCGCCCTGGCGTCACGCGCGGTGCTCACCGTGGCCGACCTCCTGTGGGCCGGCGCCGGCTCTCTCATCCGCCCTCCGGCGAACGGGAATGAAACCAGGACCGGGCGCCTTGTCCCCGGTGACGATCAACGCCCGCTGGAGGAGTCACCGTGAGCGCACCCTTCCCCGTGACCGACGCGACCTTCGAGGAGGAGGTCCTCAAGTCCGACCTGCCGGTCCTGGTGGACTTCTGGGCCACCTGGTGCGGCCCCTGCCGGATGGTCGCCCCGGTCCTGGAGCAGATCGCCGCCGAGTACGAGGGCAGGCTGAGGATCGCCAAGGTGGACCTGGACGAGAGCCCGCAGACCGCCCTCGACTACGGCATCCTCGGCGCCCCCACCCTCAACCTCTACAAGAACGGCGAGGTCGTCACCCAGATCGTCGGCGCCAAGCCCAAGCGCGCCATCCTCCAGGTCATCGACCCGCACCTGTGAGCGCGTCGAGGTAGGCGGCCCAGACCGGGCCGTGGTCGGGGGCGAGGACCTCGGCGCGGAAGCGCTCCGGGGCCTCGTAGAACCGCGTGATCGCCTCGCGCAGCGACGCGGCGTCGCCGGGGTCGGCGAGCAGGCCGTCCACTCCCTCGCGGAGCTGGGACGCGAAGCCGCCGACCCGGGTGGCGATCACCGGGACGCCGTGTTCGAAGGCCATGAGGACGTTCTGCGAGGCGGTGGCCGAGCGGTAGGGCAGGACGAGGGCGTCGCAGGCGGCGAACAGGGCGCCGATCCGCTCGGCGGGGACGTAGCCGGGCAGCAGCTCGACGCGGTCGGCCAGGCCGAGCTCGCCGACGAGGGCGCGGGTGTCGTCCAGGCCGCTCCAGAACTCCCCCGCCACCGTCAGGCCCACGCCGTCCGGCAGGGCCCGGAGCAGGACGTCCAGCCCTTTGTAGGGGCGCACGATCCCGAAGAAGAGCAGGCGGCCCCGCACGCCTTCCGCAGGCGGCTCCGCGCGACGCGTCACGGGGAGGTGGGCGGGCATCTCGGCCGCCGTCACCGGAGTGGGGCCCAGGGAGCGGGCCAGCCCGGCCTGCTCGTCCGAGTGCACCAGCACCCCGTCGACCCGCTTCAGCAGCGCGCGCATCAGCGGACGGTCGTAAGGCTTGGGCTCGTGCGGCAGCACGTTGTGGCACAGCGCCACCGTCCGGGCCCTTCCGCCGATGCCCCGCAGCAGGCCCAGATAGGCCGGGACCTGGACGGACGAGAGCACCGCGAAGACCACGAGGTCGCAGGAGCGCAGCCGCCGTCCCACCCGGTACCAGCCGTCGGGGCGCCGCCACGACAGTTCGCGGCGCGTGCCGGGGAACACCTCGCCCTCGGGCGCGTCGATCGTCTGCCGCCCCGGGTACAGGAAGCCGGGGTACTGCGCCTTCCACGACTCCAGCACCACCTCGTGCCCCGCCGCGCGGAGCCGGTGCGCCAGCTCGGTCGTGTGCTGCGCCCCGCCGCCCTTGTACGGAAAGGCGGGGCCGACCAGCGCGATCCTCACTCGTCTCCCCGCGAGCGCACGATGAGGTCGGCCAGCAGCGCCAGCGACGCGATGAGCAGCCCGCTCATGAACATCAGCATCGTGTTGTTGGAGAAGTACAGGAGGTTGTGCCGGAACTGGTCGACGACGCCCTTCAGCACGGCCAGGCCCAGCAGCCACAGCGCGAGCGGCATCAGCACCTTGAGCGGGTTGAAGTACATGACCATCCGCAGCACCTGGAGGATGTAGCGGTAGGCGTCCTTGGTGAAGTGGAACTTCGACTTCCCCGCCCGCTTGAAGTAGTCGATGGGCAGGTACATCACCGGGTGCTGGTTGCACAGGAACGCCAGCGTGATCGTGGTGACGCAGGAGAAGCCGGGCGGCAGCAGCCGAAGGTAGGGCCGGGCGACGTCCCTGCGGAACGCCCGCAGCCCGGAGTTCAGGTCCGGGATCCTCGAACCGGACAGCCGTTCGGCGATCTTGCGGATCGCCCACTTGGCCGGCACCCGCAGCAGCTTGTGGCTGCCCTCCTCGGTGCGCCGGGCGCCCACGACCTGGTCGACGGACGGATCGGTGTCCAGGACCTCCACCAGCTCGGGGATGCGCTCGTTGGGGTAGGTCATGTCCGCGTCGGTCCACACCACGACGTCGCCGCGGGCCTGCTGGCTGCCGATCCGGCGGATCGTGCCCGAGCCGCTGTTGTGGTGGAAGGCGGTGACCTTCAGGTGCGGGTAGCGCGGCTCGGCGTCGCGCAGCCGCTGGAGCGTGTCGTCGGTGGAGCAGTCGTCGTAGGCCAGCAGCTCGTAGGTCATGCCGCTGGCGTCCATCGCCTTGGTGATGCGCTCGACCTCGTCGATCACGTGGTCCTGCTCGTTGTAGCAGGGCAGGACGATGGTGACGTGCGGGGACGGCTGCTCGTGACTCACGGTCGCCAAGGGTAGCGGCACCCCGCGGGCAGGGTGCGATTCCCCGCACTCTGGACCCGATGATTAGGACAAGGCGCGTGACTTACGCAATACTGCTCCGCATCTTTGGCGCACCGGAAGAGATCACGAGGTCATGCGCGGCGGAGTCGACTACGGCTTGGACTATCTCGAACGCCCCGAGATCACCGGACACGAGATCCCCGTGGTCCGCGGCACCGGCTGGAAGATCGTCCAGTGGGTCTCCATCGCGCTGGCATCCGTGCTGGTGCTCGGCTGCCTGACGGCCTACGGCTTCTACTACAAGCTGGTGGCGGGCAACATCGAGCAGCTCGACGACGAGCACGGCAACCTCGCCGACGAGGAGAAGCGCCCCGACAAGCTCAACAGCTCGGTGAACATCCTCGTCATGGGCTCCGACACCCGCGCGGGGCGCGGCAACGCCAAGTACGGCAGGGACGAGGGAGAGCGCTCCGACACCACGATCCTGCTGCACATCTCGGCGGGCGGCGAGAAGGCGATCGGCATCAGCTTCCCGCGCGACTCCTGGGTGAACCTCCCCCAGTGCAAGAGCACGACGGGCCAGACCATCGCCGCCCACTCGGGGATGATCAACTCGGCGTTCGCCAACGGCGGCCCGTACTGCACCTGGAACACCATCGAGACGCTCACCCAGATCCGCATCGACCACTTCGTGAAGGTCGACTTCAGCGGGTTCAAGGGCATCGTGAACGCGCTCGGCGGCGTCGAGGTCTGCTCGCCCAAGGCGTTCACCGACCCCAAGGCCAAGCTGGTCATCCCCAAGGCCGGACGGCAGACCCTCAACGGCGAGCAGGCGCTGGGCTGGGTCCGCACCCGCTACTCCCTGGGCGACGGCTCCGACCTCGGCCGCATCCAGCGCCAGCAGCAGTTCATGAGCGCGGTCATCCAGAAGGCCACCAGCAAGGGCGTCATGACCGACCCGGCGAAGATGCTCAAGTTCGTCAACGCCGCGACCAAGTCCCTGAAGACCGACAAGGGCTTCAACTCCACCGAGATCCTCGACCTCGCCACCAAGGTCAAGGGCATCAACACCAAGTCCATCAAGTTCGTCACGGTGCCCTGGTACTACCCGACCGACGCGGAGATCGCCGCCAACTCCTCCCTGAGCGGCCGGGTCCTGTGGAAGCAGGAGGAGGCGCAGGAGCTGTTCGCCGCGATCCGCCGCGACAACACCCTGCCCAAGGCCGAGAAGACCCCGCAGGCCAAGGCCCAGCCCGTCAGCACCCCGGCGAAGAAGGTCGACCCCTCCACCGTCACGGTCAAGGTCTACAACGGCACCAACCAGCAGGGCCTGGCCGGCCGCGCGGTCACCGACCTGGCAGCCAAGAAGTACCAGGCGTCCCTGGGCTCCACCGGCGTCTACAAGAACGGCGCCCTGGAGAAGACCGCCGTCCACTACGGCCCCGGCGGCGAGGACGCCGCCGCCCAGCTGGCCAAGCTGGTGCCCGGCGTGGTCCCCGCGGCCGCCGCCGACGGCCTGGCCGGAGTCGTCTACCTCTACCTCGGCGCCGACTACACCGGCCTGGGCGGCAACGGCTCCGCCTCGATCCCGAAGGTGGACGGCGAGATCAAGGCCAGCGACAGCATCTGCAAGAAGACCGCCTGAGCCCGCCCGCCCCGGCGGCCGGGCTCAGCCCTGCGGCGGCGCGTACTCGGACTGCCAGACGGTGATGTGCAGCGACCAGGTGTGCTTGGGGCGGTCGTCCAGCGCGTGGCCGTCCTGGCGGGTGTCGAGGTCCACCGCCCTGGCGGGCTCCCCGTAGGGCGCGACGTCGGCGGGCTCGGCGCCGAGCAGCACCGGGCGGCGGCCCTCGGCGATGATCCGGTCCGCGACGCGCCGCACGTCCTGGACGCTCGCGCCGTCCACCCGCGCCGTCGGCACGCCGCACATGTTGCGCACCACGGGTGAGAACCGGTCGGCGGTCACCCGTTCCACGATGAGCACGGTCGTGCCCTGCCGCAGCCCGGCGCACAGCCTGTCGATCGCTCTCAGCTCGCCCTGGTCGACCGCCTTGAAGACCAGCCCGGCCGAGGACGCGCCGACCGGGACGAGCAGCACCAGCACCCCGGCGAACGCCATCGCGAACGTCGCGGCCCTGCCGTAGCCCAGGCGGCGGAACCGCCGTGTCGCCCACGCCAGCGTCCACACCGCCAGCAGCAGCACGCCGGGGACCACCACGGCCACCAGCCGCCGCGACGCCCACGGGTGGTCGGGGGTGATGCCCGGCCGCAGCAGCGTCGCCACGGTGGTCAGCGCGATGATCGAGAACGGCAGCGCCCAGGCGGGCGAACCGCCGCGCAGCAGCCGCCGCACCAGGAGCGCGGCGCCGAACGTGGCGAGGATGAGGACGGGCAGCCCGACGTACCAGACGACCCAGTGCAGGGCCAGCTCGGTGTACTGGCGGGCGCCGTCGACCGGCAGCCCGGTGCTGCGCTGGATGTGCTCGATGTAGCCGGAGTTGAAGGCGTCCTCGGGGTTGGCCGGCACCCGCCGCACCGTCTGGACGTAGGGGCGCACCGCGAAGGCCAGCACCAGCAGCACCGTGAGGGCGGCCGCGGCGTCCGGGAGCCTGCCCCGCGCGATCCCGTCTCCCACGCGCAGGAACCAGCCGGGCCACAGCCGCCACACCGCGACCAG
The DNA here is from genome assembly GCF_039525175.1 of Actinocorallia libanotica. NCBI lineage: Bacteria > Bacillati > Actinomycetota > Actinomycetes > Streptosporangiales > Thermomonosporaceae > Actinocorallia > Actinocorallia libanotica. Next base: position 18,295 of record NZ_BAAAHH010000043.1, read on the forward strand.
GAGGAGCGTGCCGGCGACCGCCGCGCCGCTGAGCAGCAGCAGCGGCCGGAGCGACCCGCCTATGTAGTCGAGGTAGGGCCGGGAGAGCAGGAAGCCCTCGGCGAGCCCGGCCGCCGCGCCGAGCAGCAGCCCCGCCGCCAGCGGGATCCCGGTGCGGCGGCGCCGGGCGAACAGCACGCCCGCGAAGACGACGACCGGCAGGACGTCCCGCAGCCCGTCGATGCGCACCAGGACGACCAGGCCGAGGCAGAGCCCGGCCAGGAACGCGCGGAGGCGCCCCTCCCACAGGTCGCGCACGTCGTGCAGGAGGCACAGGCCGCCCAGCAGCAGCACCAGCGCGGCGGTCTCGCTGTAGGTGGAGCGGGAGACGAACATCAGCGGCCAGCACAGGGCGAAGGCCAGCGCCCCGACCGGCGCCCACAGCGGGCCGACCAGCCGGGCGGTGAGCCCGCCGAAGGACAGCACCGCGCCCGCGCCCAGCAGCGGCGCCATCGCCAGCAGCACCGGCGTCCCGCCGATCCAGCCGCCCAGCGCCAGCAGCAGCGGCAGCCCGGCCAGGAACTGCGGGACGATCTCGCCGCCGGACGCGTAGAAGCCGGGGCTGTCGAACCGCAGGATCGGGTCGGCGCCGCCGAAAGCCCACTCCGACGTGGTGATCGGCAGGCGGCCGTGGTCGTTCAGCCAGGTCGCGAACTGCACGTACGTCGCCGGGTCGCGGCGCACGATGATCTGCTCGGAGTTGTACTTCAGCTGCACCAGCAGGAAGGCGAGGCTCACCAGCAGCACCCCGGTGGCGGGCCACCAGGCGAGGCGGGGGCCGGGCGCGGGCGGGGCGGGCGCGCGGATCGCGCCGCGGCAGCCGATGGTCACCACCGCCGCGGCGACGGGGACGAACAGGGCCAGGGCCGGCCCGATCGTGTAGGAGCCCGCCAGCAGCAGGGGCAGGCTGACCAGCAGCCATGCGACGACGAGGAGCGCGGGCGCGAGGGAGAGCCGCGCCAGCAGGAGGGATGGCACCGCTGGTCTGTTCATACGGTGCAGCAGGCTATCGCCCGCGCCTGGCGAAAACAGGAGTCCTTCGGCGGGAGAAGGGTCTGTAGCCTCCCTCCATGGAGTTGACGCGCGGGGCGGCGCAGCGGCCGCTGGTGACCTTCTACGACGACGCGATCGGAGAGCGCCTGGAGTTCTCCCGCCGTACCTTCGACAACTGGGTCGCCAAGACGAGCAATCTGCTGCTGGAGGGCATGGACGTCCAGCCGGGCGGGACGGTCGTGCTGGACCTGCCCGCGCACTGGCAGACGGCCGTCATGCTGTTCGCGGCCTGGCACACCGGCCAGCGGGTGGTCATCGGCCCCCGCGAGGAGCTCGCCTCGGCCGTGGACGAGGGGATCTGGGTCACCGACACGCCCGACGGCGCACCCGCGTGGGCGGACGAGGTGCTGGGGCTCTCCCTCGACGCGTTCGGCGCGCCGCTGGCGGACGCGCCCGCCTGGATCACCGACTACGCGGTGGAGGTCCGGTCGTACGGGGACCGCCCGCCCTCTCCCGTACCGGTCCCCGCGCACACCCCCGTCCTGAATGTGACGAACATCACATTCACCCGGGAGCGGCTGGACGCGGAAATCCGCGAATCCGTCGCGCGACACGGACTGACGGCCCAAGACCGTACCCTCAGCACGGTGGAGTACACCACTTGCGACACTTTGGTCGCCGGGCTCCTCGCCCCTCTGGAAGCGGGGGGATCCGTCATACTTTGTCGCAACCTGGAGGATGATCTGATCCTTCGCCGCATCGAAACGGAGCATGTGACTGCGATAGCCGGACCGGATGCGCCGTACGCCCCCGTACGACGCCTCCTCTGACCTACTCTCGTGGAGCCATGAACAGCCCCCTCTATCTCGACTACGTCGACGAGTCGCAGCGGACCGGGCCCCCTCCCGCGGAGGGCAAGACCCTCTCCCGCGGCTGGCGGACGCTCGGCTGGACCTCCGTGGCACTGTCGGGGGTGCTGGTCGCCGGCAGCATCTCCGCCTACGGCTACGTCCGCTATCTCGACAGCGGCATCAAGCGCGTCGCCACCGATCCAGGCGTCCTCACGCAGGTGCCCAAGCTCAACGACGCGGTCAACATCCTGCTGCTGGGCTCCGACAGCCGCAAGGGCGGCAACGCCAAGTACGGCCGCAGCCTGGCCGACGAGACGCCCCGCGCGGACACCACGATCCTGCTGCACTTCTCCCCGGGCGGCGAGCAGGCCGTCGGCATCAGCTTCCCGCGCGACCTCATGGTCGAGATCCCCTCGTGCAACACGCCGGACGGCGGCAAGTCCCTCGCGCAGGTGGGGATGATCAACTCCGCGTTCTCCCTCGGCGGCATGATGTGCACCTGGAAGACCATCCAGCACATCAGCAACATCCACATCGACCACGCGGTGGTCGTGGACTTCAACGGCTTCAAGGGCGTGGTCAACGCCGTCGGCGGCGTCAAGATCTGCATGCCCTACGACGTCAACGACCCGCAGAGCAAGCTGAACCTGAAGAAGGGCACGCACACCGTCAGGGGCGAGCAGGCGCTGGCCTTCGTGCGCGCCCGGCACGGCTTCAAGGACGGCTCGGACCTCCAGCGGGTCAAGCGCCAGCAGCAGTTCCTCGGCTCGCTGGCCAAGAAGGCGCTGAGCCAGGACGTGCTGGGCAACCCCGCGACGCTGAACGCGCTGCTGCGCTCGCTCACCAAGACCGTCACGGTCGACGAGGACTTCACCTTCAACAAGATGACCGACCTCGCCGGCAAGCTGAAGGGCATCACCCCGAGCAAGGTCCGGTTCATCACCGTGCCCTACACCGCCTATGCGCCCGACCCCAACCGGGTGGCCCTGCGCGAGCCGGAGGCCGGGGAGTTCTTCGCCCAGATCGCCAACGACACCGAGATCGACGACCCGACCAAGAAGAAGGTCACCAACGTCCCGCCCTCGGAGATCAGCGTGCGGGTGCTCAACGGCAGCGGCTTCGACGGGGCGGCGGCCCGGGTCGGCGAGGCGCTCGGCGCCAAGGGGTATCAGATACTCTCGGTCGGAAACCCCAAGAAGAACCCGCCCGCCACCCTGATCCGCTACGGCGAGGGCGCCGAGGACGCCGCCACCACCCTGGCCACCCTCGTCTCCGGCGCCAAGGTCGTGCCCTATCCGAGCACCCCCGCCGGCACGGTCGACCTCGTCCTCGGTCCGAACTGGACCGGCCAGCTCAAGAGCAGCATCCCCAAGAAGATGGACGGCGAGGTCAAGGCCACCGACAACATCTGCAAGACCACCTGACCCGCCGCTCCCGCGGCGGGGGAACAGCGCTCTAGGAACGACCGGTGACCCAGCAGCTCGCTCCCCTCGTCCCCGCCCCCCAGCAGGCGCCGGCCCCGGCGCCCCGGGCACGCGACCCCTTCTTCGACAACGCCAAGTTCCTGGCGATCCTGCTGGTCGTGGTCGGGCACACCATCGTGGGGCTGCGCGGCACGGTGGAGACGGCCGAGACGCTCTACTTCTTCATCTACTCCTTCCACATGCCGCTGTTCGTGGTGATCACCGGCTACTTCTCCAAGGGCTTCGCCGGCGGGAAGAACCGCACGCGCAAGCTGGTCGCCGGGGTGGCCGCCCCCTACCTCGTCTTCGAGGTCGCCTACTCGCTGTGGGAGTGGCACTTCAACGACAAGCCCAAGCTGGTCATCAGCCTGCTGGACCCCATCTACCTGGTGTGGTTCCTGCTGGCGCTGCTCCTGTGGCGCCTGTCCACGCCGTTCTGGCTGAAGGTGCGCTGGCCGCTGGCGATCGCCGTGGCGGTCTCGCTGCTGGGCTACACCGGCCCGCTGTCCAGCCACCTCGACATGCACAAGGTGCTGGGCCTCGTCCCCTTCTACGTGCTGGGCCTTTGCCTGCGGCCCGAGCACTTCGACATGGTGCGCGGTTCCCGGACACGCCTCGCCGGAGCGCTGATCCTCGTCGGCGGCTTCCTGGTGGCCTGGTGGGCCAAGGACCGGATGAACTACCAGTGGCTGTACTGGTGGGACTCCAACAAGGACCTGGGCGTGGACAACCTGACCGGCACCGTGATGCACCTGGCCCTGATGGTCGCCGCCTGCGTGCTGCTCTTCGCCTTCCTCGCCGTCATCCCCCGCGGCCGCACCTGGTTCACCCCTCTCGGCTCGGCGACGATCTACACCTATCTGCTCCACGGTTTCCTGACGAAATTCATGCAGTTCCAGGAATGGGACCACCTGGAGTGGCTGCAGAACATCTGGGGCATGCTGGGCATGATCGCCTGCGCGCTGATCGTGGGCACGGTACTGTGCACCCAGCCCGTCATCCGGCTCACCCGGTGGGCGGTGGAACCGCGGACCGACTGGCTCTTCCGCGAGGAGCCGCGGCCCGCGACGGCGAAGTGATCGTCGCCACAACCCCTCGGGCGGCCGCCGGGCACCCGAACCGTCCATCAGACGTTGGCGAATTCTGTAGAGTCTTCCAATGCCTAACGCATGATCGAAGCCCGGCCCACGATCCCGGCGTCGGTAGACTCGAACGCGGGCGCGCGGCCCGATAAGCCACCCATGCTTGAAACGGATTCTTCTGGAATGAGCAGTGTGTTCCTGAGTGTCATCGTGCCTGTGCACGGCGTCCAGGGTTACCTTCGCCAGTGCCTCGACTCGATCCTGGAACCGGGGTGCCCTGGCCTCGAAGTGATCGCCATCGACGACAGGTCACCCGACGGGTGCGGCGCGATCCTGGACGAGTACGCCTCGCACGACCCGCGGGTGCGCGTCGTGCACCTGGAGGAGAACGTCGGCCTCGGCGAGGCCCGCAACGTGGGCCTGTCGCTGGCCACGGGCGAGTACGTCTGGTTCTTCGACAGCGACGACTACACCGCCGACGGCGCGATGCTGTCGGTGTACGAGCGGCTGCAGGAGACCAAGCCGGACGTCCTGATCTTCGACTACGCGCGCTCCTACTGGCACGGCAAGGTCCAGCGCAGCGTCATCAACAAGCTCTTCCGCGAGCCCCCCGCGCCCGACACCTTCGCCCTGCGCGACCGCCCGAGCGTGCTCCAGCTGATGATGACCGCCTGGAACAAGGCGATCCGCCGGGAGTTCCTGGTCGGCCTGGGCCTGAAGTTCAGCGGCGGGTACTACGAGGACATCAACGTCACCTACCCGATCCTCATGGCCGCCGAGAAGCTCAGCCTGCTGGACGAGGTCGTCTACATCTACCGGCAGCGGCGGCGCGGCGCGATCACCCGGACCGGCGGCAAGAAGCACTTCGACGCGTTCAAGCAGTACGAGCGCATCTTCGCCTTCATGGCCCAGCACCCCGAGACCGACCAGTACCGCCCCCTGATGTTCGACCGGACCATCTGGCACCTGCTGGTGATCCTGGGCCGCGGCGACCGGGTCCTGCCCGAGGACCGCGAGCGGTTCTTCGGGGAGATGTCCCGGATCTACCGCACGTTCCGGCCGGCCGACCACACCCTGCCCGAGGACGTCCAGCTCGCCGCCAAGTACCGGCTGATCGAGAAGAACAACTACCGGGCGTTCGAGACCTCCAAGAAGCTCAACGAGCGGCGCATCGCCGCCAAGAAGCAGGTCCGCAAGTACCGGGGCAAGGCGCGCAAGGCCGTGCGGTTCACCAAGGGCAAGGCCAACGGCCTGCGCTACCGCACCCAGCTGCACATGGCCATCGACGAGAACCTCGCCGTCTACGCCGCGTACTGGTACCGCGGCTACGCCTGCAACCCGGCCGCGATCTACGAGAAGCAGCGGGAGCTCGCGCCGCACATCAAGGGCGTCTGGGTGGTCAAGCGGGGCAACGCCGCCAAGATGCCCGAGGGCGTGCCCTACGTGGTGGCCGGCACCCCCGAGCACGCCCGCCTGATGGCCCGCGCCAAGTACTTCGTCAACAACGTCAACTTCACCGACGACCCCATCAAGCGCAAGGGCCAGGTCCACGTCCAGACCCAGCACGGCACGCCGCTGAAGAAGATGGGCCTGGACCAGATGGAGTATCCGGTCGGCGCCAACGACATGGACTTCCGCGAGCTCATCGACCGGGCCGACCGCTGGGACTTCCTGGTCTCCTCCAACCCGCTGTCCAGCGAGGCCTGGGACCGCGGCTTCCCCTGCGGCTACGAGATGCTGGAGACCGGCTACCCGCGCAACGACCGGCTGGTGCGGGCCACCGCCGCCGAGAAGGCGGCCCTGCGCGAGCGGCTCGGCGTCCCCGAGGGCAAGAAGGCCGTCCTCTACGCCCCCACCCACCGCGACTACATGAAGCGCTTCACCCCGCAGTTCGACCTGCGGAACGTCACCGAGGCGATGGGCGACGAGTACGTCCTGCTGCTGCGCGCCCACTACTTCTACCGGGCCAAGGACCGCGGCCTGCCCGAGGACCGCATCATCGACGTCTCGGCCCACCCCTCGGCCGAGGACCTGATGATCGCCTCGGACGCGCTGCTGACGGACTACTCCTCGATCATGTTCGACTACGCGGTCCTGGAGGACCGGCCGATCGTGATCTACGCCAACGACTGGGAGACCTACAAGCGCACCCGGGGCGTGAACTTCGACCTCGTCCAGCAGCCGCCGGGCGTCATCGCCTTCACCGAGGAGGAGCTGATCGACGCCTTCGCCTCCGGCCGCGCCTGGAACGACACCGCCGTCAAGGACCGCGCCGCCTTCCGCGCCCGGTTCTGCTCCTGGGAGGACGGCAGGGCGGCCGAGCGGGTCGTCCGCCGCGTCTTCCTGGGCGAGCAGCTCCCCAAGCCCGCCAAATAGGCAGTATTCACCACGAACCCTTCTTCCGGCCGGCGCGTCTCACCTGACGACCGGTCCGGAAGAAGGGTTCGTCGTCTTGAGAGCCACCCCGCTCCTGCTCGCCACCGCGCTCACCGCCACCGCGCTGGGCGCGCTCCCCTCCGCCGCGGCGGCCGAGGCCCCCGCGAAGCCGCACGACTTCAACGGGGACGGGCGCACCGACCTGGTCGTCAACGCCCCCGAGCTGAAGCAGCGCGGCCACGGCGACACCGGGGTCGTCGCGGTCGCCTACGGCGGAACCGGGGTGTTCGCCCGCCGCGGCGTCGGCCGCAAGCAGCTCATCACCCGGCACTCCCCCGGCGTGGACGCCGTCTCCGAGCACGGGGCGGGATTCGGGGAGGCGACGGCCTCGGCGGACTTCGACCGCGACGGCTACGCCGACCTCGCCATCACCGGGCCCAACGAGCACGGCGCCACCATCGTCTACGGCTCGGCCACGGGACTGTCGGAGCGCGTCGCGTTCCTGGAGACCGACGAGAGGCGCGGTCCGCTGCCCCGGCGCCTGGCCGTCGGCGACTTCGACCGCGACGGCCGCGCCGACCTGGTGCTGACCAGCACGACCAAGTTCTGGGTCTTCTCCCGGGTGGACAAGGGCGTGGACGTGGCGGCGCCCTTCCGGCACGCCTTCCTCTCCTACGAGATCCCGATGAACGACCTGCGGCCGGCCGTCGGCGACTTCACCGGCGACGGCAGGGACGACATCTTCCTCGCCTCCAGCATGGACCCGCACTTCACCCGCCTGGTGAAGGCGACGTCCTCCGGCTTCGCCGCGCCCGTGGCCGTCCCCGAGCTCCGCCAGGTCCGCACCGCGGTCGTGGGCGACTTCAACGGCGACGGCCGGGACGACCTCGTCACCCGGCGCGCCAGCAAGATCTACATCCGCCTGGGCGGGTCCTCGGGCCTGCGCGGACCGAAGCTGGTGAAGAAGGTCTCCTCCGGCGACCCCGTCCCCATGGCCGTCGCCGACGTCGACCGCGACGGCCGGGACGACCTGGCCGTCGGCTTCCCCGGCGCGGGCCCCCGCAAGTCGGGCCAGGTGGTCCTGATCTACGGGAGCAGGAGCGGTCCCACCACGAAGAAGGCGCGGATCATCCACCAGGGGACGGCGGGCATCAAGGGCGGCGCCGAGAAGGGCGACGCCTTCGGCTCCGCCGTCCGCCTGCTCGATGTGACCGGCGACCGCCGCCCCGACCTCGTCATCGGCTCCTCCGGCGAGGACAAGGCCGCGGGCCGCCTCCACGTCCTGATCAACCGCGGCGGCGCGGTCTCCACCAAGGGCGCCCGGCAGTACACGCCGAAGTCCTTCGGGCTCCAGGGACGCCGCCTCGGCTCCCACCTGTCCGCCTGATCCGGTCTGCTTCTCCGCCCCTGACACGGGCAGCGGTTTCGGTCACGGTCCGGGGCAGGACACCGCAAAACCATAATTCTTTCTTAAAGTCCGGTAAAGTCCTGCCCGTACTTCTTGCGTGACCCAGGAGGTCCTTGGTGCTGGGACAGAGACGGTTGTGGTCCACCCTTCTGACGGCGGTCTGCGCGGTGGGGTTGGCGGTGGCCGTTCCGCAGAGCGCGTCGGCGGCGAAGGTCAAGTCGCAGATCGTCTTCAACAACCCGCTGGACCCCCAGGGCGCCAAGCGGATCGAGGACAAGATCTACGACCTGGTGAAGGGCGCGCGGGCCGGCTCCAGCATCCGGCTGAGCGTCTACCGGTTCACCAACGCCAACGGCATCGCCGACGAGCTCATCGCCGCCGACCGGCGCGGGGTCGACGTCCGGGTGATCGCCGACTCCGGCGCCACCGACCGCAACAACGGGCAGCCCACCGCCTATGAGCGGGTGCTGTGGGCGCTGGGCGCCAACAAGGTCACCACCTGCCCGGAGAACCGCGGCTGCATCGGGACCAAGCTGAACCACACCAAGTTCGTGCTGTTCAGCAACACCCGCGGCACCAAGAACGTGGTCGTCCAGACCTCGCAGAACCTCAACGCCACCGGCGGCACCACCACCGACTGGAACGACGCGGTCGTCCTCGCCGGCGCCGGCGGCACCTACAACGCCTACCGCAAGTACTTTGACGACCTGTGGAACCGCAAGGTCATGCCGAACTACTGGAAGAAGCGCGGAGGCCAGGTCGCCAGCCGCGAGGCCACCGTGCAGTTCTTCCCCAAGGCCAGCGGCGACCCCATCGACAGCATGCTGCGCAAGGTCCGCTGCTCCTTCACCTACAAGGGCCGCAAGGGCGCCACCCAGATCCGCATCGCCACGGGCGCCTTCAACAACAAGCGCGACTGGCTGCTGAAGTCCCTGAGCTCCCTGCAGAAGAAGGGCTGCCTGATCGAGGTCATCGTCACCGTCGACCCCGGCGACGTCAGCCGCACCGCCGTCGTCACCGCGCTGCGCGCCGCGGGCATCAAGGTCTACGACTTCGGCCTGTACTCCAGCCCCAACCCGATGCACTCCAAGTACATCCTGGTCCAGGGCGGGATCGGCAAGAGCGTCGGCAAGTGGACCTGGACCGGCAGCGCCAACCTCACCTGGGGCTCGCTGCGCCAGGACGACGAGACCATCGTCCAGCTGAAGAAGGTCGGCTCGATGGGCCCGTGGAAGATCCACGACACCTACCGCTGCAACTTCCGCCGCGCCAAGGCGCAGTTCCTCGGCAAGCCGATGCCCTGCAAGGGCTGACGCCCCCTTCCGCGACAGAGAAAGAAGGGCCGTGCCGCTCACAGCGGCACGGCCCTTCTCCGTCTTCTCAGGCCCCGGAGCCCCTCGGCCCGAAGACCCGGTCGACCACCCTGCCCGCGGCGGCGCCGTCGTCCAGCGAGCAGAACCGCTCGTGGAAGACGTCGTAGGCCGCCGCGTACTTGCGGCTCACCTCGTCGACGTCGCGGATCGCCGCGATCAGCTCGGCCGAGGTCTCCAGCAGCGGCCCCGGCGCCTCGCGCTCGAAGTCGAAGTAGAAGCCGCGCAGCTTGTCGCGGTAGTGCGCCAGGTCGTAGGTGTAGAAGAGCATCGGCCGGCGCAGCCCGGCGAAGTCGAACATCACCGAGCTGTAGTCGGTGACCAGCAGGTCCGCCGCCAGGTACAGCTCGCCGATGTCGGGGTAGGAGGAGGCGTCGTACACGAACGGCCGGTCCGGCGCCCCGTCGACGACGTTGGGGTGCAGCCGCGCCACCAGCACGTGGTCGGCGCCCAGCTCCCGCTCGAACAGGTCGAGGTCGATCCGCCAGTCGGACTTGTAGCGGCCCACCCCGTAGAACTGGTCGTCCCGCCAGGTCGGCGCGTACAGCACCACCTTCTTGCCGTCGGGGATCCCCAGCAGGGCGCGCACCCGGTCGGCGGTGCGCCGGGCGTCCGGCGAGTGGAGCAGGTCGTTGCGCGGGTACCCGGCCTCGATCAGCTCGCCCTCGAACTTGAACGCGCGCTGCAGGATCGGGGTGCTGAAGGGGTTGGGCGAGACCAGGTGCGTCCACTCGGGCAGCCGCGGCTCCTTCTCCACCGAGGCCATGGCCTTCTGCATGCCCGGCGAGTAGGCGAAGTGCACCTCCTTGACGTCCCGCCCGATCTTCTTCAGCGGGGTGCCGTGCCAGGTCTGCAGCACGATCTGGTCGGGGTGGCGGTGGAACCAGTCGCCCAGCCGGTGGTTGGTGACGATGTACCTGGAGGAGGCCACCGCCTCGTGCCACTCGACGCCGTTCAGCCGGACCGGCTTGACCGTGGGGGGCAGCTCCACCTGGCCGTCGCCCACCACCCACAGCTGCTCCAGGGGGCTGCCCCGGCGCACCAGCTCCTCGTGGATCGCGCGGGGGCTGTCGCTGTACTGGCGCCCGTTGAAGCAGGAGAACAGCACCGCGTCCCGCAGCCCCGTCTCCTTCACCCGCAGCCGCGCCTCCTGGCGCAGCTTGGACCCGGCGCTGGTCTCCTCCGGGCGCAGGTCCGAGCCGACGCCGACGACCAGCCTGCCGTTCTGGTTCTCCAGCGCATAGGGGCGCCGCGCCACCTCGACCGGCTCCGGCAGCCGCACCGACTCGGCGATCTGCAGCGCCAGCGGACGGCCCTGCGCCTGGTACAGCAGCTCCCACCTGCCCTGCCGCAGCGGCAGCGTCCCGGCCAGGGTGCGCATCCGCGCCAGCGGCAGCCGCGCGCGCCCGTCCTCCAGCGCGAAGCGGTAGTCCAGCTTGCGGTTGCGGCTGCTGAGCACCAGCGTGCCCGAGCCGCCGTGCGCGGGGTGCTCGCCCCCGACCGTGAGGACCCCGTCCGCGTCCAGCTCCAGCGACCGGACGGTGAACCGCGCGGTCCGCAGGCTCAGCCGCAGGTACCCCGACGGGTTGCGGCCCGCGATGGCCTCGCGCTCGCCCAGCAGCCGCCGGATCGGCTCGACGTCCTCGGCCAGCACCATGGGCACCTCGTCGAGGAAGGCCCGCCACACGACCGTGTCGTCCAGGCGGCTCTCGTCGGCCCGCACGTCCAGCAGGTCGGCCAGCGGCAGCCGGGCGGTGAACCCGTCGCCGGTGGCCGTCACCGGGACGGCGGCCTCGCGGTCCATGCGGACGAACTTCAGCCGCTCGGGCACGCCCGAACGGACCTTTCCGGTGATCTCCAGGGCGTCGCCGTCCCAGCGCAGCCCCGTCACCCGCACCCGGACGGTCTCGACCCGCAGCCGCAGTGTCTTCTCCACCACCTCGGGGACGATGCGGACGTCGTCCTCGACGTAGGCGTAGGGCGGGTTCGCCCCGGAGCCCGACGTGCCCGCCTGGATCTTCCCGCGCCGGAACACCCCGGCGTTGAAGACCGCGGCGTCCAGCTCCCAGACGCCGTCCTTCCAGCCGCGGGCGCCGCGCAGCAGCCTGGGGTTGATGGTGAACTCCATCCCCCGCCACGCCTTCTTCACCAGCTTCTTGCGGGCGGGGACCACGATCCGGCGGCTGCCCTGGCGCAGCACCACGCCCTTGACCGAGGTCCACCTGCGCCGCATGCCGACGGAGTTGATGTAGGCCTCGCCGGAGATGACGAGCTTCCCGTCGCGCCACTCCACCGAGGTGGCGCGGCTGCGCAGCTTCAGCTCGTCCCGCGCCCGGTAGACGTCCTCGGGGACGGCGAGCTTGTCGTCCTTCCAGTACGGGTAGACCACGTACCTGCGCAGGGGGCTGCGCACGATCGACGGGCTGGACTTGCCCCGCTCGTAGCGGACGACCTTGACCAGCTCGGTGGTGAGCCGCCGGGAGGCCAGGTGCCACTTGAGCCGGCTGAGCGCGGACAGCCGCTGGAACAGCCGGGGGTCGACCCGCTCGGTGTAGCGGGCCGCGAGGTCGATGAGCAGCTCGCGGTCGGCGGGCTCGCAGTCGGGCAGCGCGTTCAGGAACACCTTGAACTCCCGGCCCAGCACGGTGAGGTGGAACCGCCGCCGCGCCGAGGCCCGCCAGTGCCCCTCCAGCATCCGCTCGATCCACACGACCGCCGCGAAGCCGTCGGCGATCTCCCGCGCGTCCGTCGTCGCCGGGGGAAAGAGCTCCCTTCTGCGGTAAACCGTCATCTCCGGCAGAACCTCCACCGAGGAGGCCAGGAAATGTGCGGGAATCGCCACGGCCAGGTCCTCGTACCGGGAACCGTCGGGAAAACCCAGACCCGCGGACTCCCAGAACGAACGGCGGAACAACTTCCCCGTCACATATCTGTCATGGAGCAGAGAGGAATGCCGCTTGATGTGGGCGTGCCGCAGCCGCTTGGCGAAGGCCTCCTTGTGGGTGTAGGCGCGCCAGGCGCCGCCCGACTCGGTGATCACGCTCACGTTGCCGGTGGCGAAGTCCGACCGCGAGCCGGCGAGCGCGTCGTGCAGGAGTTCCAGCGCCTGGGGCGGGATCCGGTCACCGCCCTCCACGAAGGACAGGTACTCCCCCCGCGTCTCGGCCACGCCGAGTTCGTACGCGGCACCCCGGCTCAGCCCCTCGCCCTTGACCGCGCGGAAGCGCGAATCGGGCAATTCGATTCCGGTGCCGGCGGCGGTGCCGACGACCACCGCCTCGAAATCGGAAAAGGTCTGCCTGGCCAACGACTCCAGGCTTTCGGCCAGATGATTTCCGGCCCCGTGGGCGAGGACGACGACACTGATCATTGAGGCTTCTCACAAGGTCGAAGAGAGATCTCCCGAGTTTAGGGCAGGATCCCTCCGGTCATCCCGAACATGTCTTCGGGCGGGGCGGGGGGCGCGGTCCTCGGTTCAGACCGGTTGGAGCTCCTCCTCCCTGCGCGCCGCGGACCTCTGCGGTCCGGGGGCCGCGCGGCCGGACGGCGCCAGCAGCACCAGGACGATGAGGACCGCCAGGACGCCCAGGGCCGCCGAGACCCACCAGTTGTTCACCGGGTCGCGGACGAACGGCATCGGGTCGGGCCAGGGGTTCCCGGTGAACTGCGGCACCCCCGGCAGGTAGCCGAGCGTGCCCGCGGCCAGCCGTGTCTGGAAGAGCCCGTCGACGCGGGTCGGCGGCACCAGCGCCAGCAGCGGGAAGATCAGCGGGTCGTACCAGGGGTGCTGCACCGGGGAGAGCAGCAGCAGCGCCGCGCCGCACGCGAAGGACACCCGGGCCGCCCGGCCGGCGGCGTCCGGCGCCGGGGACAGCCGCCACAGCAGGACCGCCAGGACGGCCAGCCCGCAGGCGTACCCCCAGGTGGCCATCTGCTCGTGCGTCATCTCCACGCCCCAGCGCGGGAGGTAGCGCCACGGGTTGGTCGGCGCCACGTCCCCCGCCTTGTCCAGCAGGATCTCGAACGCCGCGGGGCCGGCCAGCAGGTAGGAGCCGAGCCCGGTCGCGGTCACCCCGCCGGCCAGCCCCGCCAGGGCGGCCGGGGAGCGGCGCGCGACCCAGGCCAGGCCGAGCCCGGCGAAGAAGAACGGCGCCTTGACACCGCCGGCGATCCCGATCAGCGCTCCGGCGTACATGCCCAGGGCCCAGCCGGGGGCGGGCGTGCGGCGCAGGAAGACGGCGAAGGCCAGCACCATGGCGGCGGCGCCGTAGACGTCGGCGTGCGCGCCGGCGACGCAGGCCCACAGCATCAGCGGGTTGCACGTCCACAGCAGGTGCGCCCGCACGGGGTCGCGGGCGATCCGGTGCAGCACCGCCGCGATCAGCGCGAAGGCCGCGCCGGCCGCCAGCTTCAGCAGGAAGACGATCTTGAACATGGACGCGCCGCCGACCGCCGCCGCGGCGGCGAAGGCCCAGTTGGCGACCGGCCCGTACACCGAGGGCGTCTTGCGCCAGGCCTGCGGCGAGTACTCCCCCACCGGGTCCTTGGCGTCGATGAGCGCCTGCGGGATCGTCTGGTACGGGTCGAGGCCCAGCGCGCCCATCCGGCCGTAGAGCGCGTAGCTCTGCACGTCCGTGGAGCCGCCGACGGGCACCAGCGCCAGCAGGAGCGCGGCGGCCAGACCGCCCCACAGCAGGGTGCGGGCCCGCGGCCGCCAGCCCCGGCGCAGCGCGAAGAGCCCCAGGCACACGCCCAGCGCGCCGAGCCCGACCATGGAGAAGGTCAGCAGGACGATCAGCCGGGCACTGGGGTCGGCCTCCAGCGACCAGCCGCCCCCGCTCTCCGGGACCGTGTTGGAGGGCCCGAGCAGACAGGCGTAGGCGCCGAGACCCACCGAGGCGCAGATCAGCAGGAGAGCCGCGGCTCCCGCCCCCGAGGATTTCGCAGACATCGCGGTAAGAATAAACGGCAGGTCAACAGCAGGCGGCCCTTCGCCGCGCGCGCCCGCACCTCGAAACCGGGGAGATCGACGCGGTTGCGCCGGGTCGTCATGAGGCAGTCCACCCGGTAGCGGGCGATGATCGCCTCCCGCTCGGCGTCCGTGGCGTCCCGGGCGAAGAAGCGCCGCACGTCACGGCGTCTCGCCGCCTCGTCCACGAAGGGGTAGGGCCAGCCGGGGACGACACTGTAGGCGCCCTTTCCGTTGGCCAGCCGCCCCGGCCAGGTCCGGTCACCGAGCACCACCATGCCGGGTTCGATCCTGCGGACCAGCCGAGCGTAGGCGGTGCGGGGGTCGCGCGCCTTCCAGGCCTGGAGCGTGCGCGGGGAGACCGGCTCCCACCAGGCGCGGATCAGCCCGCCGCTGTTGCCGTACAGGCCGACGGCGCAGGCGACGGCCGCCGCCCCCGCGTAGACGGCCTTGCGCGCGTCCCACCCGGGCGCGCCCAGGTAGGAGGCCAGGGCCAGGTGCAGCGGCAGCAGCGCGACGGGCAGCACCCTGGCGAACCCGTAGGATCCCGTGATCGCGCCCAGGCCCACCGCGGAGACCGCCAGCACGCACAGCAGCAGCAGTTCCCTGCCCAGCGGCCTGCGGTCCACGCCGGTCACCAGCGCGGGCAGGCCGGTCAGCGCCAGCCCGTAGTGCCCGAGGCCGAAGTCCCCGCCCAGGTCCAGGATCAGGCCCTGGTGGATGCGGGAGAGCCCGCCGGCGGCCGCGGGCAGCGCCGTCAGGTCCGACCAGGGCCAGGCCAGGGCCAGGACGACGGCCGCGGCGCCCGCGGCGTACTGCCCCCTGGCGCGCAGCCGGGCGGGCCGGGCCAGCGCGAAGGCCAGCAGCCCCAGGAGGGTGTTGAGCGCGGTGAACGGGTGGATGAGGACGATCAGCGCCAGCAGCGGCGCCAGCGGCGTCCAGCGGGCCTCCAGGTAGGCGCGCCAGGCCAGCAGCATGAGCGCCGTGGCGGTGAGGCTGGGGTAGGCCATCGTCCACGACAGGGAGTACAGCCCGAAGAAGCCGCTCCACTCGTGCGGGCGCAGGCCCCACAGCAGCAGGGAGAAGACGACGGCCAGCGCCCCGGTCGCGGGGCCGCCCAGGAGGCGGCAGAAGCGGATCAGCGCCCACAGCCACAGGGCGACGTTGGCCAGGCCCGCCAGTTCCAGGGCGGTCCGCGGGCCCAGCCCGGCGATCTTCGCCACGGCGGCCAGCGCCACCATGTACGGGGAGTAGTAGGGGCTGCCCTCGACCGCGCCGACCAGCGGGTCGACCGGGGACCACGGGTCGCGCAGCAGGCCGTGCAGGGTGCCCAGGTGCAGCCGCATGTCCCCGGCCCAGCTGTGCCGCAGCACCACCAGGACGGCCCAGCCGAGCACCAGCGCGCAGACCGGCGCCCACGGGGGCGCCGGCCGCGGTGCGCGAACCTCGGCCATGCTCACCCATCGTAGTAACATGCCTGCGATGTGTATCCCCCTGCCCCGTGAGCACGGTGATCCGTAACCGCCTGGTACCGGCCGTCCCCGCGCTGGCCGCGCTCGCCGCGGGCCTGTGGGGGCTGACCGGGCCGTCCTTCTGGCGGGACGAGGCGGTCACCGCCGAGGTCTCCCGGCGCTCCCTCGGCCAGATCCTGCGGCTCCTGCCCGAGGTCGACGCCGTCCACGGCCTCTACTACCTGCTGATGCACCTCGTCACGGGGCTGCTCGGCTCCGGCGAGGCGGCGCTGCGCCTGCCCTCGGTGCTGGCGGGCGCGGTCACCGCCGGGTGCACCGCCGAGCTGGGCCGCCGGTACGGCGGCGCGCGGCTGGGCCTGGCGGCGGGGCTGCTGACCGCCTTCTCCCCCTTCCTCACCCGCTACGCCCAGGACGCCCGGCCGTACGCGCTGGTCACCGCGGCCGCCGCCGTCTCCACCCTGCTGCTCGTCTCGGCACTGGAGCGGGGCGGGCGGCCGAGGTGGGCGGCCTACGCGGCCTCCGTGGTGCTCCTGGGGCTGTTCAACCTGTTCGCCCTGCTGCTGCTCGCCGCGCACGCCTTCCCGGCGCGGCCGGCCCTGCGCTCCTGGGCGGCGGCGTCCGGGGCGGCGCTGGCCTGCCTGTCGCCCCTGGTCCTGCTCGCCTCGACCCAGCGGGGCACCCAGCTCTCCTGGCTGGCCCGGCCGGGCCCGCAGGCCGTGGCGGAGTGGCCGGTCCTGCTCGCCGGAAACGCTTGGCTGGTGCCGCCCCTGGCCGTCCTGGCCGTCCTGGGCGCCCGGCGGCTGCCCGCCCTGCGGACGGCCGCGGTCCCCTGGCTGCTGCTGCCCCCGGCGGTGCTGCTGGCCGTCTCCCTGATCAGCCCCGTCTACACCCCGCGCTACGTCCTGTTCACCGCTCCGGCGGCGGCCCTCCTCGTGGCGGCGGGCCTGGACGCCCTCCCGGCGGCGCGCGCCTGGGCGGGCACCGCGCTCCTGCTCGCCGGGACGGTGCCGATGCACCTGCAGCAGCACGCCGTGGACAACAGAGCGGACGACCTGCGCCGCCTCCGCGCGATCGTCGAGCGGCACGCCCGGCCCGGGGACGGCCTGCTGTTCCGGGTCAGCGAGCAGCGGACGATCATGGGCGCCTATCCGGAGACCTTCACCGGCCTGGACGACCTGGCGCTGGAGCGCACCGGAGCCGAGGCCGGGGACCTGGTGGGCGACCTGGCGGGGCCCGCCGCCTTCGCCCGGCGGCTGGCGGGCGCCGACCGGGTCTGGGTGGTGAGCAAGCGCCCCGACCGCGCCTCCCCCGCCTATCCGGTGGACGAGTCCCGGTTCCTGGTGCTGCGCGAGTCGTTCGGCAAGGTGCGGGGCTGGCGGTTCAAGGGCGGCTATCTGGCGCTGTACGCGCGGGAGTGACCCCGGTTCTGCCGCAGGACCCGGCGCGCCAGCCCGCCCAGCAGCGCCGGGACCGCCAGATGCAGCGCCCGCGCGCCGAGCTGGACGGCCAGCCGCCCCTTGCTGGTGCGGTAGGGCTTGGCGATCCGGCGCAGGCCGACCCGCCCGCCGGTGAGCCGGTCGGGCGTGAACACGCCCGGAACCGTGCCGTCCCGGTCGACGATCTCGTACTCCAGCCGCCAGGTGCCCGTCTCCCAGTTCCGCAGGGGCAGCTCCGCGGTGAAGGACGCGCCGTCGAGCACGGCGTCGGCGGTCGCCACCACCGGCTCCTCGGCGCGCAGCCGGGCCAGCACCCGCAGGCCCAGGCCCGTGCCGAGCGGGAGGCGGCCGGAGACCACCAGGCGCCCGCCCGTCACCGCGGCCGAGGCCGCGCGGTCGGGGGCGGCGCCCGGGATGCCGGCCTCCAGGCTCAGGTTCCCGAAGTCGGTGGCGTACAGCCGCACCATCGGCCGTCCCCCCTCCACCGGCAGGAAGGCCGGGTCGGGCAGGCCCGCCTCGCCGACCGCCAGCCGGGTGGAGATCGCCACCTCGCCGATCCGCGCCTCCACCGACAGGTCCCAGCGGCCCTTGGCCGGGCGGAGCGCCGCGACTACGAGCGCCGCGGCGAGCCCGCCGAGCCCGAGCCGCAGCGGTGCGGTGCCCGCCTGGCCGCCCTCGCCCCTGCGGCGCAGCACCAGCACCGGGTCGGCGATCTCGCCGCCGGGCAGCTCGGCCTTCAGCTCGGCCCGCAGGACGCCGCCGTCCCAGGAGACCCGCGCCAGCTCGCACCGGAACGGCAGCCGCGCGGTGACGTCGTAGCAGGGGTCGGGCAGCTCGCCGAAGCCCGGTGACGCCTCGTAGACGCGGCCGTCCCGGGCCACCAGGGGCGCCGTGCGGCCCGACACCCGGTGGCGGACGATCTCCGTCAGCAGCTCGCCCTCGCCGTGCTGCAGGCAGTGCGCCACCTGCCGGAAGAAGGGCGCCATCGTCTCGGTGATCCGCGGGGTGAGGTGGGCGCGGATGAGCCGGAGCGCCCCCTCCTCGGTGACCGCGCGGGTCTCGGCGTCGGCGGCCAGGTAGGCGGCGCCGAACCGCGGCATGATCTCCTCGCGGAAGTTGCGGCGCAGCATGCGGTCGCGGGCCTCGCCGGGCGCGGTGTGCTCCTCCACGACCCGCATCACCCGGCCGATGGCCGGGAAGAAGTCGAGGTCGGGCGCGCCGCCCTGCTGCATGACGCTGGTGCCGTCCTCGCGCTCCACCCAGAAGTAGCAGTCGTGGTCGGCCAGGACGCTCACCCCGCCGGCCCGGAAGTAGGCACGGGCGGTGAACTCCTGGTCCTCGTGGGAGAGCAGGCCCTCGGCGAACCGCAGGTCCTTGATCAGCTCGCGCCGGAACAGCTTGAGCGGCGCGAGGGTGGCGTACAGGTCCGGCGGGTTGTCGTGCACGGTGGTGCGCGCCACGGTGCGGCGGAACAGCCTGCGGGGGACGTTGCGCCCCACGCCGACGTACTTGCCGATCACGATGTCGGTGCCGTTCTCCTCGGCCATCGCGACCATGCGCTCCAGGGCCCGGGGGTCGAGCCAGTCGTCGGCGTCGAGGAACTGCACGAACTCCCCGGAGGCCAGCTTCAGCCCGACGTTGCGGGGGGCGCCGGGGCCGCCGGAGTTGGGCTGGTGGCGGACGATGAGGCGCGGGTCGTCGTAGGAGGCGAGCAGACTCCGGCTGCCGTCGGTCGAGCCGTCGTCCACGCAGATGAGCTCGATCTCGGCCAGGCTCTGCCCGAACACCGAGTCGACGCAGCGGCTCAGGGTCGACCGGCAGTTGTACACCGGGACGATCACGCTGACTTTGGGCTGGGGCACTCGAGACTTCCTGTCACACGGGAGCATGAGCACATTAGCCCCACCCTCGGAAATTAGCGAAGGGTCCCGGCAAGGTGATCATCACCGGGTCCGGGCGATAGGGTCCTACGTGCCCACTTTGCCGTCAATGCCGGGCCTGAGCCACCGTACCCCGGCCCCGGCGGTGGTGATCTCCGCCCTGTCCGCCCTGGTGATCGCCGGAGTCGGCCTCGACCGGCCCGCGCTCTGGCGCGACGAGGCGGTCACCGCGGGCATGGCCCGGCGCGACCTCGGCTCCTTCGGCTCCGTGCTGGGGGAGATCGACGCGGTGCACGGGCTCTACTACCTGCTCATGAAGGGCGTCGTCGCCCTGTTCGGCGACGGCGAGGCGGCCCTGCGGGCGCCCTCGGTGCTCGGCGCGGTCCTGGCGGCGGGCGCCACCGCCGAACTCGGCCGGCGGCTGGGCGGCGCGCGGACCGGGCTGTTCGCCGGACTCCTGGTGGCCCTCGCCCCCGCGCTGAGCCGCTACGCCCAGGAGGCGCGGCAGTACACCCTGACCGCCGGCCTCGCCGCCCTGGCCACCCTGCTGCTGGTCCGGGCGCTGCGGGACCGGTGTCACCTGCGGTGGTACGGCGTGGCGCTCGCGCTGCTCGGGCTGCTGCACCTGTTCGCCCTGCTGCTGGTGCCCGCCCATCTGGCCACCGTGCTGCTGCGCCGCGACCGCGCCCTGCTGCGGCGCTGGGCCGCGGCCGCCGCGGCGGCGCTGGCGCCCTGCGCGGCCCTGGCGGTGGTGGCCCTGCCCCAGAGCTACCAGGTGAGCTGGATCGAGCGGCCCGACGCCGCGGCCGTCACCGAGATGCTCGACAGCCTCGCCGGGACGCCCGGTTTCTTCGCCTTCACCGTGGTGCTCGTCCTCCTGGGCCGCAACGGGGAACTGTGGCGGACCGCCGCGCCCTGGATGGTCCTCCCGCCGCTGCTGCTGCTCGTGCTCTCCCTCTGGAACCCCTTCTACGTCTTTCGCTACGTCCTGTTCTGCCTTCCCGCCGTGGCGCTGCTCACCGCCGCGGGCCTGGACCGGCTGCGGTGGTCGGCGGGCCTGCCGGTGCTCCTCGCCGCGGCGCTGCTGGCGCTGCCCGCCCACCAGCGGATGCGCCAGCCCTCCGAACGCGCCGACGACCTGCGCGAGCTGGCGCGGATCGTCCGGACCGAGAGCCGCCCCGGGGACGCCGTCGTCTTCCACTACACCAGCTCCCGCCGCGCCATGTCGGCGTACCCGGACGCCTACACCGGCCTGGACGACGTGCTGGCCGTCCGCCCCGGCCAGGGCCTGGACGGGCTGGAGGCGCCCTCCGAGCAGTTCGCGGGCCGCCTCGCGGGCGTCCGGCGGGTCTTCTACGTCCACCACTCCCGCGAACCCGCCGCCAACCCCTTCGCCGACGCCGACGCGCTCAAGGAATCGCTACTCCGCTCCTCCCCCGCCACCTGGACCCGCACGGGCCGATGGCTGTTCAAGGGCGGTTCCGTCCATCTATACGAGCGCCGCCCGCCGTTCACCTGAGCGTGCGCACGGGGCCACACACAGTCCCTAGCCTGAAGTCCTCTGCCCGCAACGGCGGGTGATGACCACGAGGTGGTGCGTTGCGCGTCGTCTGTGTGATCCCCGCCCGCGGCGGCTCCAAGGGAGTGCCCGGGAAGAACCTCGCCCGGGTCGGCGGTGTCCCCCTGGTGGTGCGGGCCGTCCGCGCGGCGCGCCGGGCCGGGACCGTCGAGGAGGTCCTGGTCTCCACCGACGACGACGGGATCGCGGCGGCCGCCCGCGAGGCGGGCGCGCGGATCGTGGAGCGGCCCGCCGGCCTCGGCGGGGACACCGCCACCTCCGAATCCGCGCTGCTGCACGCGCTCGGCACGCTGCCCGAGCGGCCCGAGGTGACGGTGTTCCTGCAGTGCACCTCGCCGTTCATCGACCCGGCCGACCTCGACGCCGCCGTCCGGGAGGTGCTCGGCGGCGCCTCCGACGTGGTGTTCTCCGCGCTGGAGACCCACGAGTTCCAGTGGAGCCGCGGCGAGGACGGCATGACCGGCATCGGCCACAGCGCCGCGTTCCGCCCCCGCCGCCAGGACCGGGACCCGCACTACCGCGAGACCGGCGCGTTCTACGTGATGCGCACGGACGGGCTGGTGGAGCACGGCCACCGGTTCTTCGGCCGGATCGGCGTGCGCGCCGTCCCCGCCCTGCACGCCGTCGAGATCGACACGCCGGGGGACCTGGCCGTCGCCCGCGCCCTGGCGCCGCTGGCAGGCCGCCCGGAGCCGGTGGACGCGGACGTCCTGGTCACCGACTTCGACGGGGTCCACACCGACGACCGAGCGCGGGTGCACCAGGACGGCACCGAGTCGGTGTCGGTCTCCCGGGAGGACGGCATGGGCGTCGCCCTGCTCCGGAAGGCGGGCGTGCCCGTCCTCATCCTCTCCACCGAGGCCAACCCCGTGGTCGCAGCACGGGCCCGCAAGCTCGGGGTGTCCGTCCTGCACGGGCTCTCCGACAAGGCGACGGCACTGGCCGAGTGGCTGCACGACGAGGGGTACGACCCGCGCCGCGCCGCCTACATCGGCAACGACGTCAACGACCTCGGCTGCCTCGCCCTGGTGGGGTGGCCGATCGCGGTACCGCACGCCCATCCGGAGGTCCTGGCCGCGGCGCGGCTGGTGCTCGGCCGTCCGGGGGGCGGGGGCGCGGTCCGCGAAGCATGCGAACTCATCCTGCAGAGCAGGGCTCTGCCGAACGAAGGTAAGTGATATGTCCGCTTCTGTGAAGATCGGCGACCGCCTGGTCGGCGCCGGGCGGCCGGTCTACGTGATCGGCGAGATCGGCATCAACCACAACGGCGACATGTCGATCGCCCGCCGGCTCATCGACGTCGCCGCCAACGCCGGATGCGACGCCGTCAAGTTCCAGAAGCGCACCCCGGAGATCTGCGTCCCGGTGGAGCAGCAGGGCAAGATGCGCGCCACGCCGTGGGGCGAGATGACGTACCTGGAGTACAAGCACCGGGTCGAGTTCGGCGAGGAGGAGTACGCCGAGATCGACCGCTACTGCGCCCAGCACGGCATCCAGTGGTTCGCCTCCCCCTGGGACGTGCCGTCGGTGGAGTTCCTGGAGCGGTTCGACGTGGTGACGCACAAGGTCGCCTCGGCCTCCATCACCGACCGGGAGATGCTGCGCGCCCTGGCCGCCACCGGCAAGCCGGTCATCCTGTCGACCGGCATGTCGGAGCTCAAGGAGATCGACGAGGCGGTCGAGATCCTCGGCACCGGGCGGCTGGTGATCCTGCACGCCACCTCCACCTACCCGCTGCCCGCCGAGGAGGCCAACCTCCGCACCATCGACACCCTGCGCGAGCGCTACGGCGTCCCCGTGGGCTACTCCGGGCACGAGCGCGGCCTGCAGATCAGCCTCGCGGCCGTCACCCTCGGCGCGTGCGCGGTCGAACGCCACATCACCCTGGACCGCACCATGTGGGGATCCGACCACGCCGCGTCGCTGGAGCCGACCGGCCTCCAGCACCTCGTCCGCGACATCCGGGTCATCGAGTCGGCACTGGGCGACGGCGTCAAGCGCGTCTTCCCGGGGGAGGTCGAGCCCCGCGAGCGGCTGCGGCGGGTCACCTCTTGAGCCCTTCCACGGCGCTCTCGGTCATCGTCCCCATGCGGAACGTGGAGCGGTACGCCGGCGACACGCTGACGAGCCTGGTCCGGAACGTCTCGGAGGACGTGGAGTTCATCCTGGTGGACGACGGGTCCACCGACCGCACTCCCGAGCTCATCGAGCAGTTCCGGCCCAGGCTGGGGCGGGTCGAGGTGATCCGGCACGCCGAGGCGGCCGGGCTCAGCGGGGCGCGGAACGCGGGCATGCGCGCCTCCTCCGGCCGGTACCTCACCTTCCTCGACGGCGACGACTACGTCCGCCCCGGCTACTTCGGGGAGCTCGCCTCCGCGATGGACCGGCTCGGCTGCGACTACGTCAAGGTCGACCACATCAAGGTCTTCGGCAGGCGCCGGGTGCCCGACCGCGCCCCCATGGGGGTGCGCGGCACCCCGCTCAAACCGCGGGACGGCATCCTGCCCGTGCACGGGCGGGCCATGGTCGACTACCCGAACGCCTGGTCGGGCGCCTACCGGCGGGAGCTGTTCACCTCGGGGACGCTGCTCTTCGACGAGCAGCTGCTCACCTGCGAGGACCGCCCGTGGACGTGGCGGCTGCACCTGCGCGCCGAGTCCTACGCGGTCGTCTCGCTGTGGGGCCCGTTCTACCGGCGCGAGGTCGCCGGCTCGCTCACCAAGGTCGGCGACGAGCGGCAGCTGCACTTCTTCGACGCCTTCGACCTCGTGCTGGCCGAGCTGGCCGCCGATCCCGAGGGCGAACGGTTCCGCACCAAGGCCATCCGCAACTACTGCGCGATGATCGCGTTCCACCTGAACGAGCGCGCCCGGCTCAGCCCGCTGCTCCAGCGGAGGCTGCGGGCCCGCGCCAAGGCCACGGTCGCGGCGTTCCCCGCCGACCACCTGGCCAAGGTGATGCCCGGACTGGGACCGGAGCGCGAGCGGCTCTTCACCGAACTGCTGGGGGTCACCGCGTGACGCAGATCTTCGTCGCCTCGACGCTGTTCGGCGCCATGACCGTCGCCGCCGCGATCGACGCCGGACGGTTCGGCCCTCCCGGGCGCCGCCGCATGCTGCTGGTCAGCGACAACACCGCCATCCCCGAGCTGGGGCGCGACCTCACCCTCTCGCCCGACTTCGCCGCCCTGGGCGGCCGGTTCGACGAGGTGCGCTCCTGGAACGCCGAGATCAGCCCGCTGCACCCGTCCGGGTGGATGCCGCGCGGCGAGGACCTCATGCTGTGGGAGCGGCTCTTCCGCGAGCGCTGGGGCCTGGCCGACGAACCGCTGGAGCTGGCGGTCGAGACCATCGCCGCCTCCCCGGCCCGCGCGCTCACCTCGATCTTCTCCGAGGCGCTGATCACGGTGTACTCCGACGGCCTGATGAGCTACGGGCCGACCCGTGACGGGCTGCCCGACGGGGTGGGCGGCCGCATCACCCGGCTGCTGCACCTGGACCTGGTGGAGGGCCTCGCCCCCCTGCTGCTGAACGAGCACGGCGTGCCCTGCGAGCTCGTCCCGGACGACGCCTTCACCGCCGTTCTCCACAAGCTGAACCCGCCCGTGGCCCCTGCTGACGGGCTGGAGGGCGGGGCGCTGCTCGTCGGTCAGTACCTCGCGGCACTGGAGATCCTGAGCGAGCAGGAGGAAGATGAGCTCCATGTGGCGATGCTGCGTGGCGTCGTGGCCCGAGGGCACACGACAGTGCTGTTCAAGCCCCACCCCTCAAGCCCGGTGCGGACGGGCGACCGGCTGGCCCGCGAGGCGGCACGGCTGGGCGCCCGGCTCCTGGTCCTCGACGCTGCGGTACCTGCGGAGACCTGGTGCGCGGCGCTTCGGCCAGCACTGATCGTCGGCTGCTTCTCCACCGCGCTGGTCACCGCCTCCCGCTACCACGGGATCCCGGCCGCCGCGGTGGGCACCGACCTGCTGCTGCGGCGCCTGTCCCCTTATCAGAACAGCAACCGCGTGCCGGTGACCATCATCGACGCGACGGTGCCGCACCTGGCGCAGGACGGCACGCTCGGCGAGCCGCTCCTGACCTCGACGGCCGACCTCCACGCGCTGCTCGTGGCGGTGGCGTACGCGATGCGCGCCGCCTCCCTGCCCGAGCGGCGCAAGGAGGCGGTCGCGTTCCTGGCCGCCCACGGCAGGGGCGAGCTGATGCGCTACTTCAAGAAGCGCAGGCTCTCGGCGCTGGGCCTGCCCGGCGGGCTGTCCCCGGCCAAGCGGACCCTGCTGGCCACCGCGCTGCCGCCGCGCAGCCGCAGGCGCAGGATCGCCGTCCGCGCCTTCGAGGCCGCGGGCCTGGAACGCGACCCGTGACCACCACGCTGTCGGTCGTCGTCCCGGTCCGCGACGTGGCGCGGTACGTGCCCGACCTGCTGCGGTCCCTGCTGCACAACACCCGGCGCGACTTCGAGTTCCTCGTGGTCGACGACGCCTCCCGCGACCGGACCGCCGAACTGGTGGCCGGCGCGGGGGTCCCGGGGCTGCGCCTCATCCGCCACCCCGCGCCCCTGGGGCCCGGCGCCGCCCGCAACACCGGCCTGGCCCAGGCCTCCGGCCGCTACCTGACCTACCTCGACGGCGACGACTGGATCCGGCCCGGCTACCTGGCCGAGCTGGTCGCCGCGATCTCCGGGCTCGGCTGCGACTTCGTGATCGGCGACCACATCCGGGTCACCGGACGGCGGCGGCAGCCGCGCCGCCCCCCGCAGGGCAGGCTGCGCGAGGTGCTCGACCCCCGCGCGAGCATCCTCCCGGTCGGCCAGCCCTCCATGGTCGACTACCCCTACTGCTGGGCCGGGGTCTACGACCGGCGGCTGGCCGAACGCGGCCTGCTGGACTTCGCCCCCGGGCTGCACACCGCCGAGGACCGGCCGTGGTTCTGGCGGCTGTACCGCCAGGCCTCCTCCTACGCGGTCGTCCCGCTGCGCGGCGTCTTCTACCGGCGCCACCGCGAGGGCGCCCTGACCCGGATCGGCGACGAGCGGCAGCTGCACTTCTTCGACGCCTTCGACCTCGTGCTGGCCGAGCTGGCCGCCGACCCGGAGGCCGAGCGGTTCGCGCCCAAGGCCGTCCGCGGCTACTTCGCCGTGATCGGCTACCACCTGACCCGCCGGGCGCGGCTCAGCCCGCCGCTGCGGGTGGAGCTGGTCGACCGCGCGCGGGCCGCGATGCTGGCGGTGCCGCCGGAGCTGCGCGCCGAGGTGCTGCCCGCGATGGGCGTCTACCGCCAGGAGCTGTTCGAGGAGCTGCTGGGCGTCCGGATCTGAGCGGCGGGCTCAGCGCAGGGCGCGGCGCAGCCGCAGCGCCCCGCGGTAGGCCGCCGGGGGCAGCTCCACCCGCAGCGACGCCCTGGTCCTGGCCCACCTGCCGCCGGGGTCCCCGGCCGGGGGCGGCAGCCGATCCCCCTCGGCCACCAGCTCCGCCAGCCGCCGCACCCAGTCGTTCTCGGCCTCGGGGTGGAAGTAGTTCGCGGCGCACCATGCCTCGTCGGGGACGCGGAACCGGCCGCGGGCCAGGTCGTCCAGGGTGCCGAGCACGCCGCTGCCCTCGAAGACCAGGTTGATCATCTCGGCGCCCACCCCGAAGTCCGAGAGCACCAGCAGCGGGACGCCGGCGGCGATCGCCTCCAGCGCGGCGGTCGAGCTCACCGTCACGAACCCCGCGGCGCGGGCCAGCTGGGCGTGCATGGGCCCCGTCTCGAAGCGCAGCAGCCCGTGCCCGACCGGCATCTCCCGCCACAGCGCCGCGTAGTGCAGGTCCTCGCGGTGGGTCTGCTCCTCCCCCTCCCCGGCCCGCAGCTTCACCACCACGTCCAGGTCGGGCCGCGCCCGCGCCAGGCCGGCCAGCGCGTACAGGATCCGCTCGCGCTCCTCGCGCCGCCGGGGGACCTTGGCCTGGGTGGCGAAGACGACACGGTCGCGGTCCGGACCGGCGCGCCCGCCGGACGGCGCGGCGTCGTGCAGGAACGGCAGCGTGGCCCGCGCCGTCCGGCCGGGCAGCCCCAGGTCGCGGGCGATCGCGTCGAACTCGGCGACCTCCCGGCCGCTGTGCACCACGAACAGGTCGGCGGCCGCGCGCAGCCGCCACGCCTTCTCGCTCGCGGGCACCGAGATCCCCGGCAGCCCGGTCACCAGGACCCGGCGCCGGCCCCGCGACACCCAGGGGGACAGCGCCCGCACGACCGGCCCGGTGCAGGCCAGCAGCACGGCGTCCGGGTCGTCCGCGCGCAGCAGCGCCCGCAGCCGGCGGGCGGTGACCACCTCGGGGGCCGCGGCGCCCTCCCGGCCGCCGACGGCGGCGCGGCGCTGCCCGGCCGACGGCGTGATCGGCGAGCGCACCACCACCAGGCGGTGCTCGCCGGGCAGCCCGCGCAGCAGGGCGGCCGCCCACTTCAGGTACGAGTCGGAGTCGGCGACGGCGAGCAGTCTCAAACGAACTCCGGACCCAGGACGGAGAGGCTCAGGTGGGTGCGCAGCGCGGGGTCGGCCCGCTCGGTCCACCACGCCGCGGGGACGCCGACGCCCTCGACGCGGGGCCCGCCGGGGCCGTGCAGGACGCGCAGCGAGGTCAGGGCGGTGGAGGGCAGGCTGAGCACCCGGTGCTCGGAGGTGAGGCCGCGCAGGCTCAGCTCCACCGGCAGGTCGCCCTCGACCAGGGTGACCGCGGGGTCCTCCCGCAGCAGCTCCAGCACCCGCGGGCACTCGCGCCGGTGCGGGTGGTAGACCACCGGTTCACGCGCGGTGACGCCCTCCAGCCACCGCAGGTAGGGCTCCCGCTCGACCAGCCCGTTGGCCACCAGCGAGGTGCCCAGCACCACGGTCCGCCGCTCCGGCGGCGGCGCGGGCGGCAGGGAGCGCAGCCAGGCGAAGTCGTGGGAGACGACCGGGATGCCGACCCGGCGGGCGCGGGCGAGCAGCGGCGCGGGCACGGGGAGGCCGGTGAAGAACACCACCCTGCCCCGGTGGGCGAGCGAGCGCAGCCGGCGGCCGGCCAGCCCGGAGAAGGCGCGCCGGAGCCGGCCCGGCCGCGCCCTGGCCCGCACCAGCGGCTGCTTCCACGGGCCGCACAGCAGGCCGAGCAGGTGGAGGGTGGCCAGCCCGTCGTCCAGCAGGACGATCCGCTCCGGCGCCCGGTGCAGCAGCAGGCCCGCCTGCGCCCGGCCGGAGAAGGCGTCGCCGATCGCCCCGGTGCTCCTGGTACGCCCGGTCTTCTCGGTGAAGATCAGGTCGGTTTTCGGTGACAACCCCAACCGGATCACTTCTCGGGCGGTAGCGTGCAACGCGTCCGATCCGGGGCGCACGCGCACCTGCACCGGCCCCAGCAGGCCGGCGTGCCGGGCCTCCAGGGCCGACAGAAGCTGGAGCGGCGACTCCGCCCAGGCCAGATCAGTCATGCGTCCCCAAGCATCGGATCAGGTACCGGTGCCAACCTGGCATCCGAGCATGAACAGGAGACCAACGGAGGCCGTCGACGCCGTTGCGCGGACCCGGCGGCACGAGATGTCGCTAAGCTGCCTCCGGTTCCCCCGCAAACCCCAGGAGTCCTCACTTGTCTGACAGGCGACGTTTCCTGCTGAGTACAGGTGCTCTGGCAGCCGGTGCCGCGGCCTTCGCGGCGTGGCCGTCCCGCGACGGCGGCGCCCCCGCCGGACCCCGGGCCCAGGGCGGGACCGAGAGCACGGCCCCGCTCTCCCCCCAGGCCGACGGCCGCCGGCCCGTCGCCTCCACGTCCCGGGCCCCCCAGGCGGCGCCCCAGGCCGCGCCCGCGCCCGCCCAGGGCGGGCCGCCGGCCAAGCGCCCCAACTTCGTGCTGATCCTCGCCGACGACCTGGGGTACGGGCAGCTCGGCTGCTACGGCCAGAAGAAGATCAAGACGCCCCGGATCGACCGGATGGCCCGCGAGGGCCTGCGCTTCACCGACGCCTACGCCCCCGCGCCGGTCTGCGCCCCCTCCCGCGCCTCGCTGCTCACCGGCCTGCACAGCGGCCACAGCGCGGTGCGCCGCAACCCGCCCAAGGAGGGCGAGATCCCGATCGGCGCGAACGAGCCGACGATCGCCGAGATGCTCCAGGCCGGCGGCTACCGCACCGGCCTGTTCGGCAAGTGGGGCTTCGGCCCCAACGCCGGGAACAACAACACCAACCCCAACGCCCGCGGGTTCACCGACTTCTTCGGGTACATGACCCACCACATGGCCAAGCGGTACTACCCGGAGTTCCTCTGGGAGAACGGGCAGCACCATCCGCTGCCGGGCAACAAGGGCGACAGCGGGCCGATCTACGGGCCCGGCCTGATCATGCAGCGGGCGCTGGCCTTCCTGCGCGACGCCGACCGCCAGGGCCAGCCCTTCCTGCTGATGCTCACCCTGCCGCTGCCGCACGCGCCCTCCGTGGTCTCCGGGCTCGGCCAGTACCGCGGCAAGGACTGGACCCGCCAGAACAAGGCGCACGCCGCCCAGATCACCCAGCTCGACGGGTACGTCGGCATGCTGATGGACGAGCTGCGCAAGCTGGGCCTGGCCGACGAGACCATCGTGGTCTTCACCTCCGACAACGGGCCGCACGAGGAGGACCACGTCAGCCCCCGGTTCTTCGAGGCGGCGGGCCCCTACCGCGGCCTGAAGCGCAACCTCTACGAGGGCGGCATCCGCGTCCCGTTCATCGTCTGGTCGCCCAAACTGCTCCGCAAGACCGCCAAGAAGCGCACCTCCCACCCGACCGTCCAGTACGACCTGATGGCGACGTTCGCCGACTTCGCCGGGCTCAAGGCGCCGAAGAACGACGGCATCTCCCTGCGGAAGCTGTGGGCGGGCACCGGAAGGCCCGCCAAGCACCAGTACCTCTACTGGCTGCGGCTGCACAACGGCTCCACCAAGAGCCACCGGGCCGAGGAGCGGGGCAAGGGAAGGCGCTGCGCGGCGGCGGTGCGGTTCGACGAATGGAAGCTGATCGGCTTCGCGCCCGGCACGGAGTACTCCACGCCCGGCAAGAAGTGGACGTACGAGCTCTACAACCTGAACAAGGACCCCGGCGAGCGGAACAACCTCGCCAAGTCCCGCCCGGCGCTCGTCAGGCGTGGCGAACGCTACCTGAAGCGATCATGGCGACCCCTGGACTAGGATCCGGGTTGCACGTTTCTCAGTTAACATTCAGCAACGTTCACTACAGTCAGTCCAAATTGCCCAATGTGTCGCTATCGTCTCCTGCGAGGCCACACTGACCCGGGACTTGAGGGATGCAGGAAGCACAGCGCAGCACCGCAGTCAAGCGGGCCATCCGCCGCCGTACCGAACACCTCGCCGAGGCCCTGCGGCCGCCGGGGGTCAAGCCCAAGCGCAAGGTCCTGCTGCCCGACCGCGGCAGCGGCAACAGGCTCGTTCCCTCCCCCGTCTTCGTCCTCTCCTCCGTCCGGTCGGGCTCCACCCTGCTGCGGGTTCTGCTGAACTCCCACTCCCAGATCCGCGCCCCGCACGAGCTGCACCTGCGCACGCTCGAGGTGCGGCCCAGCCGGGAGTACACCGAGAACATCATGGACGCCATCGGGTTGAGCCGCAAAGAGCTGGAGCACCTGCTGTGGGACCGCGTCCTGCACCATGAGCTCGAGCGCAGCGGCAAGCGCATCGTGGTCGACAAGACCCCGGCCAACGCCCTGATCTGGCGCCGCATCTCCTCGGCCTGGCCCCAGGCCCGCTACATCTTCCTGCAGCGCCACCCGCAGTCGGTCGTCGAGTCGGTGCTCAACCGCCGCAAGGGCGCCGAGAAGGACGCGGTCGTCAAGGAGATCTTCAACTACGTCAACGGCGTCGAGCAGGCCCGTCAGAACCTCAAGGGCCTGGCCGTGCGCTACGAGGACCTCACCGCCGACCCCGCCGCGTGGACCAAGCGGATCTGCGAGTACCTGGGCGTGGAGTGGGAGCCCGCCATGCTCGACTACGGCTCCCAGGACCACGGCCCGATCAAGCCGGTCTTCGGCGACTGGAGCAGCAACATCAAGTCCGGCCAGGTGCAGAAGGCGCGGCCGCTGCCCAGCGTGGACGAGATCGACCCGCAGCTGCAGGAGATCTGCAAGCTCTGGGGCTACCTGGACTGACGGCCCCCGGCCCTTCGGGGTTCACCTCGCGGACACGCACGGCGGCGACGATGCCGGTGAAAGTCCTGTGAACCCCGGAGACGCCGTATGCGGGTCTGTGTCTGCACGGTAGGCCGCCATCCCGAGGACGCCCGGATCCTGCACCGGCAGATCCGGGCCCTGCTGGAGCGCGGCCACCACGTCACCTATCTCGCCCCGTTCGGGGCGCACCACGCCGTTCCCTGGCCGGAGCTCACCCCGGTGGACCTGCCGCGCCTGTCCGACAGGTTCCGCGCGCTGCGCCACGCCCGGCGCGCCCTGGCCGAGCACGCCCCGCACAGCGACCTGGTCCTGCTGCACGACCCCGAGCTCGCCCTGGTCGCGCCCCGCCGCACGCCCGTCGTCATGGACGGCCCGGCCGGCCCGCGGCGCCTCCCCCGCCTGGACCACCCCACCCTCACCCCGGTGCCCGCCCGCCCGCCGCGCGGCCCCGACGACCCCCGGGTGGTGCACCTCGGTCGGCTGACCCGGCACGGCGGCGCCGAGGAGGTCGTCGCGGTGGCCCGCGCCCTGGCCGCGCACGGCGTCGCCACCGAGCTCGTCGGCCCCGCCGACGCGCAGGTCCGCCCGCTGCTGCGCGCCGCCCAGCGCGAGGGGGTCCTGCGCTGGTACGGGTTCGTGCCCAACGACCGGGCGCTGCGCATCGTCTCCGGCGCGACGGCCGGGCTGTCCCTCACCCGCGAGCGGCGCGCGCTGCCGCCGACGAAGGTGCTGGAGTACCTGGCCCACGGCGTCCCCGTGGTCTCCACCCCCGAGCCCGCCTCCTCCTTCCTGCTGGAGGAGACGGGAGCGGGCCGGATCGTCCGCGACCCGGCGGCCGCCGTCCGGGAGGTCCTGCGGCTGCGGAGCCTGCCCGGCGAGCGCGCGGAGATGGCGCGCCGCGGCCACGAGGCGGCCCGCGCCCGCTTCGACTGGGCCGAGCAGGCGCCGGTCTTCGTCGCCCGGCTGGAGGGCCTGGCCGCCGCCGGGCGGTGGCCCGCGGGGTCAGCGCAGGTGGGCGAACCGCTGGGCCCAGTCGGCGAACCAGGGAGCGAAGAAGGCGTGGTCCTGGGCCAGCGGCAGTAGGTAGACCACGGTCTCGGTGTAGTAGCGGCGCTGGAAGTCCGGGGGCATCCGGTCGAGGGTGCGGGCGTTGCTCGCCCGATCCGCCAGCTTGATCGCGATCGCCTGGGGCGGCGCCTCCCGAAGCCGGCGCAGGTAGCCCACCTTGGCCGCGCGCTTGTCCTTGCGCGAGCGCACGGGCGGCTTGGTCAGCCAGTCGACGTACTCGGCGACGACCGGCCCGAACTCCGCCTCGACGTCGGCGACCGTCGCCGGGGTGTCCTCCACCACGTCGTGCAGCAGGGCCGCCGCCAGGACGTCGGGGTCGCGCTCGCCCGCGCCGCGCGCCAGCACCTCCAGCGCCTCCAGCAGATGCACGGTGTAGGGCTCTCCGGTGGGCCGGGTCTGCTCCCCGTGCCAGCGCTCCGCGGCCCGCGCCGCCCGCCGGACGGTCTCCAGCGCCGCCTCCGGCAGCATGCTCCGCAGTTCCGGCTCCGCCTCGTCCCAGGTCCGCCAGTTCAGGTCGTCCATTCCCCCACGGTAATGCGGGAGGATCTCACCATGGAGAGCACGGCGGGCACCGAGGGCGGCGAACGGGAATGGGTGGCCGAGGAGAGCGTCCTCGTCGACGCGCCCGCCGAGCGGGTCTTCGCCCTGGTCGCCGACCCCCGGCGCGCCTCCGAGCTGTCGCCCGAGGTCTTCCGCGTCCGGCTGCGCGACGTCCCGGTGGAGGAGGGCTCCCGGTTCATCGGGTTCAACCGGCGCGGCCCGTTCGTCTGGTTCACCAACTGCGAGGTCACCGCCCACGTGCCCGACCGGGTGCACGCCTTCCGCGTCTACAGCTTCGGCATGGAGGTCGCGCTGTGGGGCTACCGGCTGGAGCCCGTCGGCGAGTCCACCCGGCTCACCGAGTACTGGCACGACCTGCGCCGCGACCACTGGACGGCGCCGGTGGTGTCCTTCCTGGGCAGGGTCTTCACCGGGGTCCGCGCGGACCGGCGGGCGGCGCTCAACCGGGCGGGCATGCGCGCCACGCTCGATCGGGTGCGGGCCGCCCTTGAGACTCCGGTCTAGAACCTGTTCTAATTTCATTCTCCGCGCCACCGACCCCAGGAGAGCCGCCGTGCACCAGGTACTGGACCAGACCGTCGCCATGCCCGTGGAGATCCGCCACGCGCAGGTGGCGTCCGCCATGTTCCCCGTCCCCGCCCGCGTCGCCCAGACCGTCATCGGCTACTCGGGCCTGGAGGTGGTGCGGCCGCTGGGCTCCCACACGATCTGCTCGCTCGCCTTCGTCGAGTACGTCGACGGCGACCTCGGCCCCTACCACGAGTTCGCGGTCGCCTTCCTGGTGCGCCACCCCCGCGGCGTCGCCTCCTCGGGCGTCGGCGCCTTCATCCACTGGCTCCCCGTCGACGGCGAGTTCACCCTCCAGGCCGGCCGCCAGATCTGGGGCTTCCCCAAGGTCCTCACCCGCCTGCCCATCGACTGGAGCGGGCCCCAGCGCTGCGCCGTCCACCAGGACGGGCGGCTCGTGGCGGCCATGTCCGTCAAGCCCGGCCTGGCCGTCCCCGACGGGCAGGCGGCGCCCGTGATCGACGCCTACGCCTGCTACGACGGCGTCACCCGGCGCGTCCCCTGGACCATGCGCCCCTCCCAGGTCCGCATGCGCCCCGGCGGCGCGGTCGTCACCCTCGGCGACCACCCCGCCGCCGAGGACATGCGCAGGCTCGGCCTGGACCGGGTGCCCGCGCTGTCCAGCACCACCGTCGGGCACCTCGGCATGACCTTCGGCGAGGCCGAGGAGGTCGCGACCGCATAAGCTTCTTCTCTTGCGAGAAGGAGAGCACATGCCGTCGTCCGCCCGTACCGGGGCCGCCCAGGCCCCGCAGGTCAAAGAAGCCGAGATAGCGGCCGAGCAGTCCCTGGTGGACGCCGCCCACGTCCGGCTCGACGAGATGCGGGAAGAGGCGCAGCGGATGCTCCAGGAGGGCTTCCGCCAGTCCCAGGCCGGCACCAAGAGCTCACTGGTGGACCGCGACGCCATGGTCTACCAGGCGGCGCTGCGCGCCCAGGCGCTCAACGTCGCCGACGACGGGCTCGTGTTCGGGCGGCTCGACCTCGCCCCCGGAGCCTCCGTCGGTCCGGCCGGCCTGGGCGGCCCCGCCTCCGCCGACCCGGGCGGGCCGGGCGGCCCGGCCGCCGCCGAGCAGCACGGCCCGCTCTACATCGGCAGGGTCGGGGTGCGCACCCGCGAGCACGAGTCGCTCGTCGTCGACTGGCGGGCGCCCGCCGCCGAGGCCTTCTACCGGGCCACCCCCGAGGACCCGCGCGGCGTCGTGCGCCGCCGGGTCCTGCACTCCCGCGGCCACCGGGTCATCGACCTGGAGGACGACCTGCTGCAGCCCGCCCTCGTCGACGGCCTCACCGTCGTCGGCGACGGCGCCTTCCTCGCCTCGCTGGCCCGCACCCGCGAGGGCGCCATGCGCGACATCGTCGCCACCATCCAGCGCGAGCAGGACCTCGTCATCCGGGCGCCCGCCGACGGCACCGTCATCGTGCGGGGCGGCCCCGGCACCGGCAAGACCGCCGTGGCCCTGCACCGCGTCGCCTACCTCCTGTTCCGCCACCGGCGCAGGTTCGGCGGCCGCGGCGTGCTCATCGTCGGCCCCAACCAGCGCTTCACCGCCTACATCGAACGGGTCCTGCCCTCCCTGGGCGAGGGCTCGGCCGCGCTGCGCTCCCTGGGCGACCTGCTGCCCGGCACGGCCGCCACCCGCCACGACTCGCCCGAGCTCACCCGGATCAAGGGCGCCGGGTCCATGGCGCGGGTGCTGCGCCGCGCCGTCACCGACCACCCGCCCGGAGCCCCCGACCTTCTCACCGTCGTGCACGCCGGCGTCGTCGTCCGCCTCGACCGCCCCCGCCTCGACAAGATCCGCAAGCAGGTGCACCAGCGCGTCCACGGCGCCGTCAACACCGGGCGCCGCAAGGCCGCCGACGCCCTCCTGGACGCGCTGTGGGAGCGGTTCGTGGAGATCGGCGGCCTCGTCGACGCCCCCGGCATCAAACGCGGCGAGTTCACCGCGAACGCCCGCGACCAGCTCGGCGACTTCCTCACCGCCTGGTGGCCGATCCGCACCCCCGACCAGGTGCTGCTCTCCCTGGCCGACCCCGGGCGGCTGGGCCGCGCCGCGGGCCGCGACCTCACCCCCTCCCAGGTCGGCAGGCTCGCCGGCTCCCTCGCCCACGAGGACGGCTGGTCCTACCAGGACGTGGCGCTGCTCGACGAGCTCGACTCCCTGCTGGGCCGTGCGCCGCGCCCCACCCGCAAGGTGCGCGAGGACGACCCGTACGTCGTCGACGGCGTCAACATCCTCACCGGCGAGGAGGTCGCCGAGTGGGAGCCGGAGTTCCGCGAGCTCACCACCTCCATCGAGCGCTTCGAACGCGCCCGCCGCGTCGACGACGAGGCCGAGGAGGCCACCGACTACGGCCACGTCGTGGTCGACGAGGCGCAGGACCTCTCCCCCATGCAGTGGCGCATGCTCGGACGCCGCGGCCGCCAGGCCACCTGGACGGTCGTGGAGGACCCCGCCCAGTCCGCCTGGGAGGACCTGGAGGCCTCCCGGCAGGCCATGGCCGCCGCCCTCGGCACCGCCGGCACCCGCCGCAACAAGCGCCCCCTGCACTCCTTCGAGCTCACCACCAACTACCGCAACTCCGTGGAGATCGCCGCCGTGGCGACCCGCGTCCTCGCCAAGGCCGTCCCCGACGCCGTCCCTTCCCGCGCCGTCCGCACCACCGGCCACGAAGCCGTCGTCTCCCTCCTGCCCGACGGCACACGGCCGACGTTCCTCCACGCCGCCCGCGACGCAGTCATCGACCTCCTGGGCCAGGTCGAGGGCACCATCGGCGTCATCCTCCCCCTGGGCTGGCCCCAGGACCCCTGGGACGTCCCCGACCGCGTCCAGCTCCTGGACGTCCTGGACGCCAAGGGCCTGGAGTTCGACGCCGCCGTCATCGTCGCCCCCGAGGAGATCGCCGCCCAGTCCCCCATGGGCCTGCGCACCCTCTACGTCGCGGTCTCCCGGGCCACCCAGCGCCTCACCGTCCTCACCGCCGACCCCGCCTGGCGCGAGACCCTCACCACCTGACCCGGAGCACGAAAGAACCCTCCAGGGCCGTCGGCCCTGGAGGGTTCTCTCTCGCCGAAAACACTCCGGAAATGCGGAAAGGCCCCGGACAATGTCCAGGGCCTTTCACACGATGATTGCGGCGGTGACCTACTCTCCCACACAGTCTCCCGTGCAGTACCATCGGCGCTGGAGGGCTTAACTTCCGGG